>CALFIU010000051.1 GCA_937877455.1 uncultured Bacteroidales bacterium
CATTCAAGATGTTGTTCAACAGCGGCTTGTCGTATTCGTCAACAAGGATTACGACCTTTTTGCCAGTCTGTGCGGCGGCGGCAGTTATGAGCGATTGAAATCTGTCGGGAAACGCCTTGGCAGCCGAATCCTTGCCGTAAACTTCCTCATATTTTGTTATCATATAGTCGATCCGTGCATTCAAGTCGTCAACGGTTTTATAAGACGATATGTTGAAATCGAAATGCAGCACAGGATACTTGTCCCATTTTTGCTCCAACTGTTCCATCTTTGTCCCAACAAACAAATCCTTGCGACCATTGAAATATTCGTGCAAAGTGCTTAACGTCAGACTTTTGCCAAACCGTCTCGGACGAGATAGGAAATAGCACGCCTCTGTGTTGGCGAGTTTGTAAATCAATTCCGTCTTGTCGAGATAGACAAATCCGCTCTCTATCATTTTTGAGAACGACTGTATGCCGATTGGAAGTTTTTTTATAGCCATAATGTTTTTTCCGCAATGCAAAGTTGCAATTTTTATTTGGAAAAACAAAATTTACGGCTTATTTTTATTTCTTCTTAAAAATCAGTTTCATAGTTTCCTCGTCCAACGGCTGCATTGTGGGCAGGTTGAGACTTTTTACCATGTGGAGCGTGCCTTGCTTGTATTTGAGAAAATGGTCGGTTTTGAGGTGCGCTTGGTAGGCGGCGTCGGAGGCGTAAATTTCGAGAATGCGGATTTGAGTTGGGTTGTCGGCACTCTGCATCGGAAACAGGCAGATAACGCCCGGCTCGCGCTCTACGCTCAGACGGTCAACCTCGTTGGCAAATTCAAGATATTCAGCCAAATACTGCGGATGAACCTCAATTTCGGCAATGCGGACAATCATTTTGTCTGAGTTTTGGCTATTAACGTTCACCACGCCCTGAGCCAACAATGTTGATGTTAACATAGTTATAATCGATGTAATGACAAATCTAAGCATAATTTTAAGATTTTTGTTTTCAACAAAATTATAAAAATGACGCTTGAAATAATGAATGAGATTACAGATTTTTTTACCAAAATTACGGTATTCTCTCCACTCTCTTTACTATCTTGATACTCAATTCGTAAAGTCCATAAACAGGCAGACCGACCAAAAACAGCGAAAACAAATCCGACGGAGTGATTATCGCCGCTAAAACCATTATCAACATGAATGCGTGACGACGATAATTTTTCATAACATCCGCATTAAGAATCCCAATTTTTGCTAAAAAGAACGACAAGACTGGCAGTTGAAACACCAATCCCAAAAGAAACGTCAAAGATGCAAACGACGAAAAATAAGACGAGATATTTATTTGGTTTTCAATACCTTCATCAACTTGATAAGTACCAAGGAAATTGAACGAGACCGGAAAAATTACGTAATAACTCAACAAAACGCCCAAGAAAAATAATCCGTAAACCGCAATTGCAATTTTTACAGAATGTTTCTTTTCGTTTTCGTAAAGGGCAGGTGCTATGAATCTATACAATTCAAAAACGATGTACGGCGAGGCGCACAGCAATGCCAAATAGCACGTTGTGGACAAGTGGACAAGAAACTGTCCCGCCAACTCGGTGCTAATCATTTTAATGCTAAAATCTTGAAATGCCGCTTCAAACCCAAAAAACGCGCTCAAATTCTCTACCCAACGGTAAAAAATAAAGTCGCTTTTCGACGGAGCAAGCAAGATTTCAAACGTCAAATCCTTGAAACAAAAGATTATGACGGCAAAAATCAATGTTACACCTATAATTCTGAAAAGCATCTTGCGTAAAACTTCAAGATGCCCCCAGAATGTAAGTTTTTCATCGTCCTGCGCCATCACTAACCTTTTGCACTTCTTTAACAGGTTCAACGTCAATGGGTTCGGCTTTAGGATTGCTGTCCAAAGGCTTGCCGTCAACAGCCTCCGACTTGATTTCCTGCGGCTTGTCGTCGGAGGTGAGTCCGTTCATGCCGTCCTTGAAATTCTTTACGCCAGAGCCAAGCCCGCGCATAAGTTCGGGAAGTTTTTTGCCGCCGAAAAGCAACAACGCCAATAAAGCAATCAACAGCAATTCGCCCGTTCCAATCATCAATAATACCATGATTCAATGTGTTTTAGTCAACCAAAAATATTTCGTTTGTGTCGAAATTTATCTCCCAGTGTCCGTTTTCGGACGACTCCCAAGAGTATTTAGCGGACATTCTGTCCCACCACGACTGAAATTTTGTGCCAGTCTCGCCCATGTCCTTCACAAGTTTCTCGTAAAGTTCGGCATTGTCGGCTGTGAGGATTTTTGAGAGTTCGGCAAGTCCGTTTTTGCGCTCAAAAAGCGACTGGATTTCCTTCTTCTCGTCCTCGGTTACTGTTCCAATTGATTTCTTTGCCATTTTACTAATACGAATTATGAATTACGAATTACGACCCATTTTCAATTTTTTTAAATGGATCCAAGCAGTTAATATCCGCAATTTCAGGCAGTTGCGGCATAAATTCGCCGTGCTTTCTGATTGCAGTCAAGAGAGATTTTGCGGCGTTGCGTTCAAGGTGCGACACCACGCATTGTTCGTGCGACGGCGTGTTGACTTCCAAAGTCGTCATTTTGTTGAGCCAAACGCAACGTTTGCAATGATAGGAATCACAACGGCGGCAAATCGGTGCATAGTCAAGTTTCAACAGTTGCGGATTCTTGATGAAGATACCGCTGTCAGGGTCGCCGCAAGGTTGTTCGCCATTGTAGTAGAACGCTGGACAAATGTAAAAATTGCCATCAGGGGCGAGCGTAATGCTCTCAACACCTGCGTTGCAATTACGCATTTTGTCGAGATACATACGGTCGGTTAGGATGTTCAGTTGCGGAATTTTGCCGTCAACATAGAGTTTTTCAACTTGTTTTGACAACGATTCCTGTACGTTTTCGTATTGCTTGAAATCGTTTTCACCAAACTTAATCAAGTCCTTGAAAACTATGCTCAAATGAGGTGTTTTGTCCAAAAGTGGCAACAATTTTTCGTAATCCTCGAAAAACTCCTCACGGTAAAGCCTTACAACAAACGGAACGTCAGTTTTTTGCGGATTTAGGTTTTCCAATCCATTGAAAACCATCACGTCCGCGCCCCCCACGTATGGAGAATTTGCGGGCATTATCTTGACGTTTTCAACCTCCTCAATTGCCGTAAGATATTCCCTGGGTAGTTCGCCATTGGGAAAAACGTATTGAACCGAGAGATTTTCAAACATGGAAAACCTTAAGCCTTTTTTCAAATCGTTGAGGCTCAAAAGGCTGCCAGTGTTTTTGTTTTCGTAATGACAGAACGGCACTGACTTGTCGGAAAGAAGTATTACTAAATACTGCACCATGATTTTAACAAGTTTTTAGAGGTTCAACAATTTTGTTTTGTTCGTATCGTTCCCTTTCGCCTTCGAGTTCGAGTTTGCGATAGAGTTTGTTCCAATAGTAGTTGTTGGCTCTGACACGCGCCTTGTGCATTAGGCAAATAGCCGTGGAGCGTTGATAGATTGTCGGAGTTTCGGCGGCATCATAGTTTTCGCCCTGACACCATGCGCAACCCGAAGCAACATCACACTCCAAACATTTTTGCGGACTTTGCGTTGTGCGGTCAAGGGTGAGAAACGGACGGAGTTTGTTCTTATCTATTCCGTCGTTGACATTGCCGATTATCAACGCTTTCTTGCTGCGTAGCGAATATTGCGCAAAACGTGTACAAGGGTAGAAATTGCCAGCCGCATCAATTGACAACATTTTGCCCGCACCGCACCAGTTTTGGTTTTCCAGCTTTATGTCCATTGGTTTGCCGATATGCTCAGAATAGAACGAACAAGCATAATCCTTGTAATAATCCTTGTCAATGATTTCGTCAGCAAGTTCAACAAGTTGTTTTTCAAAGAGTTTGTCGTCGCCATCTTTCCAAACGTCCTCAAAAACACAATTGATGTTGACTTCCTTGATTCCGAGGGAATAAAGATGCAACACACTTTCCTTTATATATGGAATGTCGGCGGAAGAAATCGTTACTTTTGTCGCAGCGTTTGGAAATTGGCTGAGCCAAAGCGGAATATTTTTAACGACATCTTTGTACGAACCTTTTTCAGAATGTTTGTAAACACGGTTGAGGTCGTGTTTTAGTTCTGTTCCGTCGATTGTGATTCCGATTGACAGATGTTCATGATTTTTCTTTATGAAATCTTGAACCTTTTTTTCATGGTAGTTGATTCCATTAGTGGAGAACGAAAAACGATACGAATTGAACCAATGATGATTCAGCCTGTACATTTCGGTTTTCAGGTAATCGCAGATTTTGTCAATCAAATCTATTTCCAAGAACGGCTCGCCACCAATAAAATCCCAAACGACTGACTCTTCCTTGAACTCGTCCTCACGGCTCAATATGTAGTCAATCGCTTTTTGGGCGGTATCAAAAGACATTCGCTCGTTGATGTTCTTACCAACAAGATAGCAATACTTACAAGCAAGTTGGCAGTCTTTGGTGACGATGAAGGTGATTTGCTTGTTGAGTCCATATTGCCACTCTTTGTTTGTTGTTTTAATTGCAGTCATGTTTATACCCACCTTGACTTCAATTTTGGACTTTCATTGACGTGAGAAACGTCTATTCTTATTGTTTTACGTTTGCCGTTAATCATTTGAATAGTCATATCAATAAATGATTTTTTTACATCAAATGGTGTCTTATTCAGGATAAAAGACAAAAAAACAATATCATTTTCTACAATTATGCAATCTTTGAAATTTGTATTAACTTGAATATTATTGCTCGCAGAAACCGAAATAATTGTTAATGCATTGCCGCTATAATTTTTCAAGCCTATTTTATTATCGCCAAAATGAATTTTTTCCCAATTATCCAAATTTAATAAAATACTGCGTTTATTTATTCGATAGGAATACACGATTTGACACATCGCTATAATAGTTGTAATTATAGCGGCAATTGCACCTACATTCTCAAGATAACTTCCACCTTGCATTTTTAATATAATAGGTTTTAGTATCCTGAACCAGCATTACAACGATTCATGCATGTGGCTTTGCAGCCAGTTTGACAACTTCCTGTACAACCTGTAGTACACAAACTTGCGCAAGAATTAGCGCATTTACTGTAACAGGATCCCATACAACCGTAACTGCATCCGCTTGGAGTTGCCGCGCTCAGGATCTGTGGAGCAGCACCGCTCAACACAACCGCACCCAAGATGGGCAGAGCCGCTTTCGCCGCCTTCTTGAAGAACTCGCGCCTTGACTGGAGTTCTTCTTCTCTGTTCTTGTTTTCTTCCATAGTTGAGAAAATTAAGATGATTAAACATTGAGTTAACTGTATGTCTTCTGCATGAGCAGAGCGACATTGCAAATGTAACACAATCTTCATCAGACAAGAGCAAAATATTGTAAGACATCTTTTTACAAAATGTAGTAAATTATTTTACATTTTTGCGGCATAGCAAAAGATTGTTTTACCAATAATCTGATTTGATATGTACAAAAAAGTCGATTTTTTGTACACATTGTTACTGATATGTACAAAAATTCGACTTTTTTGTACGTATCAACATTATTTTACATTTTTCTCCACCAACTCTTTATATTCCGCAGTATAGTCAGCAAAAAAGTCATATTTCAATGCTACAGAAATCCGAAGAAGAAGTTCGCAGTCTATGTTTTGACGCTCATAAATGTCATAGATGTTGACACGATTGCAGTTGAGTTGCTCAGCAAGCCATATAGCACTCCTGCGCTGTTCTTTGAGGACAGCACGGATTTTTTCGCCGATAGTATTTGACTGATTTTGAGCCATTAACGCTTGCAATTTTAATAGGCTCACAGTCTAATTCAGATAAGCATATAATATAAAAAAAGCGTGTAGCCGTTTCTTTTCCTTATCTCTGTTATGCTTATTATTCAACGCGGATCTGGACTTCCATGACAACTAATAAGCACGAAACGGCTCACGCAATATAGCGTGAACCTTAATCGCGACTTATTCTCGTTGTCATGAAATTGTCCAGATTTCGTTGAAGAGAATAAGAGCGTAAAGCCCAATGTTATAATATGTTAGTTATAAAATTTCTGTTTCGTAAACAAAAGTTTTTAAAAGTTTTACGGCGTAAAGTTAGTGATTTTGGCGGAATGTAGCAAAATTAATTTTTATGCCGCAACGCCATGTTCATACAGAAACTCTGGAGCAAAATCAACACCGTTGTACCATTCCAAAGTCCAATCTGTGAGAGCAAATTGAATGAATTTGTCCATTTTAAGGAGCGGCTCGCGCATTTTGCCTGTCATAAGCGGCTCAAAATCAACATGTCTATGTTCGCCGTTGCTAAACTCCAAGTCCATAACGTAGTCGTGAAGATATTCCACATCTACCACACAAAGTAATTCTTGGTCTTCCATATTGCATTTATTTTAAGGGTTCAATTGAATTTGGAACTTCGCCATTCTGAAGTCGATTCCAATTCTCCATCAATTCATCATAATGAGCATCAAGCCAAGAGAAAACTTTATAGAGGACACTTCTTGGTAAGTGCCCTGTAACTACACCTTTATCAATTGTAATGCTTGCCCTGTACGAACCGTACCGCACGTGAAAGTGTGGAGGAGTATGGTCGTCGCCAAACATCACAGACCACAAAAACGTGACCGTTGACGGAATCGACATAGCCGGAGGAGTCCTCGTTGTTGGCGCGGACTGCCCCCTTGTCGGTGTGGCTCGTATAGAGAAAATTGGTAAGTTCCTTTGTCTTTGTCTTTGACGTTTCCATCTATTATTCTACTTCAAAACTATAACTCTTTGGGTACTTGACCTCGTATGAGAGCCTAACCTTCTTGCTCTCGCCGGGCGCAAGGTTGAGCGTCCAAGTGAGCCGTCCATTTTCAGTATTGACCTGAGCCCCAATGCTTTCCACGAGCGAAACCTTGATGTCGGTGTATTTGGCAATTGGGTATTGGTCTTCCAAAATGACTTCCACGGGGATGCGCTTGTTGTTGCGGACAGTGGTCTCATACGTCTTGACAACCCTGTACGTGCCGCCAATCAAGGATTTTGAGGTGCTGTTCTTGACTTCCTGACGTGATACGGAGATGGCCTTGTCGCGCCCAATCGAGAGCGAAAGGGTGTCGCGGGTGTGGTCGGGCGCAATCTCGGTCTCGCCTTGATAAATATTGTTGAGGTAGAGATTGGCGGTGCCGGGCAGGAGCGAATATCTGTAACATTCGGGAATCTGCGCCACAAGGTAAACGTCGTTGGAATACCTCGGCGTGGCGTTGTACTGACAGATGGCGTTGATATTGTATTCGAGCATATTGACATCCTGATCCCTGTCGCCCGACTTGATGGTGTAAGGGATGTCTATCCTAAATTCTGTGGCTGAAAAACTTTGCGCAATCTCCATCGGGATTGATTTTTCGGGTTCTACATAGTAATTGGACCTCATAAAATCATCTTGGATTTCCACTTCTGCAACCTCGTCAGCCTCATCTGCGCTCATCTGGATAGCCGCGTTTTTGCCTCTCGCTCTGCCACCGCTTCTACCGCCTTTTCTTGATGTGCCGTAGCCCACGATTACTACATCATTGAGCTGGCGCGTATCCTCTTTCAAAATCACAAACATATTTTCGCCGCTGCGAATGGTCTGCGATTCATATCCGATAAAAGAGAATGTCAAATTGGCGTTTGGCGATTTAGTCTGTAATTTGAATTGTCCGTTAATATCGGAAATCGTGCCGTTGGCAGTGCCTGTTTCCACGATGTTGCATCCAATCAAATCGTCGCCGTTTTCGTCCACAACGTGTCCGTAGGCGAAATTTTTGCCGGAAACACTGGTTGGCTTTGTATAGCGTCTTTGCGGCGGAAGGTACATCGTGAAAAATTCGGGTCTTGTATTGCTGACTGACGGATTGCCGGTGGAGAGTGAGAGTTTCACATTGTTCCAATCTTCCTTGGACGACTGACGGACGCGGGCATTGTAGCCGAGACGGAGGGCGGAAGTTTCAGTAGCCCTTACCTCATAAAATGGCGTCCACGATGCAGTTGGCACAAGGTAATTGAGGGTGAGGTTTACATTGTTGATTTCACGGTCAGATTTCAATACCAATTCCACCGTGGAGACCATCGTGGAGATTTCCTTGGCGGTGTTGTTGGCGTTTTGGACGATTTGCTTGTACTCGTCGGTGTATTTTTTGAGGAGTTTTTCGGTCTTGATTCTATCGGATTCGAGGTTGGAGAGTTCGCGGCGGAAATACTGCGCCATCTTGTCGAGTTGCTCGGCGGTGAGGCCGTTTTGACCGGCGATTTTGTTGTTGCTGACGATGAGATTGCGCTCCTCCTCGATGACGTCGAGTTTGGCATTGAGGATGGTTACAGAATCCTTGATTACTTCCTTGCGGCGGTCGGCGGCGTAACGGAGTTTTTTCTTCTCCGCGTCTTCCTTGGTATCGAGGCGATGATTTACAGATACAATCGTAACATTCTGATTGTCAATGCCGACACGGACAGACTTTTTGTCGAGTTCGCTCGAAAGGTCGGTCAAGAGATAGGTGGTAGTGCCATTTTTGACGGTGATTTTTGCGCTGCGGTTTACGATTGCGCCGCTTACATACACCGTAACGCTGTCGATGTTGGTCTTCACGTCGTTTTGGGCGACGAGTTGGAGAGCCGACAGCATTATTGTCATTATAATTAAAAGCGTCCTTTTCATAATCAAACGGGATTAGCGTTAACGCCCCAAAGGTATGCAATTTTTTTGAGTTTTTGGCGTTATTACAAAAAAAATCCTTTGGTTTTTACCATGGGTAACACTGTTTTCACATTTCCTAACTCATCAACATTATGAAAAAAATCATCGCTGCAATTGCGCTCTTTGCCGCAACAAGCGTAGCCGAGGCGCAGGTAATCAAGGAGATTTCACCAAAGCAAACAGAATCCCCGCGCTGTTTCACCGACAAGGGTGCAGCCGATTATGAAAAAGGCGCAAAATATCTCAAAGAACATGCCGCAAATATGACCGATGCAGATTGGGAGTATATCGCCAAACTCGGTGTTGAGGAGATGTATGACAGTTACTTCGCCCTTGATGGCGAGGGTTGCTCGTGGTACTGCGGCGACGGCGGTCCAATAAAAATAACCGCGTCGAGCCGTCTCGCCAATCAAGGTGCCAACAATTACAACGAGGAAAATCTTCACGACGACCACGCCAACACTCCGTGGGTGGAGGGCGTAAAGGGCTATGGCATAGGCGAATGGGTAGAATACACCTTCAAGGCTGGAAATCCGCGCATCACCACCATAAAAATCGTGAACGGCTACTGCAAGAGCCAGTCGGCGTGGAAAAACAATTCGCGTGTCAAGAAACTCAAAGTCTATATCAAGGGCAAGCCCGCCGCAATCCTCAACCTCGAAGACACTCGCTGCGTCCAATCGTTTGAGATTGCACCCGTTACCGACGCCAACAAGGAATGGACGATGAAATTTGAAATCGTGGACGTCTATAAGGGCGACAAGTGGGACGACACCGCAATTTCGGAGATTTATTTCGACGGATTGGATGTGCATTAAAAAGGTGAAGGATATGGAGGAATAAAGAAAATTTTGCAAATCAAACGTTTTTATTTTACTTTTACGCCGGAAAGAAATAATTAACAACCAAACCAATGAAATCACGCCCTCTCCTCCTCGCCGCGCTCCTTGCCCTCATTTGCGCCGCATCAACCATCATTTGCTGTACCAAAGACAGCGACAATACAGCCGACGCCAACACCCTCGACGCAATCCGCCGTCGTGGGACGCTAATCATCGGTACCACAGGCGATTACAGACCACTGAGTTATCGGGAGCCAACCACGGGCGAGTATTGGGGATTTGGGATTGAGGTGGCGCAGAAGATTGCCGAAAATATTGGCGTAAAGGCGACATTTGTGCAGACCTCGTGGCCGACGCTCACCGACGACGTGCTCAAAGAGCCCGCGATTTTTGACTTTGCAATCGGCGGCATCACAATCACCGACGCACGAAAGGCGCAAATGGATATGTCTGACGGATACCTCCGCAACGGCAAGACAATCCTCTGCCGCAAGGAGGACGAATCAAAATTCAAAACCCTCGACGACCTCAACCGCCCCGAAGTACGCGTAATGATAAATCCCGGCGGCCTCAACGAAAAATTTGCCCGCGAAAATCTGCCGCAAGCAACATTGATTGTATATGAAAAAAACGAAGAAATCCCATCGCAAGTATCTGAGGGCAAAGCTGATGTGATGATTACCGAAATCACCGAAGCACCGTATTATATAAAGACCGACCCGCGACTTGCCGCACCGCTCATCAACAGCCCATTCACCAACGGCGAAATCGGCGTCTTGATGCAGAAAAACCAGCCAGAACTTTTGGCGAAAGTCAACGCGGTAATCCTCCAAATGAAACAGGACGGCACGTTGAAACAGTTGCACGAAAAGTTCGGGTTGGTCTATGGGTATTGAAATCGTTACAACTTGACGCTGACCTTTGCGCCGCTGTAATCCACGGTCTTGGTCTTGCCGTCGGGGAGAACGATTTGGAAAGAGCGGTTGCTTATCATACCGTCGTAACTGCCTTTGCGGTCGGCGATTGTGAGGGTGCGGGCGGCGTCGTTCCAAGTGAATTGGATTTCGGTGTATTTGCCGTTTTCATAATTGTAATTGTCGCCCTCGTCCTCGTAGAGCGTGAACGAGCCGTTTTTGCCGGGATAGACGTGGATTTCGAGGTTGCTCCAATCCTTTTCGGTAACGTATTGCATTTCAGGGGCTAACGGGAGTATGCCGCCAGCCTTGATGAACATCGGAGCTTGGTCGAAGGTGGTTTTGATGTTGACATTCTGACCGCCCTTGTAACGCGTCCCAGTATAGAAATCATACCAATCGCAACCCTTGGGCAAATATTTTGTGGTCTGTTTCGGCTGCGAGAAATCAACATTTGCAACCGCCTTGCCGTCGGCTTTGTCGCGATTCCAACCCGACATCTCGTCTGTACGGATGATTTTTTCCTCGGTATATTGAGCCTCAACGATTGGCGTAGCGAGGATTGACGAACCCATCATAAATTCGTCGGCGAGGGTGCGGACATTGCGGTCGGCGGCAAAATCGCAAATCAGCGGACGGAGATAGCTGCCGTTGTTGCTCGTTACCTGCCAAGCCGTGGAATAAATGTATGGCAACAGTCTGTACCTCAAGCGGATGGTCTTTTCGATGGCGTCATAAACGATGTCGCCCTTATTGCCAAACTGCCAAATCTCCCTCGGCGCATCGGCACCGTGGCTGCGGAACACGGGACAAAACAATCCGTATTGCATCCAACGTACATAAAGTTCCTGATACTGAGGATTTTTGGGCGCGCTGCCAGGTCCAAAAACATTATAGGCGTTACAGAAAAAACCGCCTATATCGGTGTTGAAATTCGGGTTGCCGGTCAGGGTGTAATTGAGCCCGGCAGGAATCTGTTTGCGCAACATATCCCACGTGGAATTTACGTCGCCGCTCCACATATTGCTGCCATAGCGTTGCTGTCCCGCAAACGAGCTGCGAGTCATGATGAAAACACGTTTTTTGCTCGATTCCTTGCGCTGAGCGTCATACACGCCGCCCACAGTGCAGAGCGGGAAGGCATTTCTCAACGAGCGGAAAGTGCCGTCGCCATCGCCAGCCTTGTGGTCGTAATTTTCCTTTTTGGGATAGAAACAATCGGGGTCAGTGGAATCCATCCACCAAGCGTCGATGTCGTAATCAAAGAGCGTCTTCAGATTTTTCCAATAAATCCTGCGCGCCTCCTCGCTGAACGGGTCATAGACGCAAACTCCTGACGGATAATCCATTACCGGCGGCCAAATGTGCGAAATGCCGCTCTGTGGCCAAGTCTGGAAGTCAAACAACAGATTCTTCTCTTTCAACTCCCTGAAAGCCTTGGTCATAGGGCCAAAACTTGCCCAAATGGAAATCATAATGTGGGCGTTTTGCTCGTGGACTTTCTGCACCATCTGCCGGCCGTCCGCGAAATCTTCGGAGAGAAAGTCCATTGCGTTCCAGAGGTAATTGCTGCCCCAATACTGCCAATCCTGAATGATTCCGTCGAGCGGCACTCGGAGTTCGCGGTATTTGTTGAGGACGGCGAGGAGTTCCTTGCTACTCTTGTAACGCTCCTTCGACTGCCAATAGCCAAAAGTCCACAGCGGAAACATCGGCACTTGTCCCGATAGCGTCCTCATCTGCGCGATAACGCCGTCAGCCGAGCCGCCATACATAAAATAATAGTCTTCGTACTTGGCAACTTCCGACGCAAACTGCATACCTTCTGCCGTGCCGTCAAATTGGGTCGGGGAATAATTGTCCCAAAAAAGACCCCAACCCTCGATGCTCTGCAACACATTCTGAAAGTCTTGAAGATTAGACTGTTCCATCAAAATATGCGCGTCCCTGCGGCTGAGTTTGCCGTCCTGAATGGTGCCGAGTCCGTAGATTTGCTCGTCCTTTTTGAGGAGAAAACTCTGAGTGAGTTTGTAGGTATTGCGCTCCACCGCGCCGGGGCGGTCTTCGAGTTTAAAATCCTTCTCCGCCAACAAGAGTTTGCCTTTGGCGTCGTAGAAACTGAGCGCAAAGGTATGCGGATTGAATTTGACCGTGAGTTTCGCACTCTGGACGGAGTTGGGCTTGGTGGTCAACTTGACGTCCTGCGGCTTGGCTGTTACTACAAGGCTCTGCGTCGCGATTTCCTTGCCTACGGGAAACTTCGACACGCGCACAATCTCGTCGGAGTAAAACTCCACGTAGATTACATTCTGTCCCGCATTGAATTTCACGGGACCGGCGGCGGTGGCTGCAATAGCCATCAACATCGCCATCAAAAACATCTGTATTCTTTTCATAACCGAAAATTTTATGTGTGGGGTTAAAAATTATTTTTCGGTGCAAAGATAGGGTTTCAACACCCTACAAAGGTACAACAAATGTTGAAAGCGAGGAAACAAATGAAGAAAAAGTTTCCATTTTAGCCCAAAAATCATTTATTTTGTGTCAAATTTTTGCATCAAGATTATGAAAATATTTGCGCTGATTGCAATCATAATATTCGCCGTCCACAACGCCGCGTCCGCCGACAACGAGCAAAATTTTTATACGCTCAACCGTCAAAACGGACTGAGCGACAATTGTATTTGGCAGTTGTTGCAACTTGGCGACGGACGTATGGTAAGCGTAACGCCTCATTCTGTGGATATTTTTGACGGTCAAGGGATTACAACCGTCGAGATGGACACGTCGATGTACATGACAATTCCGCTTTACAACGGCGCGACGCATATTTTTGCCGACCTCAACCATTTATTGTGGATTAAGCAATGGCGGCATCTCTACTGCATCGACCTTAAAACCCTGTCGCAAAGGATGTTTGACGATTGGGATTCATACGATTTTTATATTGACGGCAACGGCGAGACGTGGCTCTTAAAGCCGGGCAAACTCTGCGCCGTAAATTCCGACCGCAAACTCGACCTCTCAAAGATTGACGGCATTTTGCAAGACGTGGTATCTTCTGACGGTCAGATATTTACTTTTTGGGAATCGGGATTGTTGGTGGTTTTTGATAATGACGGCAATTTTGCATACCAAACGGCGGCATACAGCGGCGATTCTATCAAACATTACAGCCAAACGTCATTGGTAGTAAAAGGGCAGGACGCCAAACTCTATCAAGTGCGCACTGGCGAGGGCGGGTCTATTTTGATGCGTTTTGATGCTGATAATCGCACTTGGCAAAAGATATTGTCGGGCAGTTTTATGATGCATACGTTGACGCTCACTCCGTCAAATTTTATTTACATCACGACTTCCGACGGCTACATCAAAATTGACGCTAAGACATTGGCGTTGCAACAATTTAGCACTCTATATTTGCCCGACGGCACGGCACTTTCCACGGGCATCAATACAGTATGCAGCGACCGCGAAGGCGGCATCTGGCTCGGTACTTACAACAACGGTTTGCTGTATTCGTCGCCATTCAGCGGACTGTTTGACACCCAACCGCTTGATATTGAGGTAGAACCAATCTTGACAACTGTTTATATGCACGGTAAACCCTTGCAGACTGGCGCGGAATACGACGGCAGAATTTTGTTGGAATTTGCACCGCCGTACATCGAAAATCTTGTGTTCAACCATTCAGAAAATTCGCCAGCGTTCCAGTTTTCGACGATGAACTATGTAAGACCGAGGGAGACATTTTACAGGTTTCGTTTTTCGGGCGGCGACAATCAGGAACATATCCTATCTGCCGATTCTTCAGGGAGTTACGTCAACGACAAGGGCATTTTTTATTTTCCATTGGTTGCGCTTTCGCCCGACAGTTACACACTCGAAGTTGCGGCGTCCACCAATCCCCAAAACTGGCAAAACGCCAAAATCAAAACCATCACCTTCATAATAGAATCGCCGTGGTGGCAAACCAAAATTGCATATCTTTTATACGCGATATTGCTCACGGCAGTAGGCGTAGTTATAATCAAAAAAAGACATAAAAAAACGGTAGCTCCGACTTTAATCAACACCAATCCCGAAAAAACAAACGAACAAGCCGAACTCGAACCAACAGCGCAAGAACCCACGGCGCAAGAAAAAGAATTTATGGCGCGGGCTACATCGCTTGTAGAACAGCACCTCTCTGATTCTCAATACGGTGTGGAGCAACTTGCCGCCGACCTTTGCATGGAGCGCACCGGACTTTACAAAAAACTCACGGCAATGATTCAGCAATCGCCCGTAGCCTTCATCCGCAGCATCCGCCTCCATCGCGCCGCCGCAATGATTGCCAAAAAAGAGTGCAGCATTTCCGACATTGCAGAGCAAACCGGCTTTGGCTCAGTGAGTTATTTCAGCAAATGTTTTCAAAAGGAGTTCGGATGCAAGCCGTCGGAATATGAGGGGTAAGTCAATTTTTCCCCCATCTATGTCCTTTGTTTTCCCCACCAATCAAATCCATAATCCTAAGCACCACAGTATCCACAACGTCCTCGATATTAGAAGGTTTGGCATAGAACGACGGGATAGCTGGACAGATGATTGAGAACGATTCGGAAAGATTGATTATTTCTCTTTACTATTAGACTTGTTGTTTGAAGTAGAATAAATATCGTATGAAATTCCTCCATTAAATAGGTATTAGTATTTTTGTTTTTGTGGATAATTGTAGTAGATTAATACTTAAATTAATGGGATTCTGTGTGTTCTGAATCCCATTAATTTGGGGTTATTTTGCTCATAGACCCTCCTCAATCTCCTCGTCGTCGGAGCCTTCGCGAACTACAGTTTCGTTGGCTTTGAGGATTTCCGCGTTAAGAGCCTCGATGTCATTGAGTTTTACAGCAGCGTTGTTGTTTTGTGGCTTGTACCACGGCTGTTTGGAGAAATAGTTTTTTAAGTCGGCGGAATTGAATACATAGCCGTGGCGCGCATAAATCTCGTTGCGGATAATCCTAACCATTCCCGACGGATAACGCCACATGAAGGTGCTTGGTACGATAGCATTGCTTAGAAACGTCCATCGTCCATTGGGAGAGATTTCGCGAAGTTTGTGCCAAACTTCTCCCTGTTCGGGACCGTATTCGCCTTGGATTACATTGTAGAGATTGATGCCCGTGGTGGAGACTTTCCACCAGTATTTAGCATCGTTGATTTGGATGATAAAATACATTTCAAGGTCAATCGAGAATTTGTATTTGTTGCCGCCCATCGTTAGATACTCACCGTTGAAGGCGTATTGTACTCCAGTTTCATCGACGTATGTTCCGTCGAGAACGTAATGGTAGCCTTTGATGGCTTCTTTTTCCCATTTGCTGTTAGATTGCTCGAAACATTTTAGGATATTGCCTTTTGCATCCTTGAATAGGAGAAGTTTGTGTCCTTCCACAACCTTGTATTCGACATCCTTGATTGCCTTGATATAATTATTGAAGTCGTCATTGTAGCCGTCGACCGAGAAATGGTTTTCTGAAGTCTTTGTCAGGAAGCATTGTGAGTCTTCTTCACCCCACCAATCCCAATTGAACATGTAGCCTTTGTTAGACTCGCTTTCGCAAGTTAACATTTCGTCGCTGTTGTACCACCTACTATTGGCTGTTACCTGTGTACTCGCCATGTTTGTTGTGGCAAGAAGTGCAGTTATTAAATAAATTATTCTTTTCATAATTATAATAAAAATGGTTTTATGTGTCAATAATTTTCAATTTTCAATTTTCAACCTCCACCGCCTTATAATCCACAATGTTCCTTTCCTTTTCGGAAAATTTGATGGCGAGTTTTACAATGCGTTTGTTGTCGTCAAGCACGGCGGCGGTATAGTCGCGGTCGTCGATTTGGTCAAGGGCTGACTCAACGCTGCGGTCGTATTTCAACTCGATGACATAAACCGTCTTGGGCATTTTGAGAATCAAATCCGACTTGCCGAGCGCGGTTTCCTGATTGGCGTAAATGTTTGCACCGAATGATGCCAAAACCGTATAAAGAATTGAATGATAATGCTTTTCGTTCATATTGTTGAGCGAGAACGGGAACCTTCGGAAAAACTTCTTCAACGCCTCGATGAACTTGTCGAAGTCGTTGTTGGAATAGAAAGCGTAATATGCTTTGCGCAAGGGCATTGTGTCGTTCACCTTGTAATAATCCCTAAAAAGTGAATCTGCAAAGGCAGTCCTCACCTCGTGGTTTGGGTAGCCCAAGGTGTAAACCGAAGTCGGAATAACATCATAACCCTCTGTTTTGTAATTTTTTATGGTCAAATATCCCGATTGGAACAAGAATGGCACGAGGTCGGTTACTTTTTCCACGGGCTTGTTGAACCGTGATGCGCTACATTCGACTCCCTCGTAATCTTCCATCTTGAGGTCAAACTTGTTGATGAGTTTGAGCAATGCCGACGGCGTTCCCGAATTGAACCAATAGTCGTCCATTTGCTTGTCGTTCATGACATTGATTATCGAAAATGGATTAAAGACTCCACGCATTTCGGGCGAAAAGTTGTAGCCGTCATATTTGTTTTTGAGATATGTTACCGTCTGGTCGAATGAAAAACCGTTTTTGTCGGCAATTGCTTGAATGTCAGATTGAAAAATATCAATCATTTCATCGTGCGATACGCCGCAAATTGTTTCAAATTCAGGCAGAAGTGAAATGTCTTTAAGACTGTTTAACGTCGAAAAAATCGACATCTGCGAAAACTTTGTGATGCCAGTGATGAACACAAAACGTATATATGGGTCGAGTTCCTTGAGCGGTGAAAAGAAATTGTTCTGTTGCTCGCGTATTTTGTCCTGCAAATCGTCATTGTATATCGCGTTGAGCATCAGCGCGTCATATTCGTCGATGATAATTGCAACCTTTTGCCCCGACTGTCTGTATGCAGCCTCGACAATTTTGCCAAGACGGATATTGGAAATTTCATCTATCTCTTTTTTGCCTTTCCATTCTTTTTCGTATTCCTCGTCTGAAATCAGTGAATATTCATGCTCATAATCCGCCAAAATCTTTGACAGATATATTTTGATGGCTCGCAAATTGGTAGTTTTGCACGAACTGAAATCGAGTTGAATGACAGGATATTTCACCCATTCCGTTTCCATTCCGTCAATCTTCAACCCTTTGAACAACTCCTTGTTGCCGCTGAAATATTCTTTCAACGTGCTGCATAGCAACGACTTGCCAAACCGTCTTGGACGCGACAGAAACACATAACTATAATCCTTTACCATTTTATAAATCAAGTCCGTCTTGTCGAGATAAACATAATTGCCGTCGATAATTTTATCAAACGTCTGTGTGTCAACCGGATATTTGCGATGTTCCATTGGCTTGAAGTTTTGATTTGTCGCAAAGGTAAAAAATAATCTTGAAAAATCTTTACAACTTATATAACTTTGCAGAAAATAAATTAGAGTGTTGGTAAAAATAATTTATTCTATATCCAAACACTTAAAATAAGAGAAAATAATGTTTGATTATGGTCTTTGTGTCAATGTTAACTTGCAATGAGAAAATAGAATCATCAATAATAAATAATTATGCCTAAAAATATTGCTGCTCAATATGTCTTTACAAACACTGGTGAACCGTTGAAAAATGGTTGTGTAACTTATGATGAAATTAGTGGTAAAATTTTGTCAATTAAACCGATGATTTCAGAAATGGCTAATACTATTTTTTATAATGGAGTGTTAGTTCCTGGATTTGTAAATGCACATTGTCATCTCGAATTATCTCATCTTAAAGGTCTTGTGCCGCAGTGTAAACAACTTACCGATTTCCTTAGTCAAATAGTTGAACTTCAAAAAACTCATGTTTTTAGCAATGAGATGTGCCAATTAGCCGACCATGAAATGTACAATGTTGGTATAAACGTTGTTGGAGATATTTCCAATACTTCCGATTCTGCTTTTGTTAAAAAAAATAGTAAAATTTGTTACCGAAATTTTGTTGAATTAATTGGTACTTCTGAAGATCGAATAAAGAAAAATACTCAGACGTTTTATAATGTTGCTAAGTTGTTGGATTATAATGATAAATGTCTTGTTTCCGCTGTGCCACATTCGCCTTATTTTGTTAGCGATGCTCAATTTGAATCAATAAATAGAATTAATATCAACAATAAATATGTTATATCAATTCATAATCAAGAAACTGCTGCTGAAAATGAATTATACCGTTCACATTCTGGTAGTTTTGTTAATATTTTTCCAAACATTGTTAGTAATATAAATATTACAAATAAAAACTCTTTGCCTTCATATGGACATCATCTCGTTGATTATGAAAATGTTCTTTTGGTGCATAATACTTATTCTGTGCGTGATGATTTTCAGTATGCGTTGCAAATATTTAAGAATCCTTATTTTGTAATTTGTCCAAAAAGTAATCTTTATCTCGAAGGTAGCCTTCCTGATTTGAACACAATGTATGATTTGAATCTTAATCTTTGTCTTGGTACCGATTCGCTAAGTAGCAATAATTCTCTTTCAATACTTGAAGAAATGAAGGTTATA
This sequence comes from uncultured Bacteroidales bacterium, assembly GCA_937877455.1. GTDB lineage: Bacteria > Bacteroidota > Bacteroidia > Bacteroidales > UBA3824 > UBA3824. Next base: position 19,087 of record CALFIU010000051.1, read on the forward strand.
GTTAAGAATTTTAGTTGGTTATCTTTTGATGAAGTTATAAAGATGGCGACGATTAATGGAGCAAAAGCGTTGAAGTTTGATGACAATTTTGGATCGTTGAAAGTTGGCACTTCTCCTGGATTGTTATTGTTAGAAAATTTTGATTTTCAAAAATTTAATATTAATGATTTTACCACTGTGAAAAGGATTTGTTAATTATAATTGTAGGCTACAAATCGGGCCATTTGTGTTTTGGATAGCGAGTCTTTAATTGTTTTCGCACTTCGTAATATGCGTTAGCCCAAAAACTTTTTAAATCGCTCGTTATTTGTACGAGTTTAAATCCTGGCGACAAGAGATGCATCGTTATTGGTTGTGTATTGTTGTTTATTTTGGGTGTTTCTGTCATTCCAAAAACTTCTTGTAGCCTTACTGCTAAAATAGGAGACCTTCCATCTTGATAATATTTTAGTTTAATATTGTGTCCCGTTGGAACTTTTATTTTTTCGGGTGCTAATTTGTTGGCTTGTTGCTGAAGATTGTAGTCGAGAGAATAAAGTAGGGGTTCTTTTAGTGATATTTTTTTTAGTTGTTGGGTTGTGCTTATTCCATTGAGATATGGTTTTAGCCATTTATCGCATGTGTTGATGAGGTTTTGTGTAGAAAAATCAGGCCATTGTTCTCCGTTCCAGATTCTTAAAGAGCAGATTCTATTTTGTAGTTCTGTTATTTCATCGTTAAAGTCTAATAGATTTTCACCTTCTTTTTTTATAGCTTGAATTATTAATTCGGCTATTTTTTCGGTATCTATGTTGCGAATGGGCTTTTCTTGTAGTACTATGGCACCAAGTCGTAATTCTTCTTTGGCAATTAAACCTCCGAGTTTTGTATTCCATTGAAAATTTTCTCTTGTTTTTAGCAATGGTTTTAGGTCGGTTGGGTCTAATGGTGATGCCGAAAAAATTTTGCCACCGTTTTCAGATTCGTTGAGTGATGCGATTGCAATCCATGACTCTGCTGATAGAGAATCGTTATGACTTATGATTGCTAAACTACCGTTAGCAAGTTGAAATCTTGCGTTATTTCCAGGTCTTGCATACGCAATTCGTTCAGGAAAAGCTTGTGATAGTAGTAACCCCGTGTCGAAAACTTCGTGATTATTGTTGTCTATAGAAGTGTTGAGCATTTTTCTATATGCCTGCGAAATTTTTTCTATGTTGTCTATTGTGCGGTTGTGTCTATTTTCTCTTCTGTTTTTTCGTAGGGCATCTATTCTTGCATTTATATCAACTCCGTATTCTTCTTGTGTGAGAAAATCTCTATTTTCTAAGATTGCGGCTATGTCAGCAGCCAATGGTGTGAGTTTTAACTTTATGGCAGTTGTAAGCATTTGTGCAATGCGTGGGTGTGTAGGAATCCTATTTATTTCTGTTCCGTGTGGTGTTATGTTTCCGTTTTGGTCAATTGCTTCGAGTTGTAAAAGTAGTTGTTTGGCTTGTATGATATGCGATTGTGGTGGTTTTGTTAGCCAAAATAGGTTGTTCGCATTATTTTCTCCCCATTTTGCAAGGTCAAGTAGTAAAGGCGCAAGGTCGGCAGTTTCTATTTCTGGTGTGCGAGTTGGTTTCATGCGTTGCCATGTTGTGTTGGTGTATAGCCTTAAACAATAGCCTTTTGAAAGTCTTCCTGCGCGTCCAGCTCGTTGTATTGCCATGTCTTGAGAAATTCTTATTGTTTCCAAGTGGGGTAGGGCAGTGTTTGGGTCGAATGTTTGCACTCTACAAAAACCTCCGTCTATAACTATTGTTATACCTTGTATTGTTAGTGATGTTTCTGCTATTGGTGTGGCTATTACTATTTTACGTTTTCCTAAGTTGTTTGGAATTATTGCGACATGTTGTTGTGCAGCTGGTAACATCCCGTAAAGTGGGTGTATTTTAATTTCTTGTGGTAATGATTTTTTAAGTAGTTCTTCGCAACGACGAATTTCAGCTTCGCCTGGAAGAAATATGAGTATATCGCCTTGCTTTTGGTTTATAAGTTTTAATGTTGCCCTTGCCGATTCTTCTGCCACTGTATATTGGTTGCAGTCGTTTTTAGAATATTCTATTTCTACATCAAACATTTTTCCTTTGCTTGTTACAACAGGAGCGCAAAGTTTCTCTGCAAGTTGAGGAATGTTTAGAGTGGCCGACATTATTATTATTTTTAAATCGGGTCTTAGTATTTTTTGACATTCGCGACACAGTGCTAAAGCTGTTTCTGCAAATAATGATCTTTCATGAAATTCGTCAAAAATAACTGCTTTTACACCTTTTAACTCGTTGTCGGTTTGTAGCATACGTGTTAGAATACCTTCTGTTAGAATTTCTATTTCTGTTTGTTGAGATGTCTTATTCTCGAACCTTATTCTATATCCAATTGTTTGTCCTACTTGTTGACCAAGCATTTCAGACATTCGTGTTGCGATACTTTTGGCGGCGAGACGACGTGGCTCGAGCATAAGTATTTTTCCTCCAAGGTCTTTGAATATTGTTAATGGAAGTAATGTGCTTTTGCCTGCTCCTGCTGGCGCGTTTATTATAACGGTGTCTGATTGGGCTAAAGTTTGGTTTACTTGTTCTGCTATTTCGCTTACGGGTAGATAGTTGTACTGTTCTAAATTCATTTGTGTTACTTTTTTTAAAACCATCGATGTATTGCTACAAACCAAGTAAATTTTATGCCGAGTATTATATTCCAAAATATAGCAGACATTATTCCGTAATTGTTTTTCATGCTTTTAAATCTTTCTTTAAGACCTGGAATTATTGTTTTTCTTGTTTGTCCGCCTTCGAGGAAAAAACTTATTGTTCGATTTGCATTATAGTTTTTTTTCGATTGTTTTAATATTTTTACACACCAATCGTAGTCGGCAGCATATCTAAAATTTGTGTCGTAGTGCGGAGCAAGACTTTTTTTTGCAATAAAACTTTGATGGCAAACAAGCATGCCACGTTTAAAACTTTTGAATTTTAGTTTTTCTGGTGGTCGGTGTCGTCGTTCGTGAATTATTTTTCCTTTGTTGTCTATTATGTCAGTGTCGCCGTATATTACATCGGCTTGAGTTGCTTGTTGGTTAAAAAATATTTCGGAAACAATGTTTGTGTCGCAAAGCATGTCGCCAGCATTGATAAATAATACATAGTCGCCAGAGGCAACATCCAATCCTTTGTTCATTGCATAGTATAGCCCATTGTCTGGTTCGGAAATTATCTTTGATATTTTGTTTGAATAGTGGTTAACAATTTCCATGGTACTATCGGTACTTGCTCCATCAATAATTATGTATTCTATGTTGGTATATGTTTGGTTTATAATACTTTGTATTGTTTTTTCTATAAGGTTTTCGCTATTGTAAACCACTGTTATCACTGATAGTTTGGGATTGAGCATTGCTGTTTTAGCTTTTTATATTTCCTTTTTCTATGTTTTGCTTTATTATTTTGTCCGTAAGTTCAAATAGTTTTACCGAACCTTCTTTTGTTTTGCTTTGTCTTGTGTAAACTTGGTTTGAGTTGACACCATGTTCTTTCCAATCGGAACCACCATTGCTATTGTTTAAAAGTAGAGGTTGAAGGTTGTCCATTGCATGAGCAAATTTAGATTCGGCAGTTTGTGCAGATTCAAACTCATCAAAAAGTTCTATTAATAATTTTTTTTGGTCGTCGGGTAACAATGAATAAATGCGTTCTTTTGCAGCATCTTCGCGTTGTTTTTGTGTTTTTAGATTTTCAGCGTCGTATGCGTATGTGTCGCCTGCATCTATTTCTACAACATCGTGGATAAGGCACATTACCATTACCTTGGCAATGTCGATGGGTTGGTTTGAGTATTCTTTTAGCAGAAATGCCATCAAAGCCATGTGCCAAGCATGTTCGGCATCGTTTTCGTTTCGTCCATGGTTGGATAGGTGTGTTTGTCTAAAAATGTTTTTTTCCTTGTCTATTTCAAGTATAAACTCTATCTGTTTTTTTAGTCTTTCATCCATTTTTTTGTCTTTATATTTACAAAGATTTGTAAAAAAAAGTTTTTTTTGAAAATAAAATTGGCTTTAACTGCAAAAAAATTTGTTTGTTATAAATAAAATGTGTTACTTTGCCGCTTGAATTAAAATAAAAATAAAGTATAAATAAAAGATAAACGAGAATAAAAATGGCTCATCATCATTCAACAAAAAAGAGACTAAGACAAAATGCAGCCCGTAGGTTGCACAATCGCTATTATGCAACTACAATGCGTAATGCTGTTCGTAAACTTCGTGCTACTACCAATAAGGAGGAAGCTGTAGCAGCATTGCCCGGTGTTACCAAAATGATTGACAAACTTGCAAAACGTAATATTATTCACAGAAATAAGGCTGCCAACTTGAAATCTAAGTTGCAAAAGCATGTCAACAAGTTGGCTTAATAATTAAGTTTTAGCCAAATTATTGAAAAGGCCTAACGCAGATGCGCTGTGGCCTTTTTGTGTTTGTTATAAATGGCGCATTTAAGCATAAGAGATTGGAACGAAGACGATCGACCTCGCGAAAAACTTATTTCGTCGGGTGCGGAAGCATGTTCTAATGCCGAATTATTGGCTATTTTGATTAACAATGGTTCAAAAGGAAAATCGGCAGTAGAGCTTGCAAGAGAATTGCTTGATAAGTGTGATAACAATCTTTTGTGCCTTGTCAATAAGCATTTACAAGAAATTCAATCGATAAATGGTTTTGGACCAGCAAAAGCTTGTGTTATAAAGGCTGCTGCAGAGCTTGGACGGAGAATTAGGTTGTGTAACCAACCTAATTTGCCAGTTGTATTAAGTAGTGCAGACGTTGCACGAGTTATGGATTTTCTAAATCAAGTGTCGCATGAAGAGTTTTGGGTTTTATTTTGCAATGTAGCTGGCAAACTTATCGACAAGAGAATGATTTCAAAGGGAACTGCCAACAAAACTTTTGTGGATTACAAAGATATTGTTAGTCTTGCCATAATGTTGAAAGCTTCGCGTATTATACTTTGCCACAATCATCCTGCTGGAACTTTAAGACCAAGTCCAGAGGATATTAGGCTTACCAATGACATAAAACAGATTTGTAAACTTCTTGATATTGATTTGCCTGAACATGTTATTATTGCAGGAGGTAAGTATTTTAGCTTTTGTGACGAGGGGCTTATCTAATGTTTTATTTCTGTATATATATTTTATCTACTTATCCAAAACTTTTGTTTAATATTTTGTAATTTGTTGAAGATTAGATATTTTAATTGTTTTATTTAAAGTATTAGTTAATTTGCTCAATTGATATTTTTATGGAAAACATTATCATTGTTTGGGACAGAATTGGCGACTATCACCGTTCGAGAGTGAGGGCTTTACAATCTGTTGTGGGTGATAAAAAAGTTTTTACCGCAGATCTTGCTGCTGCTGATAATCTTTATAAATGGCATACCGAAAATTCTGATACACATTTTCTTTTATCTAAAAAGACAGCCGAACAACGCGATATTTTTAATCGTTTGAATAATTATAGAAAACTACTCAAAGAAAAAAATGTTAAATATTGTTTGCTTGCTGGGTATGGAAAAATTGAGTATTTGCTTATGATTGCGCTTAGTAAAGTTTTAGGACGTAAAGTTTTGATATTTTCGGAAAGTTGGTATGGTAAACGTTCTTTTTTTAATGTTGTAAAATCGTGTTTTCTTAAAATTTTTGTTGATGCGTTTCTTGTTTCTGGTACAAGGGCTAAGGATTTTGCCGAAAATATTCTTAAAATATCTTCTAAAAAAGTTGCTATTCCATATTCAGTGGTTGATAATGAGCATTTTAAAAATCCCAAGCAATATAATCCTAATGCTAAAATAATGCTTTGTATGGCACGTTTTAGCAAAGAAAAAAATCAAGAGTTTTTGATTAATGCTTTTCTAAAATCAAAACTATCTAAAAATTGGACTTTAAAACTTGTTGGAGCTGGACCGCTAAAAGAATATCTCGAAAATAAATTTAAAGAAAATGATAATATAAAACTATGTAATTGGGCTAATTATAGTCAGTTACCAGAAATATATCATAATAGTTCATTTTTTGTATTGGCAAGCACTTTTGAACCTTGGGGATTAGTTGTTAATGAGGCTATGAGCGCAGGTTTACCAGTGGCATGTAGCAATGCTGTGGGTGCTATACCAGATTTAGTAACACAAGAAAACGGTTTTATTTTTGACGAAAATAATGAAAACCAGTTGATTGGAGTTTTTGATAAAATATCTCAATTGAGTGATAATCAGTTGTTGTTAATGAGTAGTCGTTCTGTTGAAATTATTAAGGGGTTTACACCTGAAATTTGGGCAGAAAAAGTTGTAAAGCTGTTGAATATATGAAAGTTGTAAATATAATCGACCGTATTGATAAAGTAAATTTTGGTATATGGAACGCAGCTTTGTCTACTTCAAAAATTTTGGCTAAAAAATATGGTGTTGAAAGCATAGCGGTTTTTCCAAAAATTGATGATATGCCACATATAAAAAATCTTTATGATGCAGAGTCTATCGCATTGGATACTACATCCTTAGAAAGATTTAATGATGTTGTGGAACGTTTCTCTCCATCGGATACAATTGTGGTAAGCCATGGAGCATGGAGATTTCCTTCAGTTTGGGCATGTAAAGCATCGGAAAAAGGTTTTTCGTGGGTTTATACGCCGCATGGAATGTTGGAACCATGGGGAATGAATAACAAATGGATTAAGAAAAAAATTTACTTCAATTTTTATGAAAAAAGTTTTGTAAAAAAATCATCTTTTGTGAGAGCTGTTTCGAGTGTTGAGAAAAAAAATCTTGAAAAATATTTCAGAAATGTTGTACTAATTCCCAATGGTGCGGAATTTATTAGTGCAAATTCAAACGTAAATAAACCTTATACTTTTCTTTTTCTTGGAAGACTTAATTCTAAAAAATGTGTTGTAGAATTGTTGAATGCGTGGAGAGATTCACCTCTTGTTAATAATGTTGATTTTAGGTTACAGATTATTGGTCCTGATGATGGCGAATATGCAGTTTTAAAAAATACTTTCGATTTATTGCCTAAAAATCACAATGTTAGTTTGAGTAATAGTCCAGTGTATGGGAATGATAAACAAAATTTACTCTTAAATAGTTTGTTTTTTATTCTTCCATCTCAGTCTGAGGGGTTTCCTACGTCTATTATAGAAGCGGGGTTGGCGGGATGTATTCCTGTGTTTACCGATGGTTGTAATTTTCCAGAGTTGGAACAATGTGGACTTGGAATTAAGATAGGCAGTAGTTATGCAAGTCTTTTAAATTTATTTAAAAAAATTGCTGCTGATGAGTTTTTTGTTAATGATTTTGATAAGAAAAAAGTAACTTCTTTTTTTAAAGAAAATTATACGGTTGAAAAAATTGCTGATATGCAGTTTGGTATTTATAACAGTTTGTTGAAAAAATAAAAAAATAACTGCCGTTTTTTTTTATAACGACAGTTATTTTTTGGGAAAAAACATTCTTTTAAGATGCAAGTATGCTTACTTTGTTGTTGTTAAATTCCACCAAGCCACCGTTGATGTCGAAAAACTGTTCTGAACCATTGTTTACAATTTTCACTTTTCCTTTTTCGAGTGTGGAAATTATGGCGGCGTGGTTTTTCATTATTTCAAAAGCACCTTTTGTTCCGGGAAGGCTTACTAAATCTGCATTTCCAGAAAAAACAAGCGTGTCGGGTGAAATTATCTCTACTTCCATGCTTACTTGCTATTTTGCTTCTTTCAAAAGTTTTTCGCCTTTTTCTATGGCATCTTCTATTGTTCCAACGAGGTGGAAGGCTGCTTCTGGGTATTGGTCAACTTCACCGTCCATTATCATATTAAATCCTTTTATGGTGTCTTCTATGGAGATGAGTTTTCCTTTTAAACCAGTAAATTGCTCTGCAACGTGGAATGGTTGCGATAAGAATCTCTGAACCCTTCTTGCACGGCTAACGGTGAGTTTATCTTCTTCTGATAACTCTTCCATACCGAGAATGTTGATTATATCCTGTAACTCGTTGTATCTTTGTAGTATTTGTTTTACTCTTTGTGCAGTGTTGTAATGTTCTGCACCAACAATATCTGGTGTTAGTATTCTCGATGTACTATCGAGTGGATCCACGGCTGGATATATTCCCAAAGATGCTATTTTACGGCTTAACACAGTTGTTGCATCAAGGTGGGAGAATGTTGTAGCTGGTGCAGGGTCGGTTAAGTCATCGGCGGGTACATAAATTGCTTGTACAGAAGTTATTGAACCATGCTTTGTTGATGTTATCCTCTCTTGCATTGCACCCATTTCACTTGCTAACGTTGGTTGGTATCCCACTGCTGATGGCATACGACCAAGCAATGCCGATACTTCGCTACCTGCTTGTGTAAAACGGAAAATGTTGTCGATAAACAGAAGTATGTCGTTGCCTTTTGCACCTTTTTCTCCGTCGCGGAAGTATTCTGCTACTGTTAAACCAGATAGTGCTACTCTTGCTCTTGCTCCTGGTGGCTCGTTCATTTGACCAAACACCATTGCAACTTTACTATTCTTGACTGCTTCTTTATCTATTTTGGTTATGTCCCAACCGCCTTTTTCCATGTCTTCCATAAAAGCTGGTCCGTAGTTCATTACTCCGCTACCGAGCATTTCGCGTAGTAGGTCGTTACCTTCACGGGTGCGCTCCCCTACGCCTGCAAATACCGACTGTCCACTGTATGCTTTGGCAATGTTGTTTATGAGTTCCATTATGAGGACTGTTTTGCCCACGCCTGCGCCACCAAGAAGCCCTATCTTTCCACCTTTTGCGTATGGTTCAATGAGGTCGATGACTTTTATTCCTGTGTAGAGTACTTGTGTTTCTGTGGTAAGCTCTTTGTATTGCGGTGGTTCGCGGTGGATTGGGTATCCGCCTTGTTTGTCAAGAGTGCCAATGCCGTCAATAGCTTGTCCTACAACGTTCATCAAGCGACCTTTTATTTTTTCGCCAACTGGCATTGTTATTGGACTGCCTGTAGGATAAACTTTCATTCCGCGGTGGAGGCCGTCGGTGCTGTCCATGGCTATGGTGCGTATGGTATGCTCGCCGATGTGTTGCTGACATTCTATTATCAGTTTTTCGCCGTTGTCGCGGGTGAGTTCCAAGGCATCGAGTATGGCCGGAAGTTTGCCGCCTGTTTTTTCAAAACTCACGTCAACCACGGGACCAATTACTTGGGTTATTTCACCATAATTTGTTTCCATCTGGAGTATATTTTAGTTTTCTTGTAAACCTTATTTTTATTTCCCCAAATTTAGAATAAAATTTTAATAAACAAATTTTTTTTTGTTTTTTTTTGAAAATTATTTTTGATATGTCGGAAACTAAAATTATGGAATGTGGATTTTTTTTGTTAAATTTTGTGGTTTGTTACTATATAATAAGGTGTTTTTTTATGGTGTTCAACCTATAATTTAATTTGATAGCCGCCAACAAGAATGTCGTCCATTTGTACGTAACCTTCTTTCCAATCATCAAGAAAATCTGCTAAAAATTTTTCTTGTTCTGCTGCTACTTTTGTTTTTTCGTTGACTTCTATAAGGAGCTTTTTAAATTTTCCTGATGTGAGTTTTCGTGCGTTTTTTAGAGAAAATTGGTCGGCGTATCCATCAGAAAACATGTATATATAATCACCAGTTTGTATATCTACTTCGTGGTTTTCAAAATCTCGTTGTTTGGGATACATTCCTACTGGATTTTTTATTGCTTTGTATTCTGTGAGTTGATTGCCTCTTATGTGGTACATTCCGTTGTTTGCTCCTGCAAACATCATTGTTTTTTTTACTGTGTTTAACATACATAATCCCATATCCATACCGTCTTTTGGGTCGAGAGAACCCATTTGTTGTTTTAGTGTTTGTATTATCTTGGCTCTCATTTTTTCTAATATTTCGGCAGGAGTGGTTTGTTCGGTTATTTTTGCGCATATTTCGTTTAAAAATGCTACCCCAAGCATACTCATAAATGCGCCTGGTACGCCGTGTCCTGTGCAGTCGGCAACAGAAAAAAGTATTGTGTCGCCATCGCGTTTCATCCAATAGAAATCTCCTGATACTATTTCTCGTGGTCGCCAAAATAAAAAATAGTCTTTAAAATTGTTTGCAAGTATATCTACTGGTGGTAGTACTGCGTCTTGTATTCTTTTGGCATATTGTATGCTTTCGGTTACCGTTTTGTGTTTAAGTTCTATTTCGTTTTTGAGTATGGCTATGTGTTGTTTTTCTTTTTGTATAGAGATTGACATGTTCCAAAGCTTTTTGTTACGTTCTGCCAACTCATTTTTTTGTTCTTCGAGTTTTTTTTGTTCGAGTATTATGTTTTCAGCGTTTATTAATGAGTTTATTTGATTTGTTTTTTTATTTGATTGTTCTTGTGTTTTGTTGCCATTTGCCTTGAGGTTGTTGTATAGTGTTTTAAGTCTGTTAATTTCTCCTTCAAGGTTGTTCATTTCTTGTTTTGTACGTTTTTCGGCTCGGTTTACGGCTTTGTTAATTGCGTTGTCGCGTTTTGTCCATAGTATTATAGCCGTTGCAGTTGCTATAACTACAAGCGCAATTAAAACGATATTTAGTGTAGTCAAAATCAATTTATTTGTAATTTTTTAAGGTCATCTACTTGATATACATATATTTTGCTACCATAACTATATTCTGAAAACAAGAGGTCGCTTGGGGTTACTTGTGATAAGAATACGGTGTATGTGTTGTCGCTGTTTTTTTGTGCAGAGTAAACTATTACTCCGTTTCCATAGTCGGCTGTTATATAGTCCAAATTGTTTGTCTGTGAATCTAATAGTACAATTAGACCGTTTAGGTTGCTTATATAGTTAAGATATGAGCTTACGGTGTTGTATGTTGTGTAATTGCTCGACTGGGTGAACCCTGTTAGGCATATCATGTTGTTAAATTCGTTTACGTTTACAATAATTCCAATAGAGTCTAAATTATTTTGGGTTATTATGTCGCCGTTTTTGTCTATTTGAACTATTGTGAATTTTTGGGTTGTTGGTTCGTATCCCGAAATAAATCCGTATTCACCGTAATTTAAAAAAATTATTTGATTAATGTTGTTTATTATGTCTGAGGTGTTTATAAGTGTTCCGTCGAGCGAGAATATTTTTATTGCTGCCACCGATGAGGAGTTTTCGTATGTTATAAGGATGTTGTTGTCTATTGAGTTTACGTCTGTTATACTTACTGTTTCGGAAAATTTGAGGTCAACTGAACTTGTTGTTTCTCCGTTTGTGTCTAATACTTTCATTGTTAGGTCGTATGAAGTGGCTTGCATCATTCCCATTGACGGTGTTTGGTATATTATTGCGTATCCACCGTTGTCAAGAGGTGTACCAGCTACTGGCATTTTGCTTACATTGTTTTGATTGCCATTGCCATTGCTCATTGCGTTTATTGTACTATCTTTTTGGAATATTATGTTGCAGTTTTTGTCGAATTTTACAATAGCGAAGTATTCTCGTCCGAAGTTGTTGGACGAATAAATATCGAAAAAATATTCGTCGTTGTTGTTTTTTCGTAGTTTCCCGTCAGAAATGTCAACTACTTCTACCGTTTGTTGTGAGGTTTGTTTGGTATAAGATTTTTTTGTGCTATTGTTTTCATTAGTGTTGTCGTTGTTTTGTTCTTGGTTACCATCATCATTTTGGTTAATATCACCATTTGGGTTGTCATTGTTATCTTTATTGTTATCGTTGTAGTTGCTATTATTGTTTTGTTGGCTGCTGTGGCTGTCGTTGTAACTCCATGTAAATTTTATAGTTGTGGAGGTTAACTCGGCATTTTTGTCTATTTTTATAAAACTATATGTATTTGTATCGCTTTCAGCTTGCATTGTTACCACTGCTCCATCAGATACTGATAGAGGCATAAACATAGGTGTACAATTTGCCGATTTTATGTTTGATTGGCTGTAGTCGGAATAGACCGTGTCGTTGCATGCGGCAGTAATTACTGTTAGTGCTGTGAGTATGTGGATATAAAATTTTTTCATTTTTTTTGTTTTTAGTTAGCGTGCGTATCCATATCCGTATTTTGTAAATGTTGTGTAACCGAAGCTTATTTTTATTCCTATTTGCATGGTGTATGTTATAAGGTGTATGGCATCGGGAACAAATAGTTGGTTATATACAAGGTCATTGTTATTGAGATTGTATTCTGAGTTGTTGAATGGTTTTATTGTGTAGCGAAATGTGTTGTCGATAAAAAACGATAGTTGTTTGTGATTGTAGTTTAAGCGTATTCCTGCGTTGGCAGTGTAGTTTATTTTGTTTTTTTCGATTAATTCGGTATTACCTGATGATGCAAAATGTTGATTTTGGTTGTATTTTGTTGACGCAGTGTAGGTTGTTTTTAATAGATAATCGGCTTGTGCACCTAACATTAGTTCAGAAACCCATTTGCCTTCTTGGGTTGGCATTGTGGCTATAAAGTAGAGTGGTACAGAAAGTCGGTGATTTTTTTCATTATAACTAAATGTTGTTATGTTTTGTTGTCTGTCTCGAGTGTATTCAAAATACATATAATGCAATCCTAAGGCTACGGAGAAATATTTAAATGGGAAGAATTGCAATGCAATTTCTGCTGATGTACCTTTTGTTTGGCTGTAATCAGGCATTATTTGTGTTGTGTCGCCTACCAAATGTACTGTATCAACTTGAATGATAGGAGAAGGTACACCTCCACTAATCCATATTGCTAAGCGTGGACGTGTGTAGAAATTGGATAGTAGGTCTTTGAATACTGGCTGGTCGAATTTTGTTGGTTTGTAAAATGGGTATTTTTTTGTAAATTCTATTGTTGCAGAGTCTGCTTCTTCGTCATAACTCATTTCTTTTAATGAGCAGATGTAGTATTTTAAGAAAAGTTGGTTTGTTTCTGGGTCTAATTTTACGTTAGAGTTGTTTATTTGTTTGGCTATTTTTAATGCGTTGGAGTATCTTCCCGAGTTGTAATATTTTTCGAGTTGACGCATTTGTGTTTCTATCATCGTTTCTTGTTCGTCGATGTCGGTTACGTTTTTGTTTTTGCCTTTTTGTGCATTGGCATTGAAAACTGTGCTTAAAATAATTAGTATGACGATGTATATTGGTTTCATTTTCAGTTGGTTTTAGAAAATTCGCGTCCTAATATTAAACTTTTTTCTTCTTCCGACAATGGTTGAGGATTATTTCGTTTTAATTCGTTGTCGTAGTCGCGTATATTTGTGCGCCAATAGTGAATCATATTATCATCTGTGAGTGCATAAAGTACACCTTGTTTGTTGAAATATAGATTTTTAACTTTTGAATTATTGAGGCTATGTTCTTCTATAAATAGAGGTTTTTCATTAAAATTGTTTGTATTTATTAACGAAATGCGTTTGTCTGCCGATGACATGGCGAGTATTCCTGTTTGTTGACAATATACGAGGTGTTCGAGTTTAGAATGGCTACCGAGCATTTGGTCTTCTCGTGTGTTGGTTTTTGTATTGAGAAATTGTAGAGAGCCATCGCTAAAACATGCCGATATTAGATGTTTGTCGGGTATTGCGGCTAATGCAAAAGAACGTTCATCGCTTTTGTCAATTATTTTGTAGTCCATTGGACGGTTTTCTGTTGTAAAGTTCCAACGTGTTACAATACCTGTTATGCTAAGGGCAAATATCTCGTTGTCTGTGCAGTAAACGTCCGACATATTTCGATTTAATTTTTTTATGTCTATAGGGTAGCTTTTAACATCGTCAAGAGAGCGTGTTACTATAGTGCCGCGTTGGTATGCTAATACAACATAACGTTTGTCGGGCGTTATGCACGCGCTTTCTATAAAGTCTTTGTTGTCTTCTATTACTACTTTTTGTTCGTCGCGGTCGAGGTCCAAAAAACATGTTTTCTTGTCTTTTGTGCTATATACTATTTGGTGTGGACTTATAAAAATTGCTTTTTCGATAGGTGCTTTTGTGGCATATTTTTCTCTTGTTTCGCCCACTTGCCGTGCTTGGTAATCGTTGATGCTGTATTCTGTTATTCTAACAAATTGATCTATTACTATAATATGGTTTTGGTCGTCAACAGAAAATGCTTTTATACCGTCGGTTTTTATGTTGTTGACAGGGCTTATAAGTTCGTTTTTTTCAAGGGCAAATAGCACAGCATCGTATAGTTCTGCGGTATTTTGGTTTACATTGTTTTTTTCGTTTAAGTCGTATGCTTCTTTTACAATGCGAAGGCTTAACTCTGCATTTTCTGCTTGATTTCGTGCTTTTATGGCATATACGTTTGATATAGCAACGTTAAACATGTGTTTTGCAGAGTCGCGTGCTATTTCAGTGGCGGTTATTTGTGCTTCTATTTCTTTTTGTTTTTGTTCAAGTTCTATTCTTCGTTCATCGGCAAGTTCAAGATTTCGTTCAGCTTCGGCACGGGCAGCATCGGCTTCGGCTTTTGCGGCAAGTGCTTTTTTTCGTTCTATGTCGGCTTTGTTTCTTGCTATCATTGCTTCTCGTGCGCTTTCGAGAGCTCTTTCTGCTTGTACTTCTGCGTTTCGGCGTTCTTCGTCGGCTATGGCTCGGGCATCGTCTGCGTCTTGTTTTTGCTCTTTTGCCACAATGGTTTGCTTGTCGGCATATTCTTTTTGAATCATGGCGTTTTTTCGTTCGTCCATGGCCCAATATGAAAATCCTGCTAATCCTGCTATGAATACGAGCGCAAGTACGAGATATGTCTGTATGCGTCTTTTGCGTAGGCGTTCCTTGGCTTGTATTGCTGTTTCGCTCTGTTCAAGAAAGTTGATGCAATTTTCGTATTGAAACTTGGCGTATTTTAGTTTTTGGTTTTGTGTCTGTTTGCTATTGTCGTATTTTACAAACCAATATGGTGTTGGTCGGCATTTGTCGTACCAATTTTTAAAATATGAGTATGAACCCGAAGTGAGTAGATATTCGGGATTATTATCGCGGCTTATCCAACGTTGTAATTGGGAGTTAAAATCGTTGTAATCTTTGAGGTTTGCTTGTTCCTCTAAGTCCCATTGGCTAAGCATTTTCCAGTTTCTAATGAGAGCTTCGTGGGTTACATCCAATACGGTGTCGCCGCTAATGTATTGTGTCTCAAGGTTTCCTTCTTCAGAAAACGGTCGTATAAGAGTGTTTTCTGGGGTTCGAAATATGTTTATAACTCCGCATACAGTGGCGTTAGTTATGTTGTCTTTGTTGATAATGCCAGTTATCTCTTTAAGTGTGCATCGGTTTCGTACTTGTCTGTTGTTGTCTATTTTTGTTAGACTTTTGAATACAGTTTCTATTATTTCTTTGCTTTCTTGTCTTGTTATTGATTTTTCTGCCCAGTTGGCATTTTGCATAAAATAGTCGTATGCCGATTCGTACAATGTCCCAGCGTGTGTATTTAGTACGTTGTTGAGGTCTGGCTTTTCGTAATATTTTTTGCGGTAATCAGGAAGTGTTTCAAACCAATTGTCGAATATTTTTTGTTCTTCTGGTGATAAAACATCTTTGCTTATGCCTGCTATTTTGGCAAGATGGATAAGATCGAGTTGTTTTTCTCCATTTCCTGCCATTTTCCAAAGTAGGTTGAGTGCGTGTTGAAGTACAGGCAGTTGGTCGAAACCGCTGTTGAGGTTGTTAATAATTACTTCTGTTAGCCTTGTTGACACGCTACCGCCTGCGAGTGCTGCAGGTTCTTCTATTACTTGGCGTATTTCTGTACGTTTTAGTTGTGGTACAAAAAATTGGCTGTATGCTATAAATTCTGGAAGGTTTTTAAACACTGTGCAGTTGCTTATATAGTCGCTACGCATTGTGAATATGACATATACGGGAAGATTTTTGGCAATAGAAATCCTTACTGTTTCTAATAGTAGATTTATTGCGGTGTAACTTTCGTCTGAAGGTTTGCCATCGTTGAAGTTGTCGCTATTAGTGAATACTTCCTCAAATTGATCGGCTATTATAAGTAGGTTTTTGCCTTTGTTGGAGGTTTCTGTGTCTAACTCTCCTTTTATATAATGGCTTGAATTTATGTATATGTCTATAAGTGAAGAAAATCCTTTTCCAAGTTCTCTTAGAGTATTTTCGTAGTCGAGCCCCATTTCATTGGCTGTGCTTTCTGCCAAGCTTGCAAGTGGGTTTCGTTGTGGTTTAAAATCGCAAATAATCCAATTGTTGAATTTTGCTTTAAAAAATCCAGCTCTGATGTATGGAACTACTCCTGCATATACCATAGAAGATTTGCCATCGCCAGAGGCACCTGTTATAAACGCCATTTTGTTTTCTTCGAGGAGTTTCACTATTTGGCGTATGTGCAAGTCGCGACCTTTGAAGAAGATGCTTTCTTCTTCTGTAAAGGGTCTTAGACCAGGATATGGACAGATGCCGTTCTTCATTTGGTTTGTGTTTTATCAAAAAGTATTTTTATGTCAAGCGGTATGCGTGTATAGTCGTCCACTACGCAATCTAATATGCCATCAAAAATTTTTAATTCTTCTTTTTTTGCGTGAGCTTCGTTTCCTACCACTATTATCGGTGTTTGCGAACTTCCTCCGCCTGTGTCTTTCCAAACTTGTCGTGCAAACGATACTGCCCAATCGGCAGCGTAATTGTAATAAACTACGCCCATTTTTGTGTTGGCCAATTGTTGGTTTATGTAGTCGTTATAATCTACGTTGTGGCTCATGCTTATGCCAAGTTTTATTATACTTTGCACATCTTGCAGCATGTTGGAAATATCTTCGGCAGTGTCGGCATCTATTTCGTTGTATAAGAAAAAGATGTCAGCATTTTTTAAATCGTTGCGTGCCGATTGTTTTACGTTCATAATTGTTCGGAGTTCTTCTACAAATACTATTGGCGATGTTTTATCGCTGTAAACAGTATTTTCTACAATATCGCGTCGTATGTTGTTGATATAAGCGTTTACGTTGTAGATTTTTCCAATTGGATTCCAAACAAACATTTTGTAGTCTTTGCTTCGTAGTTTTCGGGCCATACGATACTCTATTCCTGCCATGCTTTTGTAGCCGCTGCCGTCTGTGTCGTATATGTTGACGTTGCCGAGTATGTGTATGCTACAGTTGGCGGATTTCATTTTTGAAAATATGATATTTTCATCAGTTTCTCCGTCGCTTTGCAAAATTGTCATACCAGCTTTTTCAAGCACTGTTCGTAGATTATATCTGTTTGATTCCACGTCGTTTGTGCCTGTTGCCAAATATACTTTTATTTGCTGGTTGTATAAATCAAAAAACATGTTTTTTTTGTTTTTCCTTGTTTCCTTAATTTTTTGATATTCAAATTATATACCAACTAAAAAAATGTACGTTTTTAAAATACAAATTTCTACAAATATAAAGTATTTTTTACAATATAGCATTTTTTATAAGAAAAAACGATGTTAAAAAAATTAAAAATCCATTTATTACCTCAGTGTATATTTTTTAGAATGGTTTTTATGCTAATAATTAATTTATTTTATCATTTTGTGGTAATAAAATGTATATGATATTCTTTTTATATATCTTTTATTTTTGGTTTATGTGAATAAAATTTAAATATTTATATTATTTTAATTTTATCGTATATAGTATTTTTATTATTTAAAATCTTATTGATTTTATTATCTAAAATTATTTTGATATAATTTTTCTATTATATATATAAATCTTTTTTTTCTAAATTTATTTTTTCTTTATGAAAATTTATATTTCTTTTTCTTTTTTTAAAAAACTTTTTATCTTTGTAGCAAATAAATTATTAAAATATGGTAGAATCTTTTCCACAATATAGTGTGAAGGAACTTTATAGAGGTGTTCCCAAAAAACGTAAAGTTTATAATCCTGACGGCACTTTTGTTGTAATAGAGGAATTACCAAATGAGCCAATTATAACAGGAATTAAAGTTTTTGACGATTTTATAACCGAACTTAGTAATGGTAATGGAAAAGCTGAAAAATTTTGCGAAGAATTAGGTGTACCGCAAGTTTATTTTTCTGGTTTAATATATATGCTTACAGGTTTGAATATGTCGGATTTTAAACTTGAGTATAAAAAATGTATTGTTGAGGATTATTTTACATATTGTTTGCCATCGTACAATGTTATGGATTTGGCGGCAAAGTTAGGTTGTACGTCGCATCATTTGGAATATCTTTGTAAAAAATGGTATAATCTTAGTGCGAGAGCTGCGAGAATCTATTTTGAAGAAAAAAATGATAAAAAAAATATTTTTATAGAGTAAAAATCGCGATATATGAATTTTTGTTTAAAAGATATGGAATTTATAGCTCCTATAGGCACTGATAATCATGAACGTCAAATTGGAGCTAAGTTTAAAGTAACAGTTGAATTTAGTGCAGATTGTATTAATGGGGCAGTTTCTGATGATTTGTCTCAAACAATTGATTATCAAGAAGTTTTTGATATTGTAAAAGCAGAAATGAAAAAAGAATGTCAATTGGTAGAAAATGCAGTATATAGAATATATAAGGCGTTAGAAAAACGCTATCCACGTCTTAATGCCTTAAAAGTGAGGTTGGCAAAACAACGTCCACCTGTAAATGGCATTTTAACTGAGGCTATAATTGAGTTGCCATAAAAATTGAACTTCACGTATTTTGTTTTCCATAGTAGGGTGGGGAAGTCCATTTGGGATAACCTCACCTGTTTTTTTAGTTCGATTTTGGATTTTTGGGGTAATTGCAAGGTAGATAAATAAAGTTGTAGTGTATTCAAAAAATAAAACTAAATTTTTTTTGCAAAATATCCCAAAATTATTAGTATCTTTGCGGCATAAAAATTTTTGAGAAAAGAAAACGCCGTTTTTATGGAAAAAAAGAAAATTTTATTTGTTTCGCAAGAAATAATGCCTTACCTTCCTGAAACCGAAATGTCGTATATAGGACGGTATCTTCCGCAGGGAATACAAGAAAATAAGCGCGAAATAAGAGCATTTATGCCGCGTTATGGCACTGTTAACGAACGTAGAAACCAGTTGCACGAGGTTATAAGATTGTCTGGTATGAATATAATCATTGATGACACTGATCATTCGTTAATTATAAAGGTGGCAAGTATTCAGTCTGCAAGAATGCAAGTGTATTTTATCGACAATGATGATTTTTTTCATCGTAAGGGAGAGTTGCGCGACAAAGAAGGAAAATTTTATTCTGATAACGACGAACGCGCTATATTTTTTGCTCGTGGAGTTTTAGAAACCGTAAAAAAACTTCGTTGGCCACCAGATCTTGTGCATTGTCATGGATGGATTACTTCGCTTGTGCCATTATACCTCAAAAATGCTTTTAAGGAAGATCCAATTTTTAGCAAGTCGAAGGTTGTTTATAGTATTTATGATGATGGTTTTGATGATAAGTTTCCAGCCAATTTTGCAAAAAAACTTAAAGTTGACGGCGTAAATGATAAAGATTTGGAAGTGGTTAAAGATCCAGATTTTGTTAATCTTTCAAAGTTGGCTATTAATATGTCGGACGCAGTGGTGCAAGGACATAAAGAAGTAAATAACCAAGTAAAGGATTATGCTATTGCTTCTGGTAAACCTTTTTTAAATTACCAAACACGAGATACATACGTTGATGAGTATAACAAATTCTACGATTTGGTAATGTTGCAAGACCAACCCGCAGAACAGTTAGTAACAGAAAAGAAAAAAACGGCAAAAGAAAAAAAAGAAATTGTAGATGAATAGGTTAAGAATTTTTGCGGCGGCTGTTGCTATGTTGGCGATGGGCTGCACAAACGATTCAGAGATGGGTGCGGATCTCGTGCCATCAACCGACAAACCGGGTATAATGGTGTTGGACACTATTACGGTAAAAACATATATGATGCATGGCGATACCATTGATAGTGGTATGCAAAATGCTTTGTTGGTGGGTAAACTTGAAGACGATGTATTTGGAAAAAACTCTGCAAGTTTTGCTGCTCAGTTTTCTAATACATCATACGGCAAATTTCCAGATGGTGCTATTTGTGATAGTGTAGTGTTAACATTAGGCTTTTCTGGAAAAAAATATTATGGCGATAGTACAAAAGTTACTTCTCTTGATGTATATAAAATAAATACTCCTATTTATGCCGACACAATTTATAAATGGGATTTTGATTTGTCAACAATAGTTAGTGATAAAATTGGACAATCGCAATTTGTTCCTTCTGAATGTGATACAGCTATTTATTTTAATCTTGACCCAGCATACGGACAAGAAATAATAGAAGCCGTTCAAAACGAAACTTTTGAAGACGAAATTTATGGAATAGCAATAAAACCATCTGATGATAATCAAGGCAATTGCATTATAAAAACATATTACAACAGCGACGAAACACAATATGTGGTTTATTATCATGTAGAGGGCGATGAAGAAAGTACAGGTGTAATTTTTTCTATAAGTCAATATTATGATGCGCGTTTCAATATGTTTGATAACGATTTTTCTAATTCTGCTTTTGGAACTATACTTGATAACGAAAGTGATGATACAGAATTGCTTTATCTACAATGCATGGGAGGAACAAAAATTCGTATAGATATTCCGTATATCGAAAGTCTTAATAAAATAGACGGAAAGTATATAATGATTAGTCGCGCTCAACTTATTTGTCCGCTTGGCGATACAACGATGTCTGGTATAGATTACGATCCAATTCCCAATATTGTATGTCAGGGAGAGTTTAAAAGTTCGGGGTTAACTAAATATTTTAACGAATTTATATATACCACCAGCAGTAGTTACTATGATAGCGATGGTAATCTTGCTTATTATACATCTTCCACATTGAAATATATGTATTACGATGCCACAAATCATCAATATACCATAAATCTTACGGCTCGAGTAGAAGATATGCTCGAAACGTATGCTAATGGAAAAATTCCTGATTATGATATATTTATCTATCCTGATGGTAGGGTGGCAGATTTTAGACGTAGCATTTTAAATTCGCCTACCAATTCATCTAATCCGATGAAATTGGTGTTGGAATATGTTGTTTACGACAAATAAAATTAACTTTTTTTATAAACCTAACAAACATACTAATAACTATGTGCGGAATAGTTGGATATATTGGCACCCGCGAAGCCTTTCCTATTATTATAAATGGATTAAAAAGACTTGAATACCGTGGATACGATTCTGCTGGCGTTGCTATTAGCAACAATGGACAAATGGGTATTTACAAAATAAAAGGTAAAGTTTCGCAACTTGAAGATGCTGTAAAAAAAACTGATATTATGGGGACAATAGGTATTGGTCATACTCGTTGGGCCACCCATGGTGCTCCTAATGATATAAATGCGCATCCTCATAAAAGTATGAATGGAAAGTTCGTTGTGGTACATAATGGAATTATCGAAAACTATTCTGTGCTAAAAAAACGACTAACAGCAAGACACTATACATTTGTTTCTCAAACAGATACCGAAGTTTTAGCCAACCTTATAGAATATATTTATCTTTTTGCCAAGATTTCGGCCGAAGATGCTGTAAGATTTGCACTTTCTAAAGTTCAAGGCGCATACGGTATTGCTGTTATTTGTACAGACGAACCCGACAAAATAATTGCAGCACGAAAATCAAGCCCGCTTGTGCTTGGTATTGGAGTGGACGAGTATTTTGTGGCCAGCGATGCAACACCTTTTGTTGAATATACAAATCAAGTGGTTTATCTTGATAACGATACATTGGCTGTTATTTCGCGTAACGGTCTTAGCATAAAAACTATCAAGAATGTTCCTGTAACTCCAGAAATAACCGAAATAAATTTTGATTTTGATGAGATAGAAAAGGGAGGATTTCCCGATTTTATGCTCAAAGAAATTTACGAACAGCCACATTCTATCACAGATACTCTTAGAGGTCGTGTGTATATGCAAGAGAACGAAATAAACATTGGTGGATTGCTTGATGTTATGCCAAGGCTTATGAATGCACGACGTATGATAATTGTTGGGTGTGGAACATCGTGGCATGCAGGTTTATTGGGAGAATATCTTTTTGAGGAATATGCGCGAATCCCTGTTGAGGTAGAATATGCTTCTGAGTTTAGGTATCGTAACCCTATCATCAATAGTGAAGATGTGGTGATAGCCATTTCGCAAAGTGGAGAAACTGCTGATACTCTTGCTGCTATACAACTTGCAAAAAAATGTGGCGCATGTGTGTTGGGTATTTGCAACGTTGTTGGTAGTAGCATAGCACGAGAAACTCATGCAGGAGTTTATACTCATGCGGGACCTGAAATTGGTGTAGCCTCGACAAAGGCGTTTACTGCTCAAGTGAGTGTGCTTGCAATGATAGCTCTTATGGTAGGACGTGCTAAATATAACATTAAGCCTGTTCAATATCATCAATTGCTCAATGAGTTAACAGATGTTCCCAAAAAAGTAGAAGAAGTTTTGACAACTGCTGATAAAATAAAGCATGTTGCCGAGCTTTATAAAGATAGCCCAAATTTTATCTATCTTGGACGTGGTTGTTATTATCCCATTGCATTGGAAGGTGCATTAAAATTAAAAGAGATTTCGTATATTCATGCCGAGGGTTATCCTGCTGCAGAAATGAAACATGGTCCTATTGCACTTATAGACGACAAAATGCCTGTGGTGGTTATTGCTGCTAAGGACAAGAGTTATGAAAAAATTGTTAACAATATTCAAGAAGTTAAAGCTCGTAAGGGTATTGTTATTGCTGTGGTAACCAAAGGTGATACTATTATTTCTCAAATGGCAGATTATGTGCTTGAAGTGCCAGAATTTGAAACTGCTATTGGTGCAATGATAACGGTTATTCCTCTCCAATTGCTTTCTTATTACATTGCTGTTATGCGTGGTTGTAATGTAGATCAGCCGAGAAATCTTGCAAAATCTGTTACTGTGGAGTAGATTTAATTTTTTAATTACTAAAAAAAATCGCACGAAATTATTTTTTTTTTCGTGCGATTTTTTTTATTAATCTAAACTCATTGTTATTGAAAATCCAAATTTTATATTTGATGTTCTGTAACTTGTGGAGATTAATGGCGTGTTTATTTGGTGGTTGTAATAAACTTTTAATTTAAAACGCTGGGTTAGTTGGTAATCGGCAGTGGTGCGTAGCGAATATGATTTTTGCCCTGCCGAAATTTGGTTGTATAGTTCTTCTATTTCGCGTAATATTGTTTTGTCATCATCGATTACAAAATCGGTGCGTAAATCAAGGTCGCTGCTTGTGTTTTTGCTGCCAGAAGATGTGCGTATGTTGAACGGAAGTTTTGCAAATTTGTAACCCAAACCTATGATATATTCTTTGCGATAGAGTTCTGTTATTTGTCGGTTGGCAAATCCGAGTGTTATTTGGCGGCTGCGACGATATTCAAGTTTAGTGCTTAGCATATTTACCCATGAAATGTCAATGCCGATTAACGGTGCAAATTTTTCTTCAAGTACTGCTGTTCCAATTTCGTATTCGGGTATAAATGTGTTTTCGTTCTCGTATCGTGTAAACGACATTCCATATTGTTTTTGTTCGTCGAAATTGTAATCGGCGTTGTTTTTAAAAGTTCCTATTGTGTAATAAGAAGAATATGTGTGGGTTAAAAATGCAGATCTTACTATATCCTTTAAGGCTGGAATGTTGCTAAGACCTTTGTATTGTATGCGCCAGTTTGGTAATGGAAATTTTAAAAACGGATTTGTTGACATTTTTGTTGCGTTACGTCCTGCGTATGCTGCAAGAAACGATTGGAGCAAAACTTCTTGAGAAATTTCGTTGTATCCGTCGGGATAGCCATTTTCGTTTTGAAGTGCATGATAACCGTTTTTGCCATCGCGTTGTTGTGCCAAACGATTTGCTATTGTTAAACGGTTGTCGAGAAAATCGGAATATGTTTTAAGACTATAATCATTGTCCAATTTTCTAAAAGCGGTTTTTAGCATATTGTAGGATATTCGGTAATTTCCTGATTTTATTATTTGTGATGTTTGCCAATCGCCGTCTGAAGTAAATGCAAAATAGTTTTCTGTGTTGTAAACAATGCTACGGTCAAACGTTACATCTATTTTAAATGTGTTGATTGGTTCTACAGCAACGCGAGCATTAAATGAGTTGCCTTTGGTGTATAAAATAGGGTCGGTGAGAGTGCTATCGGCAACAAGCCATGAGTTTTCTGCTGCTTGTTGGTGAAAGTTGTCTTTGTTGAGTGCCATTATATAGGCAAATCCGGGAGCAAGTATGTTGTTGTTGGTTTGCATACCGAGTAATTTTGTTCCACAATCGTAACCTGTTGTTGTGTTTGCTCTCTGATTTTTGTATGTTATGCTAAACGAACGGATGCTCATTAATCCCATTAGAAAATAGTCTGAAATTACGAGTAACGGTTTGTCGTTTAGTTCTTTTTGACCTTTTACTTCTATTGTTGCGTTAACCACGTCTTCGTCGGCTGTAAATTTTACTTTATTGTTATCTATTGTTTGATACGTTCCTTTAACTTCGTTACCTAACGCATCGGTGGCTGTAACGTATATTGATTTAGATGTGCCAAGTCCGTGGTAGATTATGCGAGGAGTGTTTTTGGTAAGTCTAATTCCGCTTTTGTTGTATGTTACTTCTTCTGTTTTGTTTGTTGCTTTTTTACGTCCGTTTTTGTTAAATCTTTTTAATACGGTGTTGAGGTAAGGTATTTTTCTATACACAGATTCAAAGTTGAGTTGTCCGTTGAGAGTTAATATTCCTGAATTTGATATTGTATTGCCGTGGTTGATGTAATATTCGGGAGTGTTGTCTGTGGCAGCAACTTGTATTGGATCTAATCCTCTGTCCCATTGATAGTCGGCGTTGTATGTAGCGTTAAGATTTGTCCATCTAAATCCTGGTATTTTATTAAGTGGTGTGTTCCATTTTAGATTTACTGTTTGTTGGTAGTTGGTGTTGTAGCCAAGATCCAAAAAACGCATAAATAGGGTGTCTTTTTCTCTTGCGTTTTCTTCGGCGTATCGGTCGAGAAGTCCGTCGGGATTGACACGAGAGTAATTGTTTGCCGAAAAATTCATTGTTAATCCAGAACTTAGTTTGTAATTAAGCATGTAGGTACGATTCCATATAAAATCTTTTTGGTATGTTGGCGATAGATATACGCCGTCGCCAGAAATGTTGCGATATTGTATGGTGGAATATTGTCGGTCGATACCAGCCGAAACTGCTACTGCTGTTGGCAAAAGATAAAAGTTAAAATCTTTTATAAGTGCAAAATTTTTGTTTTGTAGAAATTTTACTTTTGATAATGGTTTGTAGTTTTTTGGCGAATAAGTGTAATTGTATTCAAGTGAAGTTTGTAATATTTTTTCTAATTGCGACTTAACTGTTATATCGTGCATAAAATATTCGCTGTATGCCATGTTAGCAGTGAAGTTTGAAACATGATAAAATGGTTTTTGTTTTTGCTTTTGTTGTGGTTTAGGTGTAGAAGGTTTTTCAACAGGGTTTTGGTTTT
Source organism: uncultured Bacteroidales bacterium (assembly GCA_937877455.1). Taxonomy (GTDB): domain Bacteria; phylum Bacteroidota; class Bacteroidia; order Bacteroidales; family UBA3824; genus UBA3824. The sequence goes on from CALFIU010000051.1 coordinate 44,647, forward strand.
TAAGTTCCTTTGCTTGTTGTTTTGCTTCTGCCGTGCGTCCGTCGATGTGAAGATTGGTTATGTTTATACTTTTACGTTTTTCGTAAGTTATTGATTGCTCGCGTATTTCGTCTTTTTCTTTTTTTGTTAATTCAGGGTTGTTTAGCGTTGTTTTAAGTTCTATGTCTGGGTCAAGAGGATTGTATTTTGGAATTTCGTAGTTTTCGGAAAATCCAAAATATAATGGCATTCTAACTCCATAATCTTGGTTGAAAAATTTTCCAAGTTGTATTTGTGATGTTAAATCGTATTGGTAAACAGTTTCTTGGTAGCGTTCGCTTACTTTTTTTTCTATGCTACCAAATCCCGGAGTGTGGGTGTATCCTGCTAACGATACTTCTGCAAAGTCTGCCATTTGAAGTGTTGCTTTGCCTCTTGCTGCCCAACCACCATCTTCGTCAAAGTCTGTGAGTCTTAGTTCGTTAATCCATATTTCGGCAGTTTTGGATAGTCCGTCATCGTTGCCAAATACACTATTGCCTTGTGCTGGATTTCTAACACCAATCATTATTGTTTTTATGTTGGCAATGTTGGGATTTCCCATTATGGTTATTTTAATACCGTTTTCATCGGTTTGAGAAAATGGTGTTGCTGTTGAAACATTGCTACCATATTCTCGTGAGGCGTTGTTGCGCTGTTGTTTAACAAGTTGAAGGTCTTCGAATACTATCTCAACATTGTTTTCTGTTGGCCAAACAGATAAACGACCAGCATCGTTGTCGGCATAATAGCCTTCGGGTGTTATGCTTAGTGGTTTTTCGTATTCGTAGTAGTTTTCTTTGTAGTCGCTACCTAATCTTACGAAGATGTTAATATCTCCGTCGTTAAGTATTTGTCCAGTAGGTTTTTCGGCGTGAACAAACATTTTTAATTTTTTGTATTGTCTAAGGTCGAGAACTGCTGTTTTGTATGCGGCTACAGCTTGACCATCGGGTAGATTTTGTATTTGCATGGCCATTGCTTTTTCGTCTTGTTCTACAATTTGATTGGTTTGATAGTCGCGTTCGCGTTCTATGCCGGGAGGTAGTAGGTAATTAACGGGTGTTTTTGTACCGTTTTCTTCGAGCGATACTGTACTTAGGTTGAGAACGCCTTGGTCGAGTTGTGTGTCGGTAACAATTTCGCCTGCCGACGTTAGTGCGTAGTTGTATTTACGCCAATCGCCGCGTACAAGGTTTAGTTCGGCAAACCTGAGAACTATATCTTTCATGGCATTGGTAAGGTACATTCGCATAAATCTGATAGATTTAAAATCGCTTATTTGACCAACTACGCTATCGGGTTCGTAAATTGGAATTTTAAATTGATACCATTTAACATTATCGGTTTGTCCGTTTACTGTTTTAACATTGCTTTCCATTATGTCGGTAATGTAGTTTTTTCCAACTTCCATTTCGTCTGGGCTGAGGTGTACTTTGTATTGATAGTAACTTTCTGTTTCCGACAATGTATTGTCGAGGTTGATGTCTTCAACATCGGGGTAGCGGTCTTTTATGGTGCTATACGAAGAATTTTCGCTTACATCGCACGAATTGCCTTCTATACCGTTGTAGCGTTTGTATCTGTCGAGTATTGATAGTCGTTCTTGGTCGTAGTCGTCGCCTCTAAAAAAATGGTAATTGTCGCCAGAAGGGTCGTTGTAAGCATTTTGGTATGCTTGAGAGTTTGTGCCAAATGCAGAAGCAATGTCTTGAAGATAGTTTGAAAAAAAAATTCTTTCGTCATCGTCCGAAAGTCCGTCGAATCCAAGGTCTTGTGCTTCTTTTGCTCCGTTGGTGTTGTCGAATGCGTTAACAAGGAAAGTTTTGTTTGATACTACACCCCAAGCGGTTGTGTCTATAAAACTATTGTCGGCAGGGTAGGGAAGACCATTTTCAAAACTTTTTCTACTATCTTTGAGTATGTCTTCAGATACGTTGCCGAGGTTGAAGTAAAGGTCTGCGCCCATGCTGTCGCGTTGGTAGATAAATGGATCAAGCATCCAAAATTCGATGTATTCTATATTTGAAGCTTCAAAATCGGTGGTTGTCATTTCGCGCATTATACCTGCCCAACGACTTTGAGGATTATTGAGAAGTCCATTGCTGTTTATACCAGCACTGTATTGGTTTGGTTGTACGTCGTAGTTGTACGGTCCACGTTCTTGTGGATAATAAGCAAGGTTTAATATTGTTAATTGTGTGCTTATGCCGCTTATACTTTGTGCGTTTGGAAAAATTTCGCGTTCATATACTGCTCTAACGTAATGGTTGCTTTGGTCGTCTTTGGTGATGTGCGAAGGTGTTGATCCGCTGTAACTTATGCTTGTGCCTTGAAGGTCGCTCAAGATATTATACCATGCAAGAAGGCTGCGATTGTAGCCATAGGCGAGATTGTTGTTGAGCGATGCTTCGGGAAATCTTTTTGTGCCTGCAGGTGTGGAGGCAAGTACCCACGATGTAACAGATTTTACGTCTATTGATGTTTGAGCGGTTTCAAAGTCGTCGATGTAACATGTTCCGTTTTTGTCAATGCTTTTGCTATGCCCTGGTATAAGTTGGGCAAATTCGCCTTCTAAGCTTAGTCGGCTTTCTGCTTTGGTGCTTATAAATGGTAATTTGTCGATGAGGGTTGTTAAAAAGGGTAGAGGTGTGCTGTAGCGTGCATCCAATCCCCAAATTGTATTTTTTATTGGTTCGTAGCCAACACTAACTTTGTTGGTAACGGTTTTTTCGGATAATCGCATTACTGTTCCACCAATGTTGAAGTTGTTGCTAAATGCGTAGTTGAGGTGAGCTCCCATCATTGTTTTGGTGGTGGAACTAAATGTTGTGTTGCTTTCTACTGATACAAGTATTTTGTTGCCAGAACTTAAAACGCTTGCATTTATTATTTTTACTGTACCGAGCAGATAGTCAACAACATAATCTGTACCTTCTTTGAGTTCGACACCTGCGCATGTAACTTTTACGCTTCCTTCAGGAATGTTCATTGCGTCAAGTGATATTTCGCTTCCAGAAGTGCTTTTAAAACTGCCAGTAAGTACAAATTTATCTCGTTCGGCATTTTGTTTGGCTATGGTTTTTGTACTATCGTAAAGTTGTGGGAAGCTGTATTTTGATGCTGCGGCTTCGTCGTTGAGTTTATTTTTGAGATAACTGCCAAATGGTTCAAGTTGAGGTAGAAAAATTCTTCCTTTGTCGCTGTTTATGGTTACACCCTCAATAAAGTCAAACCTACCATCAGGAGAAGTTTCAAGTTGGGTGTTGGCATTGTCGAGGTTAAAAACTTTTATTAGCATTTGTCCGTCTATGTTGCCAGCATTGATGTAGTTGACAGGCGTGCCGGTTTTGTCGTTTTGATATTTTATTTGAAGTTCAAAATCTTCGCTGCTTATTTGATACGCGTTTAACGAATAAACGTTTTTCATCATAAGTCCCCAGTTTGGTAATGCTGGAGAAAAACTTGTACCTTTTATAAGTTTTAGTATCATGGCTTGCGTAGAGGCTACGTCTGCTGACATTTCGCCTACTTTATATGTTTTGCCACGATAGTTGTATTCGTATGCAACTGCTAATGATTGGTCGTCGCGTAGGGCAGAGGTTAGAGATATAAAACCGAGTTGAGCGTTGAGCGTGTATTCGGTTTGGTTTAGTTTTCTAGCGTTGCCTATTTTTTCGTAATCAGTTCCAGTAACAAATTTTCCTGATAAGGTGCTTGTTACACTATTAATGTCGCGCACTGCTTTGTATGTTCCGTTTAGTAGTGAGTAGAGATTGTTCTTTTGGTTTGATGGCATTGCTTGAGAGCCAGTTTCGTAAATGGTGGAGGTGTTGTAGATATTACTTTTGCCTTCGCCAAGGTCGAGAAAGGCAACAACATTTCGTGTGTTGTCGGTAGCGAGATTGTCGTTTGTTACCCAAACTTCAATGTTGGTGATTGTTATGCCGCTTGTTACCAATGGTAATGTTGATAGGGCACTTTCGTAGTTATCTTTGAAGTAATGGTTGAGGAAAAAGTGTCGGTTTGCTTCGTAATCCGATGCTTTTATTTCAAAATCTGTGGCTACAGCTCCGCCGTTAATTTCCATAGTTTTTGTTTCGCCTTTTTGTTGGCTTATGACGGCAGTGGCTGTTAATTTTCCAAATTTTAGGTCTGTTTTTGCTCCAAAGAGCGTTTGGCTACCTTGAATTAGTTGACCGTCAAGTGGCATGGATACATTTCCAAACTCTATGCGTTGTATTATTTCGTCGTCGTGTCCAATATATTCTACACGTTCTTCGTTTTCAAATTCGAATGTTGCCTCGGTGTTGTAGTTTATTCCAACCTTCATTTTGTCGCCAATCATGCCAGTTACACCCGCTTGAAGGTTCATATCAAAATCAAAACTTACATCGTTGCGTTGTTTTTTAGGTAATGTAAAGTTGTCGATTTTGTATATACTTGCACCAGCAATAATTTCTACATTGCCTTGTGGATGTATGTCTATGGAATTTGTGCCGAAAATTCTATCAAAGCCTTTGATGTCTATATCAATGTGCGGATTGAGATAGCGGTCGAGTCCTGTTTGTGATTTGTCATCTTTTATAGCACTTTGCTGTTTCATTTGCTCTATCCAATAACCGCGAATCTCTTTGTTTTTTTGTATGCTGTCGTAATCCTTGGCATCTATAGCTTGGGGATTGCCGTTGTCGAGATTGCCAACCTTTTGCCGTGTAGTGTATTCTCCTGTGCGGTAATCGTATTGTGTTTCTTCTGTTATGTTATCGGGTGTTTTTAGTTGCACGGGAAAGTCCTTGCGTTGGCGTTTTGTTAATCGATCCGTATCGGAATCACCATCTATTAACATTCTCCGCGATTGATTGTTTTTGTTGCGCAAGTTATAATAGCCATCGTTGCGAGTATCTATTGCTTGTCCACCGAATACTGTGGTGGCAAGTATGGCTGCAACTCCAGCAAGTTTTAATGTTTTTTTTACCAACATGGATGTTTATGAATGTTTTAGGGCATACTTTATTAAATCTTCGGTGGACATGGCTGGGTTTGTTTTTATAGCGGTATCCAACGATTTTTCGGCAATATTTTTGGGGTAACCGAGCATAACCAAAGCTGCAAGTGCTTCTTCTCTATTTGGATTGGCTGTTGTTTTGGTTGCGTTTCCTTGTGTAGAAGAACTAATGTCGATACCAATTTTGTCCATTTTGTCTTTGAGTTCGATAACAAGTCGTTGGGCTGTTTTTGCTCCTATTCCTTTTATGCGTTTAACGCTGTTGACATCTTCGGATTGTATGGCAGTTTTAAGTTCTTCGGGATTCATGCTACTTAGAATAATGCGAGCCGTGTTGGGTCCTATTCCACTTACCGAACATAATAATTTGAAAATTTCTCGTTCGTTTTTGTCGAAAAAACCATATAGCAATTGCGCGTCTTCGCGTATTACTGGTTGTACATATAGTTTTGCATTTTTGCTACCTTCGAGTTTGCTGAATGTGTACAGCGAGATATTTATTAACCAACCAACGCCGTTGCAGTCTATTACCGCATAGTTTGGGTTAAGTTCTACCAATATTCCGTAAATATATTCGTACATTGTGTTTTTTTTATTGTTTGCGCAAAAATAGCAAATTTTTATTATGCGATGTTGATTATTGACATAAAAACAAAATGTTACTTGTATGTTTTATTTGTTATCTTAGATTATTTTTGAGAATAATGGTTGTAGCATAATATATGGAACATGTGTTTGGATTTTTATATATAAACTTTTAGTTTTTTAAATTAAAAACATTATTTTTGCAACATTAAAATATTTAGCAATGAACATTCAATACGACGTTTGGATAAGTTTTTTTGATGTCATTATGGTGCTTCTAATGATATGGGGAGCATATCGAGGTTTTATTCAAGGAGCTGTGGTACAATGTGTGTCGTTGTTTTGTATCACTATTGGTCTAATAATATGCGTCAATATATCTAAGCAAGTATATAAGTTTTTAACGCCACGTAGCGATGTTCCTGATTTATTTGCAATAGTTTTGTTGGCCATTTTGTTTGTTGTTATAATCTATTTTACAGATGTGATTACAACCAAAACTATTATTAATCAAAAAGATTCGCCGCGAGGTTCGTCAAATAGAGGTCTTGGTGCTTTTTTGGGAGCAACAAAATATTTTTTTATAGCTGCCATTTACCTTGTAACATTGTTTAAAATAGAAGAACATGCCAAATTTCTTCCCGATAGAGAAAAATATAGTAGAATGTCGCGTGCATGTGTGTGGACAATTACAAGAATTTTCCCATATTTGCGGATGAACAAAAAAGACTACAAGCCTTTTGAATATCCATCGGGAACTAACAATTATGAAGAAAATAATACAGAAGATTATTAGATATGATAGATATTGGATACAATAATTTGTTAAAGATTACACGTTTTACAGACAACGGTGCATATCTTGATGGCGAAGACCTCGGTGAGATACTTCTTCCAAAAAAGTTTGTTGACCAAAATCTTAAAGAAGGCGACAATGTGGATGTTTTTATTTATTTTGACAGCGATGATAGGATTGTTGCCACCACTCAAACACCATCGGTTCATATAGATCAATTTGCATTATTACGATGTGTGGATACATCACGTGTAGGCGCGTTTCTTGATTGGGGGCTTGATAAAGATTTGCTTGTTCCGTTTGGACAACAAAAAGATAAAATGAAGCCCGGACACTACTATTTTGTGTATGTGTATTTAGATGAAGTTTCAAATAGAATAGTAGCGAGTCAGAAATTAAACCATTTTCTTTCAATATCGGATCCTGAGTATAGTGAAGGAGATAGAGTAGATATTTTTATTGGTGAGAAAACTGATATTGGTTATAAAGTAATTGTTGATAATGCGTTTTGGGGTATGGTTTATTTCAACGAAATGTTTCGTGATATAAAACAAGGCGAATATACTTATGGCTTTGTAAAAAAAATACGCGACGACAACCGTTTGGATATTATGCTCGAAAAAAGTAGTGTTAAACTTGTAGATGCGCTTGAGGAGAAAATTTACCAACGGTTGCGTGCTAACGGTGGATTCTTACCTGTTACCGATAAATCATCGCCAGAACAGATTTTTGAACTTTTTGGTGTTAGTAAAAAAGTTTACAAAAAAGCTGTAGGAGGGCTTTATCGTCAGCGTGTAATCGAAATTCTTGATAATGGTATTCGCCTTACCAAATGATGCAGTAGCGTATTAAAATGTTGCTGTCATTTTGTATCCCATGTGTTTTAGTTGTATAGCCATTCCAGCAAGATACATTTCATGTATGCAACTAACGTATGCTTTGAAAGCGTCTGTTGTGCCGGGTTCTATGTTTTGACGACGCATAAATGCCAAAACATTAGCGGCACAATCGCTTGCAAGTTGAGCTACCTTGTTGGTTTGTTCGGGGTTGAGAAATAAAACTTTTTCCATTATGTATTCGTCCATTTGGTCAAACCCACGTTTATTTTTTAGGTAGATATATAGGTTTGGAATTTGAGAATAAATCTCCCATTCGTCGTCCCAAAATTTTGCCACTGCCATGCCTATCATCATTGGCCAACCGAGTGAAGCCGCAGGATATTGTTGAAATTCTTTGATTCCATCGGTAAGATATTCCTCTGCTATTGATTGCCATTTTTCTTGTACATCAGGACAATCGGGTAGAGGAGTGTCTATAACACCTTTGGGTAAAAGATATTCTATTATGCTTTGTTGTAATAGTGATTCAAAATTTTCGTCCATTTTTTGGGATTTTTATTTAAAATTAGTTGGATAGTTTTCTAATGAGTGTAAGTCCATCGCGTATTGGGATTAGCACATTTTGCACTCTTGGGTCGGCTTGTACCATGTCGTTGAGTTGCATTACGCCTTGCGTGTAATGATCGTTTTCAGGTTGGTGTTCAAGCACTTTGCCGCTCCATAGAACGTTGTCGATTAGCATGTAGCCACCAAGTCGCAACCTTTCCATGGAGAGTGTGTAATATTGTGGGTATTGACGTTTGTCTCCATCGATAAAGATGAGGTCGTATTGACGTTTGTCGTTTTTAAGATATTCGGCAGCATCGGCTATTACAAGTTCCATTTTTTGTGTTATTCCTGCTCTATTAAAAAAATCGAGAATATGGTCTTCGAGTTCGTCTTTAATTTCTATGGTTACCATCTTACCACCATCTTGAAGTCCTTTTTGTAGGCAATAGGCCGAATAGCCTGTAAATGTGCCAATTTCCAAAATGTTTTTAGGGTTTATCATTATAGATAACATTTCGAGAAGTTTGCCTTGCATAGGTCCTGATAGTTGTCTTGGCATTGTTGTGTGTAGATTGGTTTTTCTCCTTAGGTCTTTTAAAACGTTGTCCTCGTTTGTAGTATGTAGATTTATGTAATCGTCTAAGTCCATTTTATGTTTGTTGTTGGTCTTGATATTATAAGGTGTACCTCGTTTTATAAGCGTGTGCAAAGTTAAAAATGTAAATAATTTTGTGAAGTTTTGTTGTGTAATTTTTTTGTTAATATGTGTCGTCTATTTTGGTTTATCAACAGATTACCATTTTTTTTATCGTATCTTGTTATGCAGCCTTTCTGTTTTCATTGCAGAAATACACGCTGATTGCCTCGTCCTCGCGTCCTGCCGCGCTCCGTAGCGGATTATCGATGTTGGTTTCAATATATCAATGGCTTTGGTGTAGCCGTCAATCCATACTTGCTTTGAGCGTTCGTCTTTACCGATGCCTGTACTGTTGATTGCGACTACAGAATGTTTTGGCAGCCCGTCAAAGCAATAATCGTAATCGACTCCGCTGCACCATACAACATTTGGAATTACATTGACGCCGTTGTATTGCCACCATGCTGTTATCTTCTTGATGTTGAAGATATTGTGTCTTTTGTCTTCCAACGTCATTTGAGACTGCACTGAGAAATCGGAACCGATTACCCAACGGTATGTGCTTAGTTCGTCAATGTGTTTGTGCGGATTGTTAAGTACAGTGATAAATTTGCTGTCATCAATGAAGAAATGGATGGTGACATCCTTGCGCACTGTTTCTTTCCTGCGGTGGAATCCGAGTACAATGTAAGGTATGTCGCTGTGATTAGGTTTCACAATTGGAAACTGGTGAACGTCAGGGTGTCCTATTTCGTCAGCGACCATATAAACAGAATTTCAATGTCTAAGAGGAAGTTGGTCAAGGAAATAACAGCCGACTTGTCAGAGTCCATGAAAAAGATTGTCCTAAAATCTTTTCTTTGTGCAATTCTCATCATAGACCGTTTCCATGTTCAAAAAATTGCGCTGGAATGTCTTCAACAAATTCAATTATTTCAAATTTAAAAATACAAACGCTGGTGCTGAATCTTTCAACGCGAAAATAAAAAAGTTTAGGGCTAAACTTAACGGTGTTAATGACAGAACTTTTTTCTTATTTA
>CALFIU010000052.1 GCA_937877455.1 uncultured Bacteroidales bacterium
TCCAAGCCAAGGACAACGGCTGGACGCTGACGGGAATAATCATGGTCTTCAACGGCTGGGAGTTGGCGAGGTATGAGGTAATTAACAATTGACAATTGAAAGTTGAAAATTGAAAATTGTTTGCATATCATGATAGTTTGAAAGATTACCGAGGTTATTCAATACGATTGATTTTGCCGAGAAAGCCAATCACAATCAAAAAGAACGCTTGGATTGGCGCAAATGCTACGATACTTGCCGGCGTTACAATCGGCGAAAACGCAATAGTAGCGGCGGGTCAGCAAAGGAAATAAGAAAAATTCACAGGAATATCGGCAACAATACTCAGATTGGTCCAAATTGTCAGTTCCTTACGCCTAACCATCCAATCGACTACATCGAACGTCGCAAACCTATCGAACGTTGCTCTCCTATAACTATCGACGAAGATTGTTGGCTTGGCGGGGATGTGGTTGTCTGCCCTGGCGTAACAATTGGCGACCGCTGCATAATAGGTGCTGGAAGCGTTGTAGTCAAGGACATTCCATCCGATTCGTTAGTTGTGGGCAATCCATGCAAGGTGGTCAGGAAAATTCAGAATTAGGATATGTAGAATTGAAACCCGTTCAAATGAAATTGCCGTGTCCCAAACTAAAAAATCCACAAATAATCATTGTATTTTGGGCGAACATTTGTTAACTTTGCCGCAATAAACTTTTGAAAATCATAAAAACGGCTTAACAATAATCATGGATAATAACCAGCTACTCTCGCACCCTGTGCTTCAAGCGATGGCGTTCTCATTCAAACGGTTCAACAAAACCGAATTGTCGGACATTGCGCGACAACTCGGATACAAAGGCAACCTTGAAAACGACCTTCAACAACTGATAGATGCCAAAATAATTGCAAGATATGTAGAAAAAACTTTCTATTCGCAGAGCATAAGATACATAATCATTCCGAAAAATTGGGTCGCCATTCTGCGTACCATCAACGATGCCGCAATCCATGAAATAAAAAAAAGCATGCACAGCAATGACAAAAATTTTGAAGATGCTCTCACGTTGACTATTACCGTCTGGAAGTGCGTACACAACAAGCCTTACGCCGACGATTGCCGCAAAATCAGATGGATTGGCATAGACTACCATTGTAGCGACGCATACGCCTTTTTGTGCCGCGCATTTACTTATAAAGAATGTATCGGACTTTCGATATGGTTTCCAAAGGACATATTGAACAAAGTGTTTGATTGTTACCTTAATTATTGGTCAACACTCAACTTCATTTCCGATTATGCTACACTCGAAAAGGTCTTTTTCAACAACACTGCACTTGTAAAGGCAGAACGCGATATGATGCGTGGTAAATACATGTACTTTTATGAGTTTCTTAAGACGGGACGGCTCGATGAACTAAGGAAAAAAAACGCCGGCAATCCAATAGCACCTTATTTCGCCGCTCTGAAAATGATGCACAACCAAGATTACATTGGAGCATACAAGGAATACCAATCCATTTTGAAATCTGCCAAAATCAAATTTTTTCCCGACGGACTGACAAATTTTCTATATGCTTTGTCAATGATGCAGGCTAATACACCGATGTCCTGTAGGTCGGCTGGCGCATTGTATAAAATGGATGCGGTAAAATATAATAAGAAATATCTGGCAATGCGAGTTGTTTTGGCTCAATATTTAGGTTTGGATGATGCGGACGAAATATGCTCCATCACAAACTTCGATTTTATTGAAGATGAGATGCTTGCGGCATTGTTTCTCAATCATTTCTGCAACGTAACGTTCCGAAACCCTACCATCAGCAATGCCCTTCAAGCGTTGCCCAACTGTCAATCCAACTACCTCAAACTCCTGTTTTCATTCGAGTTTGACGAGTTGAAGGACACCAACGAACAACTTCGTACACAAACTGGCATCGACACGCCGCTCTTTGTCGAGTACAAAAAAATAGAAAAATGGGAAAAAGTCCTCGATTCAATCCTCGATGACGAGACATCAGGTTCACAGACAATCAAAAAAAACGAGCGCATCATATATATACTTGATACCAAGAACGAAGGAATCACCGTCAAACTCCAAAAATCAAGCGACGGCATCAACTGGACAAAAGGTAGAAATATAACGTTGGCATCGTTGCAGGACAAACAGTACGACTGCATGGACGACTTCGACGACAAGATAGCCGAAATTGTGAAAAACGAGAATGATTATGGATGGAAGACGGCTTGTTATCTTGATTATGACACCGCAATCAAAGCACTTGTCGGCTGTCCGAGGGTCTTTGACGAGAATACAGGACAGAGAATCGACATCGTTGAAGAACCGTTGCAAATAGTTGTCAATCAAGATAAAAACGGTTACAAAATAACCACCAACGCCAAATATTACGAAGGCTACTACCAAAAGATTTCCACAATTTGCACCGGCGACAAGCAAATCACCGTTGTATGTGCCAACGAGCAGCAAATCAAGACACTTGAAACTCTCAAAACCATCAGGAGATTTCCAGTCAAAAGCCGTGAAAAACTCACAAAGGCACTCGAAAAACTCAGTGGTTCGTTGACGGTTCTAAGCCCGTTGCTTAAAAACTCCACCGTCTTGAAAAGCGTTGAATCGTCGCCCTTGATTGCTGTTCAAATTTCGCCATTGACCAATTCTAACGAATACCGCATATCCTTGGTAGCCAAGCCTTTCGGCACATGTCCGCCGTATCAGAAGCCCGGACACGGAATCTCCATCGTCAGCACCACAATAGACGGCGAAAGGGTGCAGACCGAGCGCGACCTTAATGCGGAAACGAAAAATTATCAGACTGTCTGTCAAGCCCTCAACACATTGTCAGAGGACGGCGACGATCAATGGATTGCCGACACAGGTCAATGCCTCGAAGTTCTTGAAGCCGTCCGCAAAATGCCCGACACGGCGTTTGTGGAATGGCCGCAAGGCGTTAAAATGCGTGTCGTTAGACCGATGATAGAAGCCAAAATGCTCAACATCAAAATCAATGGGGTAGGGCAGTGGTTTGAATTGGAAGGCGAACTCAAAATCGGCGACAAAGAAAAACTCAAAATGGCTCAACTCCTTGAAAGTCTGAGTAATGCAGAGGGCAATTTTATCCGTCTTGATGGCGACGAATACATCGCCATAAGCGAGCAACTCCGCCGTCAACTCCAAGCAATTGCACAAATGGCTGTCGGCAAGGGCGACGATCTCAAGATTGCCGCAATCAACGGCGTACAACTTTCCACGCTGGGCGACTTGGGCGCAAAAATAAAGGCTGACGAGCAGTTCAAAAGCCTGATTTCGAGAATCAAGGAATCGGAGAAGGTTGACTTTACGATACCGTCAAATATCCACGCCGAACTCCGTCCGTATCAACAGGAAGGTTACAAATGGATGAGCCGACTTGCGTTTTGGGGTGCAGGCGCGTGTCTTGCCGACGATATGGGACTTGGCAAGACCATTCAAGCGATAACCGTGATGCAGAGCCGAGCCGCACTCGGACCTCAACTTGTCATAATGCCAACAAACGTGCTGATGAACTGGCAGCAGGAACTTGTCCGTTTTGCACCAGCGTTGACCGTCCACAATTTCAATCAAGGCGACCGCGAGTCAATAATCGAATCTTGCGACAAAGGCGATGTCGTAATCAGCACATACGGACTTTTGGTAACAGAAATCGAACTCTTTACAAAGAAAGTTTGGGCAACAATTGTACTTGACGAGGCTCACTCGATAAAGAATCGCGACACGCAGACTTCAAAGGGCGCGATGCAACTAAAAGGCGACTTCCGGCTTATTCTCACCGGCACGCCGCTTCAAAACCATTTGAGCGAGATTTGGAATCTTTTTCAGTTTGCCAATCCGGGATTGCTCGGTACATTTCAGCAGTTCACCGACAGATTCATTCTTCCTGTGGAGCGCGACCATGACACTGGACGTCAAAAAATCCTCAAAAACATACTCACGCCGTTCATTCTGCGCCGCACAAAGGCTGATGTTCTCAATGAGTTGCCCGAAAAGACCGAAATCACTCTCCGCATCGAACTCAGCGACGAGGAAAAGGCTCTCTACGACAATATCCGTCAGACGGCAATCGCCAACCTTGAGAACGATAGCAAAAATTCTCTACGTGCGTTGGCTGAAATAACGAAACTGCGTCAGGCGGCGTGCAATCCGCGACTTGTCAATCCAAAACTAAAACTACAGTCGAGCAAGATGCAGGCTTTCCTCAATCTTGTTGCCCAACTTCGACAAGGTGGACACCGTGCATTGGTTTTCAGTCAGTTCACGAGCCATCTTGCATTGGTTCGCGAGGAGTTGGACAAGATAAACGCCGCCGACCAGACATCACCGTTGCAATACCTTTACCTTGACGGCAGCACCTCGCCGCAGGAACGCAACAGGCTTGTCAAGGCGTTTCAGACTGGCGACGAGCCGCTGTTCTTGATTTCGCTCAAGGCTGGGGGAGTGGGACTCAACCTAACTGCCGCCGATTACGTCATACACCTCGACCCGTGGTGGAATCCCGCAATCGAGGATCAGGCATCCGACCGTGCGCACCGCATAGGGCAGGAGCGTCCCGTAACGGTCTATCGTCTCATAGCCGCCAGCACTATCGAGGAAAAGATTATCCGCCTTCATCAAAACAAGCGTTCCATGGCGGACGCACTTCTCCAAGACACCGACCTCTTCTCCGCAATCTCCGCCGAAGATATTATAAGGTTGTTAAGGGAAAGCGTGGACAGTATAAAGTGATGAGTATTTTTACACGAAAAACACTTCAATACACGAAAAGAAAATTTTGAAAAATACAATCCGTTTTCATCGCTACATAAAATCGCTTATCGGGTGCAACTTGGTGGTGTAAGTTTTTTTTTGTAGGGGCGAGTATATAGGCTCGCCAGCAATGATGAAGATTCAAATGAAATTGACGTGTGTGTTAGAGATGGAAAAAAATGAGGTGATTTTTTGGGTGAAATGAAAACATTCATTAAATTTGTGTTGATAAAAAACGATTAGAATTATGGATAATTTCGTTGTAGAAAATCTTGGCCCGATAGCCAAAGCCGACGTAACATTTGGCGACCTCACCATCCTCACCGGTCCACAGGCGAGCGGTAAGACGTTGTTTTTGGAAACGTTTGCGCTGAAACTTGATATCGAGCATATTGCATACGACTTTCTTAAATCAAACAGTATTGATAATTTTGATGATTTTTTGGATTACTATTATGGAGATAATATGCATAATATATTTCAAGTAAATACAGTTTTGACATTTAACAACGATAAAATATCGAAGAAGCAATTTTTTGAGGAAATAAGAAACGAAATCGATACTTGCATTCAGGAACCATTATCGTCCAAAGTTGAGAATGTTTTTCCAAATATTTTGTACATTCCCGCACAAAGAAGTTCTGCAGTTTCCGAAGGCAGAATTAAAACCTCTGATGATTTTATTAATTCTCCGTATGTGTTGGTTAAATTCAGTCAACATTTGCGATATTATATAAAAGGGACTCAAACAGAAATATTAAGCGATAAGATAAAGGATTTTGATTTTTTGAAGGCGGCAAAAATAAATATGAGGCGCAATGCTGGAAGTCCGCGATTGGAAATGACAGTTAACAGTCAAACCATTCCTTATATGGCTTGGAGTACGGGACAAAGAGAATTTGCACCTTTATTAATGGTATTAGATGATTTTAATTTAATAAGTGTAATTGACTACATCATCATCGAAGAACCAGAACTTGGTCTGCATCCCCGTGCAATCATTGAATTTATGTTTACGGTCTTGAAGTTGATGAAAAACGGCGTAAAGGTTATTATTTCAACACATTCGTCAACGCCGTTGGATTTTGTTTGGACGATGAACCGTTTGAAGCATAAAGGCGAGAAATCTTTTGCAGCTTTGGCTGAAATGTTCGATTTTAAGATAAAGGACAAGAACTTTTTTGATGGACTTTTTGAAAAGGAAATCAAAGTCTATTATTTTGCCCCTGATCCAAAAACGCGCAAGGTTCACTCCAAAGATATTTCATCGCTTGACGTGGAATCAGAGGACGAGGACGTTTCCAATTGGGGAGGAATGTCGCTTTCGGCTGACAGAGCGGGAAGTATTGTTTCAAAATTCTAAAAAAATCAGGAGATTATGACATTCAAGGAAGCCGTTGACAATGATTTTCCTGGAGAGTATAAGCCCGGTATTCAGGCTGTAAAAGGCAGCGACCGCGATAAATTTGATTTTCTGAAATCAACAAAAAAAATCAGCGGTAGCGTAGATATTGATTCCGCTCTTAAAAAACAATGCCCTGAGGATAACCGTTGGGATTATTCTGTTGGTTACAATGATGTGGCATACTTCTTTGAAGTGCACCCAATGACTGAAAAAGAGATTGCCACAATCGTAAAAAAGTCGCAATGGTTGAAAAAAATTTTGTCTGACTAAGCCGCTAATCTCAACAGTATAAGAATAGAAAGTTGTACATTCTTTTGGCTGTCAACAGACAGCGGCTGCGACATCCCACATAAATCAAAAAAATCAAGGCTTCTGTCTGATTACAACGTTGAATGGCGTAAAAAAGAGATTCAAAAAAAGTTTGTATAAAAATTCTTTAACCATCACCCTTTTACGCCGCCTTGTACAACTGCCGTTGAAACTCGAAGTAATGGTTGCGTATTTGCGACACGTCCATTGAAAGGTTGGCTTTGGCGTCGGCGATTGAGCCGTATTTCATGTTGATGAACTTGCCGAGGTTTTCGGACGTAAACTCGCGGTAACTGTTGCGCAGATATTGCGATATGAGGAAGTCGGTGAAAATGCGTTGAGCCGCACTCTGACGCTTGTAGTATTCCTGCTTAACAAGTTCCACACGCTTGGTGCGTTGCATCGGTTCGGTTTCGTAGGCGATGTATTCAAGCACGTCGAGAAGGTCGCAATCCTCACGCCCCATCACGCGCTGAATGGTTTGGAGTTTTTCTTCGTGAAAACCCTCGCGCTCCAAATGGTTGAGCAATGCCTGACGTGTGTCGGGATGCTCCCATTGTTTGCGAAGGTCTTCTGGACCATTGAAAAAGTAGGGTAGCCGTCCAAATAGTTTCTGTATCAATTCTTCTATCGAAATGAGTTCGTCGCCAAACTGAAAACGCTCCGACCAAGTGGTTTTGAGTTCCATCGTGCGCTTATCGGAAAGGCGAACTATCACTTTGTTTTTGGGTTTGCTGCCGCCGTCGCAAGTGCAAGGCAGATGTCCGCAATTAGGACACGGTTGTGGCTGACCGAAAGGCGTTTCGGGTTCGTTGGCTACTCTTCCGCTGTTGTTGGTCTTCTTGTTGCATGTGCAAGGGTAATTGCCGCAGACAGGGCAAAACGGGTCGCCGTCCCACTCGGCATCTTGAAAATTGCGGCTCGCTCCCACAAAGTCGTAAATGGTGAAATAATATTTGTCGTCGAAAAGGCGTGTGCCGCGGCCGATTATCTGCTTAAACTCCACCATATTGTTGACAGGACGCATTAGCACAATGTTGCGCACATTGCGGGCATCAACGCCTGTGGATAGTTTTTGCGATGTGGTGAGTATGGTGGGCAACTTGCGCTCGTTGTCTTGAAAAAGTTTGAGAGTTGCTTCTCCGTCGGCACCATCGTCGGCGGTAACACGCTCGCAATAGTTGGACGCGGGGTTGCGCTTGTGCTGGTTTATCATATCGCGGATGATGTGGGCGTGCAACTGTGTGGCGCAAAACACTATTGTCTTTTCGTCGGGATTGATTTGCGAAAGCATCTCTATTACACGGTGTTCGTCGCGCTGACGGATTTCTATGCGTCCGTTGTAAAAGTCGCGTTCGGTGTAAGTTTTTTCGGTGTCGATTTCGCCCTCAATGTCGTCATCGGGATTGTAGGTGTATTCATCGATGTTGCTTTCAGAAATACGCACACGGAACGGCGTGAGATAGCCGTCGGCGATGCCTTGTTTAAGCGAGTAGGAATACACCGGCTCGCCAAAATAGCGGTATGTGTTGGCGTTGTCCTGACGGCGCGGTGTGGCTGTCATACCGAGTTGACAGGCGGGCGAAAAATAATCCATAAGTTCGCGCCATTGGCTTTCGTCGTTTGCGCCTCCACGGTGGCACTCGTCGATGATTATGAAATCAAAAAAATCTTTCGGATATTGCTTGTAATATTGACAGCCGCTGCCGTCGGTACACATAAAGGTCTGAAATATTGTAAAATAGAGATGCCGCGCCGTAGGCACTTTGCCGTGATGTTTGCGAAGTTCGTCGGGCGTGATGCGCACCATAGCGTCTTCGGGAAACTGTTCAAAATCGTTGACGGCTTGGTTGGCAAGTATATTGCGGTCGGCGATGAAAAGTATGCGCGGACGTTGGTCGGCTCCGTGGAGATTCCATTTGGTCTGAAATAGTTTCCAACAAATCTGAAACGCCGTGTATGTCTTGCCCGTGCCGGTAGCCATTGTGAGCAAAATGCGGTTTCGCCCGTTTGCCACTGCGCTGAGCACGTTGTTGATGGCATTGGTTTGATAATAGCGTGGTTCGCGGTTGCCGCCACGGTTGAAGGGTTCGAGATTGAAACGGTCGCGCCAAACGTTGGCTATCGGGAATGTCATCTGCCACAATTCTTGCGGCGATGGGAAATGGTCGATAAATTTTTCGGTGGAAGGCACTGTGTAATTGCCGTGCGCATCCTTAACGCCCATGTCGATGAAATAGATTTTGTCGCCGTTGGTGGAATAGGCGTAACGAATCTGCAACATTTCAGCGTACTGCTTGGCTTGCGGCACGCCCACCGAAACGTCTGTTTCGTCTGACTTGGCTTCCACAACGGCGAGTTTTATGCCCTTGTATTCAAGCACATAATCAACTTTTTTGGGATTGCGGGCTTTGAGTTTTTCCACACGGCCGGGCGCAATTAGGTATGCGCGTTGTTCGTTTAGAATCTGACTTTCAGGCACTTGCTCCCAACCCACGGCATAAAGCGCAGGGTCTATCTTCTTTCGGCGTGTTGTTGATTCGTCCATAATTTATCAATTTTTAGTTTTTAGTAACTCACCATCTATTACTCATTTTTTTTCATATAATTTGTTGATAATATTTTGTTTTATAACATTCATTTAATCAATTAATTATATTTTCTATTTTCACTTTTGGCGCATTTTCTATTTTCACTTTTGGCGCAATTTCATTTTTACTTTTGGCGCAATTTCGTTAGGTGATTTGGCGCACTTTTGTTAGGTGATTTGGCGAAAAATTTGCAAATATAAAAAATTCATTTTATCTTTGCAGCATCTTGATTCCCACCGTGCCCCTGACTTCGGTCAAGCCGGTGGGTTTAGTTTTTTTATTTGCCAAATATAATCATTTTTTTCACCACTACAAAAATTTTTTTTGCCAAACGGCAGACGAGCCGTCTGCACTCCAACATTTATCCAAACACCTTTTTCAACAACGCCTGTTTCAGGTCGTTGCAGAGGGTTATGGTTTCGGTGTAGTT
>CALFIU010000053.1 GCA_937877455.1 uncultured Bacteroidales bacterium
ATAAAGGTGTTCCAAATGGAAATGAAAAAAATTGCACTTGCGGTTTGAATCTACGTTTAACAAATTACTGCATTTAAGTTTTTTTTCGGTAAAAATTTTAGGAATTTTGTGATTTTTTGCCTTTAAAATGTTGGATTTTTGTGATTTTTTGATAATTTTATACTGGAATTTTGTGATAACAAAAACATAAAACATTATGGAACTGAAACTTAAACGAAAAATAGACAATTATCTTGTTTCTTGGAAACAAAACCCTGAAAGATTGCCTTTAATTGTAAAAGGGGCAAGACAAATTGGAAAAACTTTTTCCATCGAACTTTTTGCACAATCTTATAAAAGTTTTGTTGAAATCAATTTTGTTACTTCGCCAGAATACAAGGCAATTTTTGAAACTGGATTTTCTGTTGAAAATATAGTAAAACAAATTTCAATGATTAACCCAAAATTTCAATTTATACCTCACAAAACTTTGATTTTTTTTGACGAACTACAATCATGTCCCAATTGTGCAACTTGCTTAAAATTCTTCGCTTTGCATCGTCAATACGATGTAATATGTTCAGGTTCGTTGATGGGTATCAATTATCAAGAAATAGAATCAGTTTCGGTTGGTTATAAAACAGATTACGAGATGTATTCACTTGATTTTGAAGAGTTTCTATGGGCAAAAGGTTATAGCGACAGTCAAATTGACTCGTTGTTTGAAAACATGAAACAACAAATACCTCTTAATCCTGCAGTTATTAATGTTATGACACAATATTTCAAAGAATATATGCTTGTTGGCGGTATGCCGCAAATAGTAAAAAAATTTGTGTCGCAAAACAATTTTTCTGGACTTTTAGAACTTCAACGAGCCTTACTCGCAGCATATAAAGAAGACATTACCAAATACGCCATAGGTCTTGACAAAGCAAAGGTTAATAATGTTTACGAAAATATTCCAGTATTTTTAGCAAAAGAAAATAAAAAATTTTTAATTTCAAAAATTTCTCATGGAGCGCGTAATAGAGAGTATGTTGGCATTGTCGATTGGCTAAAAGATGCTGGGATTGTAAATATTTGTTATTGTCTTGACTTGCCAGAACTACCTTTTAAAGGGAATTATAATCCTCAAAACTACAAACTATATTTTAAAGACACTGGACTTTTGATAGCTTCGTTAGACGATGAATCACAAGCCGATTTGCGTGCTAACAAAAATTTTAACACTTTCAAGGGTGCAATTTACGAAAATATTGTTGCCGACATGCTTGTTAAGGCCGGTTATCCACTATACTATTTCAAAAATTCCAAAGGAACAATTGAAATGGATTTTTTTGTGCGAGATGCTTCAAATGTTGTTCCTATTGAGGTTAAGGCAAACGACAATTCAACACGCTCACTCAACAACCTAATTGAAAGTTCTTCTTATCCTCAAATTAAATATGGAATTAAACTATGTAACAAAAATATTGGATATAACGGTAAATTTTTTACGTTTCCTTATTTTCTTACTTTTTTGCTCAAAAAATTTATGCTTTGGAAGATTGAAACCAACAAAAACAATTAACAGAAAATAAAACACATAGCATTTCTATATCAGCATACAAAACATATTAAACCTTCTACTTTCACTTGCCTTTAGGTAGTTTTAAAACTTTATACCCAAAACTGTAATATCGTCAACCTGTCGCTTTAGGTTTTGAGCAGCCATCCAATCTTCAAGATTTTTGATAAGAGCCTCTTTTTGTTTTTGGGTGGACAAACCACCGATTGTGGGTAAAAACTCTTTTAAAGCCTTTCTGGTAAATTTTCTGTTAAGAGGTCCACCAAACTGATCTTGGTAACCATCAGAGAAATAAAATACCGAATCACCATGTTTATATTCAAAAATTTCGTCGATAAAATCAAGTTTTATTGGATGTAGCCCTACGGGACACTTTGTAGGATTAAGCACAATAAGATTTCCATCACGAACAATAAACAATGGATTGTTAGCACCAGAATATTGCAATACTCCTTTGTGTTCATCTATCACCGTAAGACAAATATCCAAACCATCTTTTATAACCAGCGATTTGTTCATAGTGTTAATCATCTTGTATCGCAAAGCCTCCAAAATTCCCGAAGCTGTTATATTGTTACGATCCATTTGAGTTATCACATTGTTTAACGAACTAATAGCCAAAACACTCATCAACGCGCCTGGCACACCATGCCCCGTACAATCTGCCACTGCAACAATAGTTTTTCCTGCACGTCGCATTACACAATAGCAATCACCACCCACAATTTCACATGGCCGATAAATGAGAAATGCATCATTAAGAAAATCTTTTATATTGTTTTCATCGGGTTGCAACGAACTTTGTATTCTTTTTGCATACGAAATACTTTCGAGCATATTTTTATGAGTAGACTCAATGGCAACTTTTTGTTTACCCACCGTACTGAGACTTTCCATAAGTTCTTTACTCATGTCGTTAAGCATTTTCTCGTATTTAATACGATCGGTAACATCGCGAATAATGCCTTCAAAACCGCTTGGCATGTCAAGGTCGTCATACCAAATCACAAAATTACCCTCGCCATGCCGTTCTTCCTTTTTTAAATTGGTAAACTTAAAATTAAATGCTTTAAGTTCGCCAAACGACAATAGTTTATTTCTTATTTCATCTACAACTTCTGGTTGCAAGACATCGAATGCTATCTTACCAATAATATCAGTAACATCCTGACAACCATAAAATTGACACACCGAGGGACTTACTTGTATAATAACACCGTCTAAGTCTGTCTTTATATAAACATCGGTAAGTGTTTTTATGGTATTTTCAAATTGGCGAGTGCGTTCATTCATCATGCTTTCGTTTCGTTTACGCTTAGTAATATCCTGCACAATGCCTATAATGCCCTCTAATTTATTTTCTTCGTTATAATATGGCACTTTTGAGGTTGATGTCCAATAATTACCATCCTCATCGTCTAAAATCTGTTTTTCGTAGTCAATTACAGGTTCTAATTTTGTTATAACCTCCTCATCAAGTTTTGTATATTCGTTAGCATAACTTGCGCCAAGTTCGATGTCAGTTTTTCCAATAATATCTTTTATGTCAAAACCTAATGTATTTGCATATTGCTTATTTACAACTTGATACTTAAGATTTTTGCCTTTTAGATATATTTTTGCAGGTAAATTATCGATAAGTGTCTTAAACAAATTATTGTTACTACGCAACTTGTTTTCGTAAGCTACCATATAACTTATATCGCGAACAACAGCAAGGCAATCGGTAAAATTGTCGTTTTCATCGCGTAGAAATCTTGCCATGGTCTCTACATCAAAAATTTTACCGTTTTTGTGCTTAAACTTAAACGTTCCACGATAATGAGTACCAGGCTCCAACAATACACGTTTTGTTAAAAATCCCATTACTACATCCTTAATTTTCTCATGAGATTGTGTGGCAAATAAATCCAAAACATTCATTCCTACCACTTCTTCTGGAGTATAACCAGCCAACGCTGTAATCGCAGGAGTTATAAATATAACTTTGAGTGTTTTTGGATTAAATTTGATAATAATATCAGCGGTGTTTTCTAATATTATTCTATATTTTTCTTCCGATTGACGTAAAATCTCGTCCTTTTGTTTACGTTCTGTAATATTTCTATTTGTTCCAATAACTTGCACAAGTTTGTTGCCTTTAGAATCGGTTTCGTAATACGGACTTAATTGTATGTCAACATCAATTAATCCACCGTCTTTTAAAGTTTGTTTTACCTCAAAGTGCATATCATCTTTCAATGAACCATCACGCATCTTCGACCAAATGAGTTCTTGATTAGAAAACATAGCAAGATGTTCAAGCGATTCTTTTGCAAAAAAGTCTTCGAGTGGCATCTGCATAGCTTCTTCTGGCGTAAAACCGCGCATTGTTTTTACCGATGGACTAATGTAAGTTATTTTTTGTTTACCAACATCAAAAATCCAAATAACATCATTGCTATTTTCTGCAATAAGAGCATAATTACGCTGGGTTTCTTTAAGTTTGGCTTGTGTTGTACGGTTTTCTGTAATATCTTCTTTTATTGCAAGATAACTTATAATATTGCCAAAATTATCCTTAACTGGCGAAATTATAGCTTTTTCGTAATATTCGCCACCATCTTTTTTTCGATTAACAAATTCACCATGCCAAATACGTCCAGATTTTATCGTTTCCCAAAGTTCTTTATACGTATTTTCAGGAGTTTTACCCGACTTCAAAATCCTTGGTGTTTGTCCCAAAACTTCTTGCAAATTGTAACCTGTTGTTATTTCAAATGCAGGATTTGCATATTCTATGTGTCCATCAATATCGGTAAGCACTATTACATCAGGACTTTGGTTTATTGCTGTAAAATATTTGTTGAGTCTAATATTCTGTTCTTTAATTTTATTGGCATTGCGGCGTTCGTCTGTTACGTCGTAAATTATAAAAATATATTCTTTTGCTCTTGTTTGAATGTTTTGATGCGGTGATGCTGTTATCATAAACACATGCTTATCGTTGGCTATATCCGTTGTAGTAGCCTCATAACGAACACTTTCTCCGTTTTTTATATTAATTGTTTCGTCAATTATCTTTTGGCGATACTCTGTGTCAATAAATTCAAATATAGAATGATTTGCCAATGTATTTTTTCCAACGCTTAACAGCCGTTGAGCTGCTAAATTGGACATTGTTATTATAAAATCTGCATTTAAAATTAAAAAGCCTTCGCCAAGATTAGACAATATGGTTGATAGATATTCTTCTTGTTTTTTTAAATATTCGGTTGTTATCTTCAACTCTTCGTTAATCTGCTCCAACTCAACACTTTTCTTGTTGAGTTGAGAATATGCCGATTCGAGATTTTCGTTTATACAATGAAGTTCTTCGTTGTTTTGACGTAGTTCTTCTTGAAGCGTGTGCTGTTCTTCATAAGCAGCCTTAAGATCTTTTCTGCTTTTAAGATTATCGTTAACAAGATTACCAAAGGTAAAAAATTCTTTTGTTACGAGATTTTTATGTGCAAATTCAACTTCTTGGTCGTTGTCGAGCGACGAAATCAACGTTTTTATAGGCCACATAACCCTACGGAAAAGCAATGCTTGAATAAAAAAGTATGTTAGACCTACAAAAACAAAAAATAAAATACCTATTTTTTTAAGTTTATTCAATGTTTTATTTGAATATTGAACAATACTTACATTAGCAACAGGCTGACCTGCAGCATTTTTTAAATCAACAAATATCTTATCTTTTGTATCGTCTGATTTTTGGCTTGCTGTTGACGACAAAAATATAGGTGAACCTATTAGACTATTAATTTTTTCAATCTCCTTGTCGTCCCAACGTTTGAAAAAAATAAGTGTTCCAACTGGCATTCCATTAGGAGATTTAACGCCTTCTGCTACAAGATTATAAACTTTTTCTTTGGCACTAACAAAAAAATTAAGTCTTTGTCCAGCAAGTACACCTTCCTTAACTTTTTGAGATTCAAGATTATCGTTGACATTATAAGTATCAGTGTTGTTTGGCCAATAATAAACGGTTTCGCCATTGGCATTTAAGCATATAACTCCTGTAAATTTGTATGTTAATGGTAAATTATTTAAATTTGTTGTTGCCCATAAAGAATCGCAATTGATAACAAAATCAGCAGTTTCTTGCCTTGATGCACAACTATGTAACACATCTGACATAAAAGCACTGCGCTGCTCTAATATATTTTTTGATGCAGAAAGTAAATCTCGACTATTTTCGCCCGAAAACAATTTTGATGCAAAATACATCAAAACAGCGAAAACAATTGTTAACGTTAAAAATATCAACGTTAGTTTTTGACCTATAACTGCTTGTAACCTATTTACCCGTTGTTTTTTTGTTTCCATTTAGTTTTTTTACACCTAAAACACTTTTATCGTGTGTATTGGAATATTATTTTCAAACACCGTGCAAAATTATAAATTTTAAAACTATTTTTGTGTAAAATTTAGTATAATTTATCTTAGAATTTATGCTTTATCTTTTAACACAACTTTTTAGTAAAGTTTTTTACACAAAAAAACCAGAAATATGAAAAAAAATAAAAGAGGTTGCCCAAAAGAAACAACCTCTTTACCATTAAACAATTTAAAATTCAACAATACTTTCAATCATTTTTTTAATCAATAACGTCATTTTTGGCTCTGCTTTGTTGGCCGCTTGTTGTACTTCCTCATGCGAAACTTTTTCAACAACACCTGTAATTCCAAGGTCTGTAATTACCGAAACAGCAAAACAAGGCACTTTCATGTGGCGTGCTACAATTATTTCTGGTACTGTACTCATTCCAACTGCATCGGCACCTGCAATATGGAAAAATTTATATTCCGATGGTGTTTCAAATGTTGGACCAGTTACCCCAATGTAAACGCCTTTTTGAAGATGAATGTTATTTTGCTCGGCAATTTCAAAAGCAAGTTTTATATAACGCTTATCATACGCCTCCGACATTTCTGGAAATCGCGGACCGAGTTCATCGCAATTAGGACCAATAAGCGGATTGGTTCCAAAAAGATTGATATGATCGCGAATAACCATGATGTCGCCCACCTTAAAAGTGGGATTCATGCCGCCCGATGCATTGCTAACAACAAGCAATTTTATTCCCAAAGCCTTCATTACTCTAACAGGGAATGTTACTTGCTGCATAGTATAGCCTTCATAATAATGAAAACGTCCTTGCATTGCCACAACCTTTTTGCCACCGAGCATTCCAAAAACAAGTTTTCCACTATGCCCCTGCACTGTTGAAATTGGAAAATTTGGAATGTCTTTATATTCAAGCGTAGCAATAGTATCTATTTCGTTGACCAATGCGCCCAAACCTGTACCAAGAATAATTCCTATCTCTGGATTAAAATTGACGCACTGTCGTATGTAAGCGGTAGTTTGTTCTATCTTCTGCAACATATTTTAAAATTTGATTGTTAAACTCCTGCGAATCTTCGTATATAAAATTAACCTCAATGGGCAGGAAATACATCGAAGCCTTTATATCGTCGTTCCAATCTATTTCTATAAGTCTAACTGAATCCTTTTCGGTGGTGATAATTATTTTTTTCTCACCCAATGACATAAATGTAGCAATAATTTTCTTTATATCTTTCTTACTAAAATTGTGATGATCAGGAAATTGCAAATGAGTTATCTTTTCCGAAATATTTTCTCTTACATGCTCCAACAATGTATCAGGATTAGCAATACCTGTAATAATCAACACCTCGGTTTGACCATCGGCAAGCACATTACTCATTCCTTCACGAAAAACTGGTGTGAGTTTTTTGTATTTAAAATTAGTAAAATATATTGATTGAAATGGCAGTTTATTTACATTTTTTGCAAATACATTTCTATCTATTGGTTTTAAATCTTCAGGACATTTAGTTACGAGAATTATATTAGCACGATTACTATTGTGCGCGCTTTCTCTCAAGCGTCCGTATGGAAGTATGCTATCGCTAAAAATAGGACGATTATAATCTATTAACAAAATGTTTACAAGCGGATTAACACTGCGATGTTGGTAGGCATCATCAAGAACTACAACTTGATTGTCGCTTCTATTTGTTGCTACTATTTTTTCTATGCCATCTACCCTACTCTCGCACACACAAACATTGGCTTCACCATTAAACTTACGCAACATTTGCTTTGGTTCATCACCAATTTCTGCCACTGTACTATGCTCTGTAGCTGCCACAAAACCCTTTGTCTTACGTTTATAACCACGTGACAAAACCGTTACTGAATATTTGTCCTTTAGTACATTAACGATATATTCTGTATGCGGCGTTTTACCCGTTCCACCTACGGTGATATTGCCCACCGATATTACTGGCACATCAAACTCGTGGCTACGCAATAAATTGTTGTTATACAAAAAATTGCGTACCGAAGTTATCATGCGGTAAATCCAAGATAGCGGTATGAGCAATGAACGCAACATAATCAATTAACATATTATACGATTTATCTGCTGACGACAAAAATTCTCAATTTCTGCAACATCAGCAAGCAAAAGCATACTGTTATCTACAATAAGTTTTCCATCAGAAACAACAGCCGTTATTCCGTGTGGCTTTGCACCAAAAATTAATTGCACAACAAAGTTATTTTTATTAAGTTCCATAGGTAACGGATTTTCAAAAACAATAAGATTATTTTGTCCATCACCCTTAAAGCCATTGATTTCTATATAACGATGTATAGCCCTAAGTCTTTGATATGCATCCATAGTAGATATTGCATTTTCCGTGCCAAGTGCCTTAAAATACGACATTTTAGTAGTTGCAACAAGGTTCTCTCCTGTGTAGTCGGTACCATAAAAAATATTGTCGTCAAGCCATTGTGAACTAAATGGAGAAACAGCATTTTGAAGATTTCCTATAGGATTTTCGGCAGTCCAACACGGTTTAAACTTTATGCAACTCCGTTCTATACCGCTAATTACATTGCAATTAGCAAGTATCGTGGACGAAAAATCCATTATTCCAGAGTCATAAAGACGTTGGACTGCGGTTGTTTTATAATCGCGCATTGTATTGGCTTCATCAATATGATCTTCTCCTGCGTTTATCAACGCACCTACTCCCACTTGTTTACAAACCGAAACAACTTCTTCAAGTAATTCCTTACCAGCCAAAAACGAAGCATCAATCCCCATAAGTCCTTGGCTTTTTTTCACATAATCAGCATTGGCTTGCAACGCTTTTTCTGCTTTTACATAGCCATTTATTTCTCCTGTAGCATAACTTATGAGCGTTGAAACACCAAACCGATTAAATTCTTGTTCCACAATCTCAAAGGATTTTTCAATAATGGCAGGAGCTTCAAGACGTACAATTGCAAATGTACAACCATTTTTTACAGCTTGCAACGCCGAAAACATTGCCGATGCCCTAAGCAAATCCTCATCAAGATTTTGGGAATATTTCCATAGCACATCGCTTAAAAACTTAAAATATGGTGTTTTTTGCGCAATAAAATATTTTGAACTTGGCACAAAAATATATTCAGGCCGCATATAACCATCAGCAAAAGAATGTGTTATATATTTTCCCGAACAATCTATTGTTTTATCAGCCAATACAGAACTTCCTCGTTGCAAAATTTCAATGCCACTTTCTGATGCAAGTATATCTACTTGACTGAAATCCAATGTTTTGTAGTCTATATATGTTCCGTTTTTGAGTAAAACTGACATTTTTGTTTTTCTTATAATAAAAAATCCGTTTTTGCAACACAAAATAACTGCAAAAACGGATTTATAATTCATTATTGATGCTGTGGTCTTAGAAGGTCAAGCACGGTTTTTACAGGACTAAATGTGTCAATTGGCACTTGAACAAATATAGTGTTCCAATCAGACATAGCACCATTCCAAAGTCCGGGACGTTCTATTGATTTAAGAGCTTTTCCATTTTTGGATTTATGCGAAATAAAACCAGTTTGTGGGTCGGTAAAATTACGAAGGTCAAATTTATTTCCCTCTACATCTGTTACATCGCAAACAAGGTCAACAGGATTAAAATGCGTTGCACCTTTTAATATACCCATGCTTTTTTCATCATTCTTATCAATTTGCGATGATTCAACAATTTGTAACGATGTTGTTCCGTCGGGATTTTTAGCCCAAAAAGGACCTCCACCCGGCTCGCCTTCGTTTTTTACCATACCGCAAATACGCAACGGACGACGTAGTTTTTTGAGCAACAATTCTGCTTTCTTTGCCGATGAAAGACTTAGAAAATCGGTATCAAACTCGGTACAAAGTTTTTTTGAAATAAATACATACGCCTCGTCCAACACATTTTGAGTAGGATTATTTTCAAGCAGTTTTATATATTCGGCAATATTTTCCTTTGTTTTAAGCAAATACCCCGCCAATGCTTTTTTATATTTTACGGTAACATCCTTTCGGTTATCGGGCAAAACATTGTCTATTGTTTTTACAAAAATAATCCTTGCATCAATGTCGTTAAGATTTTCAATTAACGAACCATGCCCTGCAGGACGAAATAAAGGCGTTCCATCATCATTGCGGAATATCTCATTATTTTCGTCAACAGCCACTGTATCAGTAAACTTTTTCTGCGTTGAAAAAGTTATTTCAAGTTTACAACCAAACTTTTCTTCAAAAGCAGGAACAGCATCTTCAACAAACTTACTAAACATTTGCAAGTGTTCTGGTGATACTGTGTAATGTATCCTTACCTTTTTATTAGAAATAGCATACTGCAATCCTTCTGCAATATGTTCTTCTACAGGTGTACGCGAAGTGTTTTTGTATCGATGAAACTCAATAAGTCCTTTTGGTAAAAATCCGTAATTAAGACCTTCTTTGCCAATAACCGACTTTACAATGTCTTGAGGACGATGAGCTTGCAACATTTCTTTAATCGACAAACCATAGTTATTATACACTATCTTTTGAAGTTTGTCGTAAAAAGCAAAACGATCTATATTATCGATAAACTTACGAGCAGGCAACGATGTATCGGCAAATTTTTGTCTCTGTTCTTGGCTACCGTCATATTCAGCTACAAAAACATATAAATCTTTAAACATACGACTGGCTGCACCCGATGCAGGAACAAACTTAACTATATCAAATTTGTCGGCTTCCTTACTATAACGTTGCGCATATTTTGCAACCTCATCATCGGTAAAACAACGAATACCGTCGTTAACGGTAGCTGGCCGAGAAAGTTGCAAATACGGAAATCCGTTTTTGTAACATTCTATCTGCCTGTCAATTTCTTGGGTTGAGATACCCATCTCTCCAAAAACTTTTAAGTCGCTTTCTTGATACATAATGCTATCTTTAATGGTTTTATGTCGAGTTTTATAAATTAAAGAAAGCCCGACTCTTTGCCGGTGCTTTCTTCAAAAATAACACTTAAAATCAAACAAGATATGAAAAAATAATTAAAAAATTCAATTTTATCTTAGCTTTAAAGCCCTATTTACAAACTTTAAAGCCAAGACAACCCATACCTTAACCCAACATAATGTTGTCATCGTTTGATAAACGTGTTTTGTTATCCGCAAATTTAAAATCTAATTTTAAAACGCACAATTTTTTTCATATTTTTTTCAACTTTTTTTTTTAACATTTTCTAACAACATTCACATTTATATTAAGGTGTGGTTATAGAAAAACATACTTTTTTATAATAGAAAGATAATGTCAACAAATTAGAGTAAATAAAAGTTAGTTAATTTTTCAATACTATTTATTAAAAGCAACTTTTTTTTTTACTTTTGCACCATAAATTAAAAAAATAACAATGCGCAAAAAAAGTCTAAGTTTAATTATTATAATATGCCTTGCATTGCAATGCGCTGCGCAAGACAAAACCCTATTTACCATCGATGGAAACCCAATAGGTAGCGTTTATTTTACAAACGAATGTCAACGACTATTTACATACACTGGTAATGATACCGCAGCCATAGACCAATTACTACAAAACTATATAAACTATTGTGCAGTTGCTTACGATGCAAAAAAAAAGCATCTCGACACCACAAAAACATACAGGTTGGCAATGGAACATCAAAAAACATACGAAATTTTCAACCACATTGCTCAAAGCCGAGATACAAAAAAAATTATACAAGAAATAAAAAAACGCGCCGATTATCAATATCACGTCTATGAAATAACTGTTAACATTAGTTCCATTAGCGGTAATGATAGTTCATTGGCATACCGCAAAGCCGAGAGTATTCGTAGTAGAATAGAAAACGGTGCAAATTTTTCGCGTGTTGCACGACAGGTATCGGATAATATATGTGTAAATCGCAATGGTGGCGACCTCGGATACGTATCAACCATGGAGATGCCAGGAGGATTTTTTGAAGACTATGTAATAAAAGCACCCATCGGAGAATTATCTAAACCAATAAAAAGCAACAACGCCTACCATATTATAAAAGTAACCGATAAACGCAAAGCCATCGACAGCGTAAACATCACATACTTAGCATTTGCAAAAGGAACGAAAAAATACAATGATAGTATAAAAGACTTAGTTTCAAACGTTTACAACTCACTAAAAACTGGTGCTAACATAGAAACTTTACGAAAAAAACATTGCGATTTCTGCCCAAAAAGCGAAACAATATCACTAAAAGATGCTGCTGAAATTTTTGGAAGCGACATTTTTAAAATTAAAGAAAACGAACTATCAAATCTAATTGAAACCGACAATTGTTGGTATATCGTAAAACTAAACAAAAACATTGCAAGAATAGTAAACGATAGCCTATACAACATTTTACAACAAAAATTTCTTTACGACGAGAGATTACAACCAAGCATTATGCAGTTTAAAGACAGCATAAAAAAAGTAGCTGGATACAAAAAATTAGGGACATTTGAAAGTTTATATCCATATTTCAAAGATTCAGCTATCTACCGTGGTCAATGGCAACAAACCGACTTTCTACATCTCGACGAAAAACTATTTAAAATCGACAACCAAACATACACCGTAGCCGACTTGGCAGAATATATCTATCAAAATCAAAAGCCATGCCCCCCAACCAAAGCATCAATATACATAACAAATAGTTACAACAATTTTGTAAACGAAAAACTAATAAACATTTCTCAAAATATACTTTACAAAAGCAATGCTGCGTATCGTCACAACATCGATAGCGCATCAATAGCCACACTTTACAACCTCGCATCTATGCACAACAATTTTTTACAAATAGCACAAGACAAAAAGGCTGTAGAAAAATATTATAATACCAATATCAACAAATACACTTCTAAGTACAAACTACAATTAGAAATATACAAGGCAAAAGACCCTTCTGCGGTTAAGAAAAACATCAAAGAAATAAACAAATACGTACAAAAACTTATCACACAACCATCAAACACAATGTTTGATAAAGTAGGTGCAGGTATCTTCGCACGTGGCAAAAACGAAATAGCCGACATGGTAACCGATGGATTCAACAATGGAAAATATACCATGCCAAAAGACGAAATAATCTCTTGTAAAGCAGGTGAATACTTTGTAATTACAAAAATATTACAAAAACCAGAACCTACGCCATTATCCGAAATATACACCAAAGTGCAAAACGACTATTCTCAACAACTAAATAAAGAATACATCGACGGACTCAAAAGCAAATACAAGATAAACATAAACCATGAAACCTTACAACAAATAAAAAATTATTTTAGCAATCGTTAGCCCACAATGAAAAAAAATTTAACAGTAATATTAATCATAGCAGCCATTATTTCTGCATGTAGTAGACCCGACAACTTTGAGGGTAAAACACCAATAGCCAAGGTTTACGACAAATATTTGTTTTACGAAGACCTCGGCGAAATAATTCCACAAGGCACACCACCTTCCGATAGCGAAGAAATTGTACGCGGATACATCGACATTTGGGCAAAAAAAGAACTTATGGTAAAAAACGCCGAAATTAATCTCAGTGAAGAACAAAAAGACGTATCAAAACAGTTAGAAGAATACCGCGCCTCACTATTGGTGTATAAGTACAAAGACAAATTTATAGAGCAAAAACTCGACACTGCTATTAAACCAGATGAAGCAGCAAAGTATTATCAAGAACACTCCGAAGATTTTATACTAAATGCCAACGCCATAAAATGTATCTTTGTGCAAAGCCTAAGCGAAAAACCCGATTTAAACAAATTGCGCGGCTATTTGGCACTTAAAGACCAAAAAGACTCAGCAGATTTATACGATTTTTGTAAAAACAACTCAATAAAAATAGATAATTTTGGCTCTCGATGGATTTACTATTCAGAAATAGCCAAACTAATGCCCGAACCTGTGGATATAAAAAACACAATAACAAAATATAACGGGCTTGCAGTACAAGGCGATGGACAATATGTCTATTACCTTAAAATATTAGACTACAAAGCAATCGGCGATGTTGCGCCATACGAAATGGTAAAACAAAACATTGCAAAGGTAATGGTAAGCAAACAAAAAAACGAAATAATAACAGAAATGGAGCAATCTATTTGGAACACAGCGTTAAACAACGGAAATCTGGAATATTTTGAACCAACAAAAAATAAACCAGCTGACAACCAAGAAATAAAATGAAAATAAATTACAAAATACCAACAATTACAGCCGCTTTATTAGCAGCCACAGCAACCACTTACGCACAAGACACCATCGTAATAGACAAAGTGGTGGCCATAGTGGGCAACAAGATAATCCTTCAATCGGAAGTAGAATCGCAGTATATGCAAGCACAAGCACGCAATCAAAAAACCGATAGGTGTGTTATTTTTGAAGATTTGTTATACCAAAAATTATTAATAACA
The DNA here is from genome assembly GCA_937877455.1 of uncultured Bacteroidales bacterium. GTDB lineage: Bacteria > Bacteroidota > Bacteroidia > Bacteroidales > UBA3824 > UBA3824. The sequence continues at coordinate 14,401 of CALFIU010000053.1, forward strand.
CAGGCAGAAATCGACAGCTTAGAAGTATCCGACAAAGAAGTTGATGCCGAATTAAGCAACCGTCTATCAGGATTTATAGACCAACTTGGTGGCGTAGAAAAAGTAGAAGAATACTTCGATAAACCATTGGCCGAAATAAAAGAAAACCTCAGAGATGTTACCAAAGATCAACTTTTGGCTCAACGTATGCGCTCAGAAATAACCAAAGACATAAAAGTAACCCCTTCGGAAGTTAACAACTATTATAAAAAACTTCCAAAAGATTCATTGCCACTTATAGATATGCAATTGGAAATGAATCAAATAGTATTCTATCCACAAATTTCTAAAAGCGACAAAGAAACAGTAAAAAAACGCCTTCTCGACATAAAAAACGATGTACTTAGCGGTAACAAAAAATTTGAAACCATGGCCATACTTTATAGCGAAGATCCCGGCTCTGCCACCAACGGTGGGGAACTTGGAATGATGTCGCGTGGTGAACTTGTGCCAGAATTTTCAACAGCAGCTTTTTCTCTTAAACCAGACTCTATTTCCGACGTTATAGAAAGCGAATTTGGCTACCACATTATACAAATGATAGAACGAAAAGGCGAAAGAATAAACGTAAGGCACATTTTGATGAAACCAAAATTCAATGTCGAAGCAAAACAAAAAGCTAAACAACAAGCAGACAGCGTTTATAAAGCATTGGAAGACAAAAAACTTAGTTTCTCCGATGCCGCAAAAATTTTCTCTCAAGACGACAAAACTAACAAAAACGGTGGTTTAGTTGTCAACCCATACACTGGCACTTCTAAATTCTCCGTTGATCAAGTTTATCCCGCCAACTACTATTACATAAAAAATCTCGAAGAAGGTCAATACACACGCCCATTTGAAACCTACGACGACAAAGGTAACACTGTGTTTAAAATAATACAATTAAAATCAAGAGTACAGCCACACGAAGCTACGATAGAAACCGACTATCAAACCATTCAAGATATGGCATTAAACGAAAAATACAAAAAAGCATACGACAAATGGATAAGCGAAAAACAAGTTGAAACATACATCAAAATAGGTAGTAACTACAAAGATTGCAACTTCAACTACAAAGGATGGCTACACAACGAAATTAAACGTTAACAACAAAAAAAAACAAAAGAAATGATAGAATTTAAAGACAGCGTAGAGGCAGCCGACTCACTCAAACAAAAACACCAACAACTTTTGTCAGAGATAGGCAAAACCGTTTACGGACAACAACAAATAATAGAACAAGTGCTTACCGTTATTTTTAGTGGCGGTCATTGTCTGCTTGTTGGCGTTCCCGGACTTGCTAAAACATTGTTGGTTAACACAATAGCCAAAGCGTTAGATCTAAAATACAAACGCATACAATTTACACCAGACCTTATGCCATCCGACATAACTGGAAGCGAAATTCTCGACGAAAACCATAATTTTAAATTCATAAAAGGACCAGTATTCGCCAACATAATCCTCGCTGACGAGATAAACCGTACACCTCCAAAAACACAATCGGCATTACTCGAGGCCATGCAAGAACACACAGTTACAGTTTCGGGCGCAAACTACGCCTTGGAACAACCTTTCTTTGTATTGGCAACCCAAAACCCAGTGGAGCAAGAAGGTACTTATCCTCTGCCAGAAGCACAGCTCGACCGTTTTATGTTTAACGTAATACTCGATTACCCAAACCCTGACGATGAAATAACAATAGTAAAAAATACTACACGCGACACTTCACCTCAAACATCAAAAATTTTGTCGGCAGAAGAAATTATTTACTATCGCGATTTGATAAAAAAAGCCGCAGTAAGCGACAACGTTATAAAATACGCAGTTATGCTCGCTGCACAAACACGTCCAAAAACAAAGTTTGCCAACGCTGCCGCCAACAAATACCTCAATTGGGGTGCCGGTCCACGTGCATCGCAATATTTGGTTGCAGGTGCTAAAACTCACGCCTTGCTTCACGGTAAATACTCACCAGACATCGATGATGTTAAAGCCGTAGCCCTTCCTGTATTACGCCACCGTATAGTAAGAAATTACCAAGCCGAAGCGGAAGGTATTACCGAAGACGATTTAATAAAAATGATGTTATAAAGTATTGATTTATAATATTTTAATACAAAATAACCCCATAAAACAACAAACAGATAGTTTTTTCAAAAAAAAGTTATACCTTTGAACCCGAAATAAAAAAAAGCAATGGAATTTTTAGAAATATTAAAATACATACTGCCATCAATAGTAGTTCTAATATGTAGTTATCTAACTATCAGGCAGTTTAACGATCGTGAAGATGCTCGTTTACATGCCCAATTAAGCGCATCAACAGTAAAAACCACAACACCAATACGGTTGGCAGCATACGAACGCATCGTTCTTTTCTTAGAACGCATTACTCCCGAAAGTATTATGCGTCGCGTACTCCAACCAAATATGACATCCAAAGAACTTCTCACCGCCCTAATAATAACCGTGCGTACAGAATTTGAACACAATCTATCGCAACAAATATACATTAGTAGCGATGCATGGGTTTCGGTAAAACAAGCAAAAGAAAGCATGATTCAACTCTACACTGCCGCTGCACAAAGATTTGAAAACAATGCAAAAGCATCAGAATTGGCACAAACTATAATAGAAATGTATGCTTCGGTAGAAGAATCACCTGTAACAATAGCAATAGAAAAAATAAAACAAGAAATAAGCGAAACATTCAATTAAAAAAAAGAAAAAAAACATGAAAAAAATATTTATTGCAATAATCACACTATTGATGATGAGCAACATGTCCATCGCCCAAAAATACTTCGACAAAGCCAAACTTGCAAGCCGACAAGATACACTTAGTTACAGCATAGGCGTACTCTTAGCAAGCAATATGGCAAAAGAAGGTCTCGACTACGATGCTACAATAGTAGGAAAAGCATTTAGAGATGTGGCACAAAAAGAAACATGGGATATCTCTCTTGATTATGCACAAGATTTTATACAAAAATATTTTCAAGAAATAGAAGAACGCATTCGCCAAGAAAAAACCAAGGAAAGCGACCGTTTCTTTGCCGAAAACGCAAAAAAAGAAGGCATTAAAACTACACCAAGTGGGCTACAATACAAAATTTTAAAACAAGGCAATGGTCAACACGCTTGCGACACATGCGACGTTAATGTACATTACGAAGGAAAACTTTTAGACGGAACGGTATTCGATAGTTCTTACGACCAAGAAGATCCCGTAACCATAAACCCACAATACGTAATACCAGGAATGGCAGAAGCCTTACTACTAATGGACGAAGGCTCGGAATACGAAATATACATTCCATGGAATCTTGCATACGGAGAGTATTCTCCAGCCGAAATAATTCCAGCCTACTCGTCGCTCATCTTTACTATAGATTTAGTATCAATACCCAAAGACGAACCAACCAACGCAGATCAATTTGACGACGACGGCATGAAATCAGATCCAAAAAATTAAAACGTTATTATACAAAATAAAAATGAAATCTAAATTTTTAGCAATTTCAGCGGCAGTTGCCATTACAGCAATGGCATCGTGCGGAGCTCAACAAACAGCAGAACAATTTCGCAATCCGCAAGCCCGCCTATCCTCAAAAATCGACTCTGTAAGTTATGCACTTGGCGTTAACATCGGAACAGACTTTTTAAAAAACATGCCAGAAATTGACAAGACAGCGTTTCTTAACGGCATGATGTCGGCAATGAATGGTGATACAACATTTATTTTTCCGCAAGAAACCGCTCCAATGTTAATACGCGGCTACATACAAGAACGCGCTCAAAAAGAAGCAAAAGAAAACCTTGCCGAAGCCAAAAAATTTCTCGAAGAAAACAAGAAAAAAGACGGCGTTATAACTATTGACTCGCTTGGTGGATTACAATACCAAGTAATAAAAGAAGGTATCGGTCCTCACCCAACCATCGACGATGAAGTTGAATGTTATTACACTGGAACTCTCACCGATGGAACTGTTTTTGACAGCACCGACAAACATCCAGACCAAAAACCAGCTAAATTCACGTTAAAACAAGTAATAAAAGGCTGGCAATATGGTATTCCTCTAATGAGCGTTGGAAGCAAATACAGATTCTTTGTACCACCAGCCATAGGTTACGGCGAACAAGTACGTCCTGGCGGTGTTATCAAAGCCAACAACGTGTTAATATTCGATGTTGAATTACTTAGCATTACCCCAAAAGAAGACAAAAAATAGACTTTTAATTGTCTAAAATCCATATAGCAACAAACCAATTTTGTTGCTATATTACCCAAACAAATAATTTTAAACAAAAAAATAATTATGGCATTAGAAATAGAAGGCAAACTTATAAAAGTTCTTCCTCCTCGCTCTGGCGAAGGTCGCAACGGACAATGGAAATCTCAGGATTTTGTAATAGAAACCCCCGGACAATACCCAGCACAGGCATGTTTCAGCGTATGGAACGACAGAGTAAATCTCGGTGAAATAGCATTGGGTGAAACTATAAAAGTACAATTTGACGTACGTTCGCGCGAATACCAAGAAAAATGGTACACCACGCTTTCGGCCTATCGCATCGACAAATTAAGTTCAACACCAGTTTCTGGTGGTGGTTCTTCTGTTACACCCCCACAAGGCGGCTCAAACAATAACGGACCTACTGGTCCTGTTGAACAAAACAATGGCGGTGCAGCTGGTGCTGACGACGACTTACCTTTTTAATACGTAAATAATAACAAAAAAAAACGGCGGTACTTTTATTGTTCCACCGTTTTTTTATATCCAAATATCAAAATTCCACACTCAATTTTTAAGTTTCCAATCGCGAATGGTATTAGAAATCTCTGCCGCCTTAACAAGGTCGCGAAGATAGTTTGAAAGTTCTTTTTTGGGCCTTGTTACCGCCACACGTCCCGACCTTGCAAACTGCAAAATACCATAAGGTTCAAGTTGATTAAAAAGTTGTTGAGTTTCGTCCTTATAACCTGTTTTTTCAATAACAATAAATCCTTCCTCAATATCAAGAACTCGGGCATTACTCTGACGAACAATTTTTTCAATTATATGACCATTTACAATGTTGGATGTAGAAACTTTATAAAGAGCTATTTCTTGATAAATTACATCTTCTTCGTGAAAATAAAACGCCCTAAGTACTTCGGTTAACTTTTCTATCTGTGTTGTAACTTTTTTTATAAGGCTTTCTGTACAATGTGTTACAATGGTATAACGAAAAATTCCAGGCACCTCAGATTCCGATGTTGTTAACGAATCAATATTGAGATGTCGCCGCGTAAAAACAATGGTTATGCGGTTTAACAGCCCGACCTTGTCCTCGGTAAAAACCGTTACAGTAAACTGTTCTGGGGTTTCTTCTGTTTGATGAATCATAAGCATAAATAAAAGTTTTAATCCTCGTTTAATTTCATTTCGTCAACACTCGAACCCGGTGCAATAAATGGAAATACCTTCATATCCTTATCCACCACCACTTCCAAAAGGTAAGCGGTTTTTGCTTCCAACATTTTGTCAATTGCTTGTTCAAGATCTTGACGACGCTCTACTCGCTGACCTGGAATATTGTAAGCCTTTGCCAAAGCAACAAAATCTGGATTAACCAAATCTGTTTGAGAATAACGTTTTTCTTGAAACATATTCTGCCACTGACGAACCATACCAAGAACTGAGTTGTTAAGAATAACAATTTTTACAGGCAATTTTTCTTGAACTATTGTACCCAATTCCTGCTCATTCATCTGAAATCCACCATCGCCAGTAAAAAGCACCACTGGACGCGAATTTTGCGCCACAGCAGCTCCTACTGCCGCTGGTAGTCCAAATCCCATAGTTCCAAGCCCACCAGAAGTTAAAAACGTATTTGGATACTTAAAATCATAATATCGTGCAGCCACCATCTGATTTTGACCAACGTCAGTTACCACAACTGCATCACCGTTGGTTTTTTTAGATACCATAGCCACAGGTTCGCCAGGTTGAATAACGGGTAAATTGGAATATAAGTCTTTTTTTATAACCTCAGCATATTCCTTGTCGTAAAGTTTATAAAATTCTTCTCTCCAATCAGAATAATCGTTAGAATGTAAAAGTGGCAACATGCGCGTAATGGCAGTTTTTAAATCTGCATGTATAGCTATATCCGTTTCAACATTTTTATCTATCTCGCTTTTATCTATCTCAATGTGAATTACTTTAGCCCTCGGCGCATAACCTTGCAATCGCCCTGTAACGCGGTCAGAAAACCTCATTCCAATAGCAATAATAAGATCTGCTTGATTTGTAAGTATATTTACAGCGTAACTGCCATGCATACCCAACATACCAACGCATAATGGATGGCTACTTGGCAAAGAAGTTAGCCCCATAAGCGTCATTCCAAAAGGAATACCTGTTTTTTCTACAAATTCCTTCACTTGCCTTTGTGCATTGGCAATAAGTACACCATGCCCCAACAAGATAATTGGTTTCTTTGCCGAGTTAATAGTTGCTGCCGCACGTGCTATTACCTCAGCATCAATATCTGGATACGGAGCATAACTTCGCAAAGTTGGAGATTTATGATATTTAAACTCTGTTTTAGACGTAAGCGCATTTTTGGTAATATCAACCATAACAACGCCCGGTCTGCCCGTTACTGCCACATAAAACGCCTTTGCCATAGCCTCGGCAATATCTTCTGCACGTGTTACTTGTATGCTCCATTTAGCTATTGGCATCGAAAGCCCAAAAACATCAGTTTCTTGAAATGCGTCCGACCCCAAAAATCCTTCTATTACCTGTCCCGAAATTACCACAAGTGGAACAGAATCCATGTTTGCGTTGGCTACACCTGTAATGGCGTTTGTTGCACCAGGACCCGATGTTACAATACACACACCGGGTTTTCCTGTTATTTGGGCATAGGCTTGTGCCTCGTGAACTGCCCCTTGCTCATGTCGTGCCAAAACATGGTGTATCTCGTTGGTATGAAAATACAAACGGTCGTAAATGGGAATAACTGCACCGCCTGGATAACCAAAAATAGTATCTTGTCCCTCTTCTATAAGCGACAATACAACGGCTTCTGCACCCGATACTTTTTCCATATTTATATTTATTGTTGGTTTATTTATCGCAAAGGTATAACTTTAAATTGAAAGTGGAAAATTTATACTTATTTGTTTTCTCCAACAGAAAAATCAGCAGTATTTACACCAATAAAAAAACTGTGCTTGAAAATCAAACACAGTTTTTTTTGTTATATCATTGCTATATTAGGCAATATAGTTTTTTGCTTTTTCAATAGCTTTGTCAAGTCCATCAGGATTTTTACCACCTGCAGTGGCATAAAATGGTTGACCACCACCGCCACCATTTATTTCCTTACCAGCTTCTTTAACTATCGCACCTGCATTAAGACCACGTTGTTTTACAACACTATCAGAAATAATAACCGAAATAATTGGTTTGCCGTCAAACACCGCACCAAGAACTACAAAAGCATCGGTCAATTGCTGTTTTAGTTGAAACGAAAGATCTTTTAGCAAATCTTTGTTGCCTATCTCAATTTTTTTAGCAATAACGCTAACACCGTTAATAGTTTCAACCTTAGCAACAAGTTGGTCTTTCAAAACAGCAAGTTTTTCGTGTTGCAAAGCCTCTATTTGTTTGCGAAGAGCAGCATTTTCGTCAATAAGATTCTGTACAGATTTAAGGGCAGCATTTTCATCTTTAGCCTTAAACATAGCTTTTAGCATTTGTGCCGTTTGATATTGCCAACGAAGATATTCTTCCGCTTTTAAACCTGTATATGCCTCTATCCTACGAACACCAGCAGCTACAGCTCCTTCTGACACAATCTTAAAAATTCCAATTTTTCCTGTAGATTGTGCATGAGTTCCGCCGCAAAGTTCTATGCTTTCACCAAATTTAACAACACGAACACGATCGCCATATTTCTCACCAAACAGCGCAATTGCACCCATTTCTTGTGCTTCTTTTATTGGCATATCGCGGTATTCTTCAAGCTGAATATTCTCTCTGATATGTTGATTTACAATTTGCTCAACTTTAATGATTTCCTCATCAGAAAGTTTTGAAAAATGCGAAAAGTCAAAACGCAAATAATCGGCACACACCATCGAACCTTTCTGCTCCACATGCGTACCAAGTACCTGACGCAAAGCTTGATCGAGCAAATGCGTTGCACTATGATTATTTTCGGTGGATGTACGTTTATTTTTATCAACAACAGCCTTGAAAACAGAATCAAGTTTTTGTGGCAACTGACTTACAATGTGTATTGCCAAACCATTTTCTTTCTGTGTGTCCAAAACTTGTGTTTTCTGACCATCGGCTTCAATATATCCAGTGTCGCCCACTTGACCACCCATTTCTCCATAAAACGGTGTACGATTAAAAACCAATTGATAAAAACTCTTACCCTTAGTTTCAACCTTACGATAACGCCAAATTTTTACTTCAGAAACAGTGTCATCATAACCCACAAAATCTTCGGTAGAAAATTGTTGCACTTCGCTCCAATCGCCACTATCTATTTTTGCATCGTTACGGCTACGTTCTTTTTGCTTTGCAAGTTCTGATTCAAATTCTGTTTGATTATGCGTCAAACCTTTTTCTTTAAGTATAAGCTCTGTAAGGTCGAGAGGAAAACCGTATGTATCGTAAAGTTCAAAAACAGTTTTTCCATCAATTTCGGTTTTACCTTGTTTTTGCGCCGATGCCACCACCTTATCGAGCAACTTAATACCAGTTTCCAAGGTGCGCAAGAAAGAAGTTTCCTCCTCTATCATCACCTTTTCGATAATATCTTTCTGTGCTATAAGTTCAGGATAAGCCTCACCCATAACATTGTTTAGCACTGGTAAAAGTTTGTACATAAAAGGTTCGCTCTGATTTAAAAATGTGTAAGCATACCTAACAGCGCGACGAAGAATACGACGTATCACATATCCTGCTTTTGCGCTTGCAGGCAACTGACCATCGGCAATGGCAAAAGCTATTGCTCTAATATGGTCGGCTATAACACGTGCAGCCACATCTGTTTGCTTGCTACTCCCATATTTTATGCCAGTTAGCCTACTAATTTCGTTGATAACAGGCGTAAAAAGGTCGGTATCGTAGTTGCTTTGTTTTCCTTGCAAAACCATGCAAAGACGTTCAAATCCCATACCTGTATCAACATGCTTAGCTGGCAAAGGTTCAAGACTTCCGTCGGCTTTACGGTTAAATTGCATAAACACAAGATTCCATATTTCAATAACTTGCGGATGAGATTTATTAACCAACTCTACACCGGGAATTTTTGCTCTTTCTTGGTCAGAACGGATGTCAACATGTATTTCAGAACAAGGACCACATGGCCCTGTTGCACCCATCTCCCAAAAATTGTCATGCTTATTGCCCAACAATACCCTATCGGCAGGCAAATGTTTAAGCCAATAACTTTTTGCTTCATCGTCGGCTTCAAGATTTTCGTCCTTACTACCTTCAAACACTGTTGCATAAAGCCTTGAAGTGTCGATGTGCATAACATCAACAAGAAACTCCCATGCCCAGTCGATAATTTCTTTTTTAAAGTAATCACCAAAACTCCAATTGCCGAGCATTTCAAACATTGTGTGATGGTAAGTGTCGTGTCCAACCTCCTCAAGGTCATTGTGCTTACCCGATACTCTTAAACATTTTTGACTATCAGCAACACGCGGATATTTACGTGGTTCGTTACCAAGAAAAATATCCTTAAATTGATTCATGCCAGCATTGGTAAACATCAAGGTTGGGTCGTTTTTAACAACCATAGGCGCAGAAGGCACTATTTTGTGTCCTTTATTTTCAAAAAAATCGAGAAACGATTTACGTATTTCCTTAGAAGTTTTCATAATGTATTATTTTCCGCTGCAAAATTAGTTTTTTATCGTTAATAATCAACAAATAAATAAGTTTTTTTTAACAACTTCCCTCGTAGATTTCATTTGATTTTTTTAACAACCAATTAAACGAATAAAACAAATTTGTCTAACAGATAGTTATATTAAACAAAAGACGCAAGTTTTAAGCTAATTAAACAAATATAAATATAGTGGAAGTATATTTGTTAAATTCGTAAAATTTAAAATTAACTTGTTGATTTTAAATTATTTGTTTAATTAATTTGTTCGTTTTATTCGTTTAATTCGTTGTTCAAATGAAATTAACGTGGATTTTGCTAACAAAAAATACAAATGTATTTGGCTAAGTATAGATTTTTTTTTAATTTTAAGCGTTATTTTTCAACAAAAACACACAGCATAAAAAAAATGAAATTAGATTTTTCTAAAATACTGATTATATGTTTTTTGGGGATTTATATAACCTCTATGCTTTTTATTATCGGGCTTGAGCTACCAAACGAAAAATTTATAGCACTTTGCTCTGTACTCGCTGTGCTACTTATAGTAGGATACTATATAATAAAAACATCTGTAAAAGACAACTATCTAAAAGAAGAAGACCGCATACTCGACAACCTTAAAGATAACGATGAAAAAACCTTCGATTACCAAAGCCGAAACTTTCCACGCCTAACCGACAAAATCTCATCAATCGTAAGCCGTACAAACACATTAGCCCAATCAAACCAACAACTTAGACAACTCGAAGCCCAACTACAAAACAACAACGAACTACTACACACCGCCAACAATGAACTAAAAGCCACCGCAGCCGAATTAGCTCGCAAAGAAAACAACCTTCAAACCATTATCAACAATCAAGGCGAAGGTTTTCTTTTGTGCGACAAACAAGGCGTTATAAACTTTATCAATCCATCGTTTGCCACACTTATAAACATTTCGAGCGAAAACATGGTAGGCGCATCAATCTTCTCATTTCTCAGCGAAGAAAACAGTAAATTAATACGTTCTCAATTGGCAAACAGAGCACTCGGCGTAAAAAATAGTTACGAATTATGGATAAAAACATCCACAAGAGAAAAAAAATGCTTATTAGTATGCGCATCGCCAAACTACGACTCCAACAACAACCACATCGGAACGATAGCCGTATTAAGCGACATAACCAAAATAAAAAACTATCAACACGAACTCGAAGTACAAAACATAGAATTTACAAAATTTCATCAAGCAGTAGCCCAAAACTCTTCGGGAATATTACTGGTCGATGCCTTAGGACTTGTAACCTACGCCAACAGCCAATTTGAAAACATAATTGGTTACACTGCAGAAGATTTAATTGGCAAATCACCACTCTCACTACTCGACGAAACTGGCAACTCTTCGCTTCAAGAATACATAGTAACCCTTCTAAAAAGCGGAAGAGCATGGAAAGGCGAACTCAACGGTCTAAAGAAAAATGGTGGAAAAATCAACATTAGAGCAACTATTTCTCCACTTAAAAACGCCAACCAAACAAACATCGGATACGTTGCCCTTCTCGAAGACATAACAAAATTCAAAAACATAGAACAAGAACTCGCCAAAACCACCGAAAAATACTCAATTATAGTAGAAAATTCTCGCGACGTAATTTGGATTTTCAACACACAAGAACGCCAAATAAAATACTACAGCCCCTCTATAACCCAACTTATAGGCTACACCGTTGAACAAGCATTAAAAACCAACATGCTACAAACCCTTGATAACGAGTCGGCTCAACTAATGCGTACCTATCTCACCGACCCCAACGCATGGAACAACAAAACAGAAATAAACTTTGAAGCACGACAAAAAACCATAGACGGAAAAACAGTTGATGTAGAGGTTGTTATGTCGCCAATATTCTCACAAGGAATAACAATGCCAACAGAAATAATTGGCATATCGCGCAACATATCAAGACGTAAACAAACAGAACTGCAACTTCGCAAAACCAACGCAATGTTGCAAATAATACTCGAAAAAATTCCATCAAAAATCTACATGAAAGACAAAAACCAAAGATACCTAACCGTTAACGAAACTTATGCAGAAACTTATAACCTTACCCCTCAAAATTTTATAGGTAAAACCGACGAAGAACTACACATCGACAACATCCTACAATTACAATCAGACGACATAACCGTAACCCAAACCGGCAAACCAATACTTTCTAACGAAAAATACATAAAACCAGTCAACGACACCGGCGCATGGGTTTCTACATCAGTAATACCATATTACGTAACTGGAGAAAATCCCGATGGAATAATTGGAATTATTAGCGACATCACCGAGCGCAAAATCTTTGAACAAATGCTCGTGGAACAAAATCGCCAATTTGAAAACACAATAAAAAATCTAAGCGACATATACATACGCACCGACCTTAAAGGAACAATACTACAAGCAAGCCCATCAATATGCAATTTTTTAGGAATCAACAAAGTGGAAGAAATAATAGGCAAAAGCCTACAAGAAATAACCCACAACCCCGAAGCTTGGACAATTGTAGAAAACACAGGCAAGCTAATCGACTACCCATTTAAAATGAAAAACCTAAAAAACAAAACACTATACTGCGAAATAAACCTTGTAACATTCTACAACACCAATGGACAACCCGCTGGATACGAAGGCATAGCCCGAAACGTAACCGAAAGAGTTTTACACGAGCAACAACTCAACTCGCTCACCGAAGACCTTATGAAATCGCTCGAACAAGCCAAAATACAAAAAAACATAATAGAAAGCGCACATAGAGGCATAACCGAAAGTATAAACTACGCAAAACGCATACAAGAAGCCATACTCCAAACATCAACCCAAACGATGAAAAACAAATTTTCATCAAGTTTTCTATTATACAAACCATGTCAAATAGTTGGAGGCGATTTTTATTACATAAAACAAACACCATACGGGCTTGTATGCGCCGTTGCCGACTGCACAGGACACGGAATACCGGGCGCACTAATGAGCGTACTTGCAATAAGCCTTTTAAACGATATTATAGGCTCAATAGAAAAACTCGAAAACAGCACACCCTGTGGAGTATTGTCGGAACTACGCAAAAAGGTAATAGAAAGCCTTAGCAACTCGCTTGTAGTACGCGATGGCCTCGACATAAGCCTTGTGTTTATGCGACCCGACAAACGCCAAATAATATATTCTGGAGCCAATTTACCACTCTACATCTGCCGAAAAAACGAAATAATAACACTAAAACCAACATATTGTCCAATAGGAATGCATCCCGTATTGCAAAATTTTGAAAACACTATATACAATCTCCAAAAAAACGATATGTTATACTTCGCCTCCGACGGTTACCAAGATCAATTTGGAATGAACGAAAATCGCAAATTCTCAAAAAAAGATTTCACCGAACTATTAAAACAAGCATCTCACCTTGACCCCGAAGCCCAACAATTTTTGTTACAAAACCGAATTTCACAGTGGCAAGGTACACGCAAACAAACCGACGACATAACCGTTTTGGGGATAAAAATCAACTAAACCCACAACGTTAAATTCCATCAAAAAACCTCACAAAAACGCACCACAACCCCCTAAAAATAAGGAATTACATCACATTGGAAAATTTATATTTAACTTTTTTGAAATAAATTTTCCAATGTGCAAAATGGCGTTGCAGAATTGCACGGGCGTTTTGCACATGTGCAAAATGGCGTTGCAAAACTGCACGGGCGTTTTGCACATGTGCAAAATGGCGTTGCAAAACTGCACGAGCGTTTTGCACATGTGCAAAATGGCGTTGCAAAACTGCACGGACGTTTTGCACATGTTCAAAATGACGTTGCAAAATTGCACGGACATTTTGCACATGTGCAAAATGGCGTTGCAAAACTGCACGGATGATTTTGCACATGTGTAAATAGCATTGCAAAACTCAAAATAATAACTTTCTATCGTCCCAACGAATCTGAATAATTGCTTTACCGTCTGCGAACATTTTACTTTCCAATATTCGTTATCGCTCAAACGTTTAATATTATCAGCAAAATATGACTCTTCCCTTGGTTCGGGATGAGAATTAAAGTACTGAGCAGTCCAATAAGCATTGTCGACAACATCAGAGTTAGAAACTTTCAACACCCCAACACGCCCATCGTTTCCAATTGGAAAATCAAAACCCACCATTATTGATAATGTACTTGCTAACTGGACCATCAATATAACGCCCATCACCAAAGTTTTCTGTAACATCGCTAAGGTTTTGGCTCGAATTTGTAAGTCTAAGCGGTTTAAGTTCTTCGGTATAAACAACACCAGTATTGAAAATAAGTTTTGTTGCAATGTCAACAAGAACAGAATTTTTTAATCCTTTTATATTGTTGAGTTCCAAATTATTAAGTGTCAACGGATTTGTGCTTTCACCTTTAATATATTGTTTGTTAGATCCGTTGAAAACTACTTTGGCAGTATTAGGATTAAATTGCCCACCGTCGAAAATAAAATCGCCAACTATATTCCAAATTTGATTAACAACATCTACTTCGGCATTGTCTTTAATAACAACTCGGCATTGAAAATAATTTCTTTGTTGCTACCCACTACCTATAAACTCAACATTATTAAATTCTTTTAAATCGCCAAACACACCATAATTGCTACTACCAGCAAAAACAAATGTACCACCGTCGGCACTTACAAAATCTGTATAAGAACCTTCTGCAAATACACAATTGTCGGTAAAAGTAATGCGTCCAATACCAGAAACATTTCCTAAATAATGTTTGTTATCGTCCATAAGAATGTTTCCATCTTCAGAATCTATATAAGTACGCAAATTACTAATTTTAAGATAGTTGGCACGATCTCCACTATTAATAGTAACAGCATGGCGAACAAACACCGATGCTCCATCAAGAGGAACTTCGTGAATTAGTTCTCCATCAGCGTCATACTTATATTTTTGAGTAGCGGGATTGCAAAGAACCCAAGTATCAGCATCATGCCATTCTCCAGTTTGATAAGTAACATAAGAAGAAATTCTATCGGGAATAGCACCTATACCTTTTGGATCGAGTAAAGAAGCATCTTCTTTACTATTTTGACATACGCCAGCAGTATAAGCTCTCGAAAGTTGTTCGTCGTTAAAACCATCAAACTTAAATGTAAGTGTTTTATTTTCAGAACTATAAATATTACCTGTTGAAAAATCAACATATTTATTCCAATCAACTTCTCTATCCAACAATTTGGCACAGATATAATTATCTTCCAAGGTATATCCATGGTCATTATCAGTAAAAGCATCACCATCGGCATGAGTAAACGTTACATCACCTATAAGCGACGACATTCCAGATGATTTTATAGTCCAATAATACTGTAAAGCGTTTTTGGTATCATCAAACAAATAATCTTCGTCGGTGTCATCAATTATTGCAGGATAAAGTTTGTTGTGAGGACAAAGAGTAAGTTCTGCTCCATCATCAACCGACGAAATATTTAGCAAAGCGGGTGTATATTTTCCTTCGGTTCCCAAAGGGAACAAAAACTCTTCATCCGAAAAACCAGTAGCAAATACTTTGGTAACGCCGTTGGTTAAATATGATTCGGAAAATTTAACCATCTTATCAACACCAAAATCGTTACCTTCAAAAACAGCATTACCGTTGAGTTTTAGAATATTATCGTCAAGTGAAAGTACGCCAACAGAAAGATTTAGTGATTTTTCTATAATCAATGGGTTGTTGGTACTTTTAACAAAAGCACCAGCAGCATTATCAAGAGTGATTTTTCCATTAACACCCGACGATATAATTTCTTGAGCATCAATGCCATTGAGATAAATACCTTTGCCAACACCAATGCCATTATAAGAATAAACACCATCGTTTTGGTAAGTACCAAGTACTTTTATATTACTATCTTCAGAAACGAGAGTATTTTTTTCTCCGATATTCAAAAGATTTTCAACAACAATATCGTTAGTAACATTTACAGTAGCAGAGTTGCTAAGTTTAGCAATATAAAAACTTGGCGAACCAGTAACTATTTGATTAGAACCTGCAAAGTTGAAAACATCAGCTTCGGAACTATTGTGATTTAAACTTCCACCACTAACCAAATCAAAATTGCCATAAAGATTAACGTTACGACCATTTTGGTTAAAAACAGCATTATTATTAATAGTTAAATCGCCATAAATGGTTAAATAGTTGGTCAAACAACTCAATTTGCTTGCGTTATTTATAGTTATGCTTGGGGTCAGTGCGATAGAATTAATTGTAGTGGAGATATTATTGTTATCTGTACCTATCTGAAATACAGCACCTTGCGCATAATTAGTGTTTGTATAAGACATTTGCATAGAAATATCAGCAAGAGAATTATCACCAAGTGATTTTCCAATAATAATCTTAGAGTTTTTAGCCATGTCAATATGGCTATTAGCAGTAAGAGAAAAAATTCCTACAGATGAATTAATATCGCCACAAGAATTTGTTCCAACAGAAAGGATTGAACCCTCGTTAAGAATATTCAATTCTAACGAACCTGACGAAGATGGAGATTGAGTCAATTGAGTAGCAATAGTAAACTCTGCATCTTGTTGATTTACGACAGCTTTGTCTCCTTTATAAAAAATATGACCATTAATATTCCATTTACTTCCACTATTGGCATTAAGAACACCAGCGAGAGTAACACCAGATGAACAACCTGTAGCAAAAATAGTTACACCATTATTCACTGTAACAATAGCATCTTCTGGAACATAAAAATCTTCTCCTGCTGTTGTAATCGGAACATTTTGACCATCAACATCAAAAATAACTTCACCACTCTGCATTACGAGAGTTTTATTATCTGTTGCATTAGAAGCAAGTGAATTATCAAAATTAACAGCAACATCAGAAAGTTTTATATAACTTTCTGGCTCTTTGTTGATAACCATATCAGTAGAATTGTCTTTATATCCAGCTGTATAATCGCCAGACAATAAATTTTGACTATCTTCACAATTGTTAAAAATTATAGTATTTGAAGAAACGCCATTAGTAGTATAAGTAGAAGAATCTCCCTTAGTTTTATACCCTGAAATAGTTGTACTGTCTTCTTTATATAGTGTTAAATTACTCGTACCTGAAGAATAAAGTGTAATATTACCTTTATTTGTAGCACCCGATGAAGTTATATTCAAATTGCCTTGCAACTCAATATCATAGTTTCCACAATTAACCGAACCTCCGTCTTCAACATCAAGAGAATTTTGAACGATTAAGTCAGTTTGAAAATTAATTGATTTTTCAACAGTTAAGTTCCATAGAGCAATGGTAGTTTTAAAATTACCATCATAAGTACATTTTACAATAGTACCAATTACATCACTAATACAAGTAAGAGTAAGGGCTCGTAAAAGATTAACCACACCATCTTTTGCACTATAAGTAGCATCGGAAGATGACAATTCAATAGTTTCAACGTTTAGAGTACCAGAAATTTGCGAAAATTTACCACTTCCCAAACTACACATCAATTTTGTTACATCTGCCTGACCACCAGATATTTCAAATGTTCCACCATTTAAAGTAATAGTGTCGACGGTAAGAGTTCCATTAACAACCGACAAAAGACCTTTTACAACAGCATTAGATTCGGCAATTGAAATTTTACCGTTGTTAACCTCAAGACCAGCATCTTCTGCAATAGCATCTCCAATAGAAAAATTATCGAGATAAATATTAGAACCCGCCACAAGTGTACCACTTGTTAGTGTAATTTTTGTACTCGAAAAATTTGAAGACTTATCAGCTACAAGACCTACTCTCCTATTTTGAGCACCTCTATTAACTATAATGTTGCCAAATTGAGAAACTCCATCAAGAGTAACAACTTGTTCGACATCTGATGTACCTGCAAAAGTAAATGCAAGGGTAGAACCTGTTATAGAGCCTTCGTTTTTTAAACTACCATGCAAAGTAATTGTTCCAGAACCAGTTAAAACCGCTCCTTCGCTAATAGTAATGTCGCCATAAACTACCAAATCTTTAGAAATATTTAGCGTACCTTTCTCAATTTTAAGATAACCATTAATAGTGGTATTTTGCGACAATGTAACAACATTAGCATCATCATTTAGATTAACAAAAAGATTGTTAACCGAAGTGTGTGTAAATGTGTATGAATTTCCTTTCAAAACCGTATTACCAACGAAATTGTCGGTAGATGAAGTAGGGTAGCTATCACCATAAAGTTGTAAAGACGTATTTGCTTCGCCTTCAAATGTATTAACGGTTAGACTTCCCGTCTCAATAGATAAAATTCCGTTTGTTATATTAACATAATTGGCTTCAACAGCCGAAGTAATGGTTATTGTTTTATTTTCTGATATAACAACATCAGAAATACTTGTAGGAACAGAATTGCTACTCCAAGTTGATGCGTCATTCCAATTACCATCTATATAAGCACTAATAGTTTGCGCAGAACACAAACGAACTGTAGAAAGAATAACTGCTATCAAATATATATATATTCTAAATACTATTTTCATATTTTCGATTAAATCAATGATTTACCAAGAAACAAATATACAAAATTTGCACCATCTAAAAAGACATAACAAAAAATTTAATAATTGTTTAATATTCCACATAATCGACTAAATTTCAATATTTTGACAACACAATTATGGTATCAAAAAAATAAACTCTTTTTATTTATACAAAAAAATTAAAAAAAAGATAGCAAATTAATGAAAATAAAAAATAATTTTTTTAGAAAATTAAAGAAAAGAGAAAATATATACTTTACAAAAAAACAACCCCGTACATCAATTTTGATATACGAGGCAAAGCAAACCAAAAAGAATTATAATTGTGGCTTAAAATTATATTTTAATTCAGCACCATTTTCTGTAACGGTAAGCGTAACAGGCGCACCTTCAATAAAAGGTAGTTTGTTAGTGGAATGTCCTGCAGGAAAACCACAACATATAGGAATATTTCTACCTGCAAAGTACTCTGTTACAAGTTCTTCTACCGACGAATAACCTAAATCTGCTGAACAATCACTAAAAGCACCAAGTATAATTCCCTTTACATTATCAATAACTCCATGAAGTGCAAGTATATTCATCATACGGTCGATGTTGTGAAACGATTCTCCAACCTCTTCAATAAAAAGAATAACATTATCCGCCGAGGTAAAATCGAATCCCGAACCTACCAAAGGCGTAAACGTTGCAAAATTTCCTCCAACCAACACCCCCTCGGCTGTACCAACTTTGTTGTTTTTATGCGCTGAAATATTATAATCTGGCAAAGTTCCGAAAAGCAATTCTTTAAGTTTCAATGTGTTATCAGAAGTTGGCTCTGATGCAATAAAAGACGACATTGTACCATGAATACTCATTACACCTGCCCTAACCGAAGCCGCATGTAGCGTTGTAATGTCGCTAAATCCAACCATCCATTTTGGATATGTATTATAAACCGAAAGCGGAATTTCGTCAAGAATTTGTATAACACCATAACCACCTCTATTACATATTATTGCCTTTACATTGGGATTTTGGTATGCCCATAACAAATCGGCACGACGTTCGTCAGGAGTACCTGCATATTTATTTTTATAAATATTGTTGCTATTGTAACCAATAAGCGGCACAAGTCCCCAAGTTTTAACAATTTCTGCCGTAGCATTAACATTTTCAATGTCGGTTTGATACGCAGGAGAAAGCAAAACTATAGTATCACCTTCAACCAAAAACGGAGGAGCAATACATTCGAGATGTGTTTGAGGGTCGGGATGTACAACAGTAACTGACGGTGGTGTATAATTTTCGGTGGTTTGTGTTACCGAATTGTCGGGTTGTGGTTCATCGTCTTTGTCGCGATGACAAGCCGAAACAAGCACCGATAATAATAAAAAAATATAACTAATTTTTTTCATGTAATTATTTCAATGATAAAAAAAAATAAATTAACGTGGTCTAAAATTTGCTTTTTCTGCGTTGTATTTCAATCATTTACAATCAGTAATCTACGCTTTTTCGATTTCATACGCCTTGAAAAATCTAATTTTTAGAACTTCCCTTAACAAGTTGACACAAAAAACTATATCTCCACTACAGGATTTTTTAAACTTTCAACAGCCTTGGCATAGTCGGCTGCAGCAAATACATAACTACCCGCAACAAGCACATCGGTACCTGCGACAACAAGTTCTCGTGCGTTTTTATCAGTAACACCACCATCAACCTCAATAAGAGCCTTACTATTTTTTTTCAAAATAAGTTCTTTACAACGGCGAATTTTATCGTAACTATTCTCTATAAACTTTTGTCCACCATATCCTGGATTAACTGTCATAATAAGCACCATATCAACATCACCTACAATCTCCTCAAGCAAAGAAACTGGAGTATGCGGATTGAGTGCTACACCACATTTTACACCAAGATTTTTTACCTGCCATACAAGACGATGAAGATGAGTTGCAGCCTCATAATGCACAGTAACAACGTTAGCACCAGCCTTAACAAAACCTTCAACATAATTTTGTGGGTTTTGAATCATAAGATGCACATCTAAAGGAATTTGAGCATGTTTTTTTACCGCCGCTACAATAGGCAGACCAAATGAAATGTTTGGAACAAATGTTCCGTCCATTACATCAATATGTATCCAATCGGCACATTTATTAAGCCTTTTGGTTTCCGCTTCCAAGTTAGCATGGTCAGCGGCCAATATTGACGGAGATACTAATACCATATTTTATTTTTTTCAAATTTTTACAGTATGCAAAAACTTAAATAACATAAAATACGAGAACATCATAAACTCTCGTATTTTATGTCATTTTTTTAAGCAGTTGAAAAATAAACCTACTATTCAAGTTTTTTAGTTTATTTCAATAGAACAACTCTTAACATTATCGCTGCTATTTCCAACCATAATGGTAAATGTTCCGGGTTCAAAAACTTTTCGCAAACTTTGGTCGTAATACATAAAATTGTTTTTAACCAACTGAAAACTAATAGTTTTTGACTCGCCAGCCTTTAAATATACTTTTTGAAAGCCACGCAATTCTTTAACAGGACGCACTGACGAAGAAAAATCGTCGTGAATATAAAGTTGGACTGTTTCGCAACCATCAACAGAACTTACATTTTTAACATCCACCAAAACCTCAACTATTTCGTCTGATGAATAAATATCCCTATCAACTCTTGGTGTTGAAATATCAAATTTAGAATAACTCAAACCAAATCCAAACGGATAAAGACAATGTTCTTCTTCATAAACATAACTACGATAACGGCTCGGTTTCATGTTGTAATAACATGGCAATGAGCCAGCAGAGTGAGGAATTGATACCGAAAGATGACCTTCAAAATTATATTTTCCAAAAATAACGTCAGCCACGGCATTACCACATTCTTGACCAAGGTAAAAACATTGCACAAGAGCATCAGACTTATCGGCAACTGGTTTTATGTTAAGTGGACGCCCACCAAATATAAGTGTAACAACAGGTTTGCCAAGAGCTTTAATTTTTTCAGCAAGTAAATTTTGACGACCAAGTAAATTAATATCATCGCGGTCGCCACGATGGTTCTCACCCCAAGCCTCACGACTAAACGAAACCGTTTCACCAACACAAAGTACAACAACATCGGCATTTCGCGCTACATTAACAGCCTCATTTATAAGTTTTTCGTCGCTTTTAGCATCATTAGGAACTTGATTGTCGTTTTGCCAAAAAGCACCTGGAGTTGTGGCTATTTTACAACCTTCGGCATAAGAAACTTTTATACCTTTTGGTTCGCAAAAATTTTTAATACCTTCGTAAACAGAAACACCTTGAACAACAGGCTCTGCAGTATATCCACCATAATCAAGGCTATTAGCATTTGGACCAATAACAGCTATACGCTTAACTTTTGACGAATCCAACGGAAGCATTGGAGCATCTTTTACATCAGAATTTTTTAACAACACCATAGTTTTGCGTGCTGTTTCACGTGCTAAATCTTTATGAGCCTGACAATTGGTTATCTTATTCATATAATCAATATCGGCAAGAGAATCGTTTGTAAAAAGACCAAGTTTATATTTAAGCACCAACAAATATTCCAATGCCTTGTCGATTGTTCGTTCAGAAATTTTATTTTCTCTAACAGAATTTTCAAGCAACTGAAATGTGCCTTTAGCCCAAATAATATCAATGTTAATACCAGCCGTAATTGCCATTTCTGCAGCCTCTTGTAAATTTTTTGCAATAGAATTTACAGTATGCATAACATCAATAGCGTTTTGATCCGATACAATCAAACCGTTGAATTTCAACCTTTTACGTAGAATATCTTGCAACAACCATTTATTAACAGTAACAGGCATATCGCATACATCGTTGTAAGCAGGCATCACAGCAGCAGCACCAGCATCTACTGCCATTTCAAATGGTAGCAAGTGGTTGTTTAGCAAATCATTGGCAGAACCAGTATAAGCAGCAACATTTCTGCCTCCTTCTACTTGACCATGCCCAACGTAATGTTTTAAAGTTGCAGCCATATAAAGGCTTCCATCGGATTTTTGCTGTTGAAAATTTCTAACAGCGGTGCTACCAAGGCTTCCACATAAAAATGGATCCTCAGAATACATTTCCTCAATGCGTCCAAAACGCGCATCACGAGCTAAATCCAAAATAGGCGAAAAAAGCAAACTAATTCCACGCGCATGTGCTTCAAGTGCCGTTGCTCTATAAACTTTTCCAAGTTGAACAGTATCCCAAGAACAACCAAGAGCAATGGCCTGTGGATAAACAGTTGTTCCCATCGACATCAATCCGTGAAGTCCCTCACCAATATATATACAAGGAATAGGATGCGGAATGGTTTTATGATATTCTTTTAGAGAATTTACTTGACGAGTATATTTCTCTTGCGGAGCATCAGCAAAATCAACATTCATCATCCCCATTCCGTATGGATAGTATTTTCTTAATGTATCAAAATTAAGATTACCTTGCTCATCAGAAGCCGCTTTTATAACCAAAAGACTACCAGATTGCAATTGAGCAAGTTTTTCTTTAATTGATAGTTGTCCAATAATTTTTCGCGCATTAATAATTGCATCTTTTTCCAAATCAGAAACAACTATATCATTATCGTTGTCGGATTCTTTGGGTTGCTGCACCGACGAACACGAAGCAATAATTGCTGCAGCGGTAAAAGCAAGTGTGGATTTAAAAAATGATGTCATAGAGTATAATTTTTATGTGTAATTTAGTTATTAATCAAATATTTAACAATGAGTTTATCTGATTGGTAAGAAATTTCATATCTTCCTCTCTGTTTGGAAAATCAAGATTATCAGCATCAAGAACAAGAAGTTTCCCTCGCTTATAAGAAGAAATCCATTTTTCGTATTTTACATTAAGTTTTGTAAGATATTCAGGACTTATACCTTGCTCATACTCTCTGCCTCGCGATCTAATCTGTTTTAATAATGTGCTTACATTGGCTCTAAGATAAATGAGCAAATCTGGTGGTGAAATTAACGAACTCATAAGTTCAAAAATGCCAGTATAGTTTTTATAATCTCTACTACTCATCAAACCCATCTCATGAAGATTGGCAGCAAAAATATACGCATCTTCATAAACAGTACGATCTTGCACAACATTTTTTCCCGAATTTCGAATTTCGAGTATTTTACTAAGCCTTGTTTGCAAAAAATAAATTTGTAATTCAAAAGCCCACCTTGGCATATCGTTATAAAAATCATTAAGATACGGATTGTTTTCTGTATCTTCATAATGCGGCACCCAACCATAATGCTGCGACAAAAGATTTGCCAATGTTGTTTTTCCAGAACCGATGTTTCCGGCAATAGCAATATGCATGATTAAATGTTTAGTTACTTTATAAAAAACAAAAGTAAAAAACTTTTCTTATAGAATAATTTTTTTTGAAAAAAATTATATTCCGTAGATTCAAACCTCAATAATTTATACAAGTTAACAAAAAAAATTACACATTATATAAAGGTGTAAAATATGTTCTATATCAAGAAAATTAATAGTTTTCACAAAAAAAACATTCATTTGGTTGTCAGTTGCAAAAAATAAACGAAAAAATATAATTTTGCACCATGAAATCAAGTCAAAAAGAAGATTTACTCGGTTTAGTACGCAATGGTAGCCAAATGACATTGGCACAACAGTTAAAACTTACCGCAGAACTAAGCCTACCATCAATGATGGCGCAAATATCATTTATAATAATGCAATATATCGATGCAGCCATGGTAGGACAACTTGGTTCAGAATGTTCTGCAGCCGTAGGACTTGTAAACACAAGCACATGGCTTTTTTATGGTCTTGGAGAAAGCGCATCAACAGGTTTTTCTGTATTGGTAGCCCATAGGCTTGGCGCAAACGATGCCTTTTCTGCTCGACAAATTTTGCGGCAAGGATTATCAACATGCCTACTCGTATCAACTATTCTCATGGGTTTAGGGCTATCCATAAGTAGTAGTTTACCATATTGGCTCGGTGGAGGTAGTGACATTGCACCAATGTCGACCGAATATTTTTGGATTTTTGCTCTAAGTATGCCATTTTTTCATATCAATTACATGGCAGCAAGCATGTTAAGAAGTAGCGGCAACATGAAAATACCAAGCATATTGAATGTAATAATGTGTTTTTTGGACGTTGTTTTCAACTTTTTTTTAATCTATCCCGACCGTCAAATAAGCATATTTTCGCATGAACTTGAAATATTTGGGTTTGGTCTTGGTGTTAAAGGAGCAGCCATGGGTACAGCACTTTCGCAAGTTGTAGGGTCGGTGTTTATGCTTGGATATTTGATTTTTAAATCAAAAGACCTTAAAATTTATGGCGAAAAGGGAAGTTTTATCCCACAGAAAAAATTTCTAAAAAACGCATTAAAAATAGGCATACCCATTGGGGTTGAACGCATTATAATGAGTTCGGCATACATTTGCCTAACAGCCATTATTGCACCACTTGGCAACATTGCCATTGCCGCCGACACATTTGCTGTAACAGTAGAAAGCCTTTGCTATATGCCTGGCTACGGAATAGCCGATGCAGCAACTACTCTTGTAGGACAAAGCATTGGAGCGGGCAGACGAAGCCTTGCACGCAGATTTGGTTTTATAACTGTTTTTTGTGGAATAGGCGTAATGACAATAACTGCTGCAATAATGTATGCTTTTGCACCACAAATGATGCACCTAATGACACCAATAACTGAAATAAGCACTCTCGGAACAGAAATTTTAAGAATAGAAGCCTTTGCCGAACCAATGTTTGCAGCTGCAATAGTAGCTTACGGAGTGTTTGTTGGTGCTGGCGACTCTCTAACACCAAGCCTTATGAACTTACTAAGCATGTGGGGATTAAGAATAACATTTGCCGCATTTTTGGCTCCACAAATGGGTTTGAAAGGTGTTTGGATTGTAATGGCTGTTGAACTTTCAATACGTGGAATTTTATTTTTAATAAGGCTTAAATCAACAAAATGGCTCAAAAACACTATTAAAGCCAAACTAAAATAATTTTAATATAGCAATTTTTGCATTTGCCAACGTAAATTCTATCTTTGCAAGGCGTTTTATTGGAAAAAATTGCCATGTAAAAAAAATTATTGATGAAAAAAAACAAAATAAACAATATAAAATTAGCTTTTGTTTTTGTAATAACATTAATGCTATTTAATATACAACACACTGAAGGACAAAATCTTATAGGATTTCGCGGATTTTACCAACGTGCAACAGTAAGTTGCGACAGCATAAAAATGAAACGCAACATGACAACAATATCAGGTGTTGGTGGTGGCATTGTTTACAAACATTTTGAACTCGGTCCGATAGGTTTTCAAGGAGAACTTAACTACGAAGAAAAAGGGTTTAAAATAAACAACACAGACACAACGTATTATAGCCAAAAAATGAAATACCTTTCTGTGCCATTGATGATGCATGTTGACATTGGTAAAAACGCTGTAAAAGCAATTTTTGCCTTGGGTATTTACGGAGATTATTTATTAGAAAAACCCTCTATATCAACCAATTGTAACGGCAACTACGTTGGCATAGAACGAATAGTAAACGGCACGTGCAATAAATTTACCTTTGGATTAATTGGGCAAGCAGGAATTGCCGTATGCAGCAAAATTGGAGTTTTTCAACTCGAATTTAGAGCATCGCAAGGTATGAGCAAAACTATGAATCTTGGAGACTTGGCTCTTCTAAACTATCTAATGTCGCGAACTGTAGGTGTAAGTTTTGCTTACATGAAACCTTTTGGAGAGAAAAAGTATTACGAAAAAAGAATAAAACCAATCGACGACCAACCTATCAACATTAATCCAGCATTGGAAAAAACCGACAACACTAATAATAAAGAACAAGAAACTACAAAACCAAAAGAAAATTTAACAAATCCAGAATCGGATTTCGATTTTGAAGAACCTGACACAAATACGGAAACAACTCCAACACAAAACGAACAATCTGTAAAAAATACATTGCAAGAACAACAAACATCAGAAAACCAAAACACTCAAGAACAAGAAAAAGTATCAGGAAATAAAAACAAAAGCAAAAAGAAAAAATAGCAAACAATGGACAATTATGGCAAAATATACATGGTTCCAATGCACCTTGGAGCCGAAAATTTTACATATTACCTACCACCCGACGTTTTAGAAATAATACGCAACATAAAATACTTTGTAGCAGAAAATGCAAAAACAGCGCGGCATTATTTCATTGCCCTTGGTATGCGCGATAGACTACAACAAATAACTGTTTATCAAATGGATAAGCATAACAAAAATTTTGACTGCACACAATATTTCAACGTTGTTAAAACTGGCGAAAATCTTGGTATAATATCAGAAGCAGGTTGTCCAGGAGTTGCCGATCCGGGAGCAAATGTAGTTGCAGCAGCCCATCAAGCAGGCGTAGACGTTGTGCCACTCGTTGGACCATCAAGCATTTTGTTATCGCTTATGGCCAGCGGACTTAACGGTCAAAGTTTTGCCTTTGTAGGATATTTGCCAGTAAAAAATCCAGAACGATCAAAATTTATAAAAAAAATTGAAGAACGCTCTAAAGAATTTAATCAAACACAAATTTTTATTGAAACACCATATCGAAATAACGCTTTTATAGAAACTCTTTGTAACACACTTAGCCCCAATACTTTGTTAACAATAGCCTGCGATATAACTCTTGAAACTGAATTTATAAAAACCAAAACAGTTTTGCAATGGAAAAAACAAAAAATCGACATTGACAAACGTCCTGCAATATTCCTAATTCTAAAAAAATAAAACTATATAGTTTTCAAACAACAAAATTGGTATTTTTTACAATAAAAAATACCAATTTAAATACACACTATTTTTTTGTTTTTAAAAAAAAATTAAACCATTTTTGTAAACTAAAGTTACAAACACATTTTTTTTAAACTAAATTATAACTTATGAAGAGATTATTATTGTCGGCAGCTATTGCTATATCGTTGTTTAGCGCAGTTAAAGCCGACGTTAAAATGCCTTCGCTGTTTACAGATGGAATGGTATTACAGCAAAACTGCAAAGCCGCAGTTTGGGGATTTGCCTCCCCTGGCGAAAAAATTACAGTTTCAAACACTTGGAACAACGATAGTCAAACCGTAACTGCCGGAAACGATGGAAAATGGAAAGTTAATATAAAAACAACTTCTGCTGGCGGGCCATACGCATTAATAATAAAAGGCAATAACACAATTTTTATCAACGATGTACTTTTGGGAGAAGTTTGGTTGGCATCGGGACAGAGTAACATGGAAATGCCAATGGAAGGTTGGTTGCCAGAATGTCCAGTAAAAAACGGTCCTCAAGACATAGCCAACTCCAATAATCCCAAGATTAGGATTTTTATGGTACAACGCGGCGTAAGTTTTGTGCCCAAAGACGATTTAGAAGGTCAATGGAAACAAGCCAATCCCGAAAATACCCCAAAATTTGGTGCCACTTGCTACTATTTTGCAAAAAAACTAAATTCAGAACTTGGCATCCCCGTAGGAATAATTAACACATCATGGGGCGGAACACCAGACGAAAGCTGGATTCCTGAAGATTTTATAAAAAACGTTCCAGAATACACTCAAACCGTCAAAGATATAAACGCATCTAAAGATAAAGCCGACGAAAAAGAAAAATGGACACTTTCTCGCCCACATGTAGAACGTCGCGACATGCCGTGGGAAAAAATCGACCTTGGCGACCAAAAAATTTCAGACAAAGCATTTGACGATAACGCTTGGAAAACCATGACACTACCCAAAAGTTGGGAAAACGATGTCATAAAAACTTTTGACGGTGTAGTTTGGTTTCGCAAAAAAATAAACATTACCCCCGAAATGAGCGGAAAAGAATTGATAATTTCGCTCGGTGCAATCGACGATATGGACATCACCTATTTCAACGGCAAAGAAATAGGCAAATGTATGCTCGATGGCTTTTGGCAAAAAGAACGCATCTACACCGTTCCCGCTGCTGATGTTAAAACTGGCGAAGCCGTAATTGCGGTAAGAGTACTCGATACTCAAGGAGGTGGTGGCATTTGCGGAAACGCCAACAGCATGAAATATTATACTAAGGGCAACGAAAAAAATGCAATTTCTCTTGCTGGAAATTGGAAATTTTTGCCCACAGCTGAACTTAAAAGCAATGTTTTCTACAAATTTAACATCGATAACCAAGAATTTTATCAACGTCCTACACTTCCAGCAGAACTTGGCGAGATGACTGCCACTTGTTTATATAACGCAATGGTTGCACCCATAGCTGGTTACAATATTGCTGGGGCTATTTGGTATCAAGGAGAAGCCAATGTAGGCAGAGCAGAAGAATATTCGCGCACGTTTCCAATAATGATTAACTCATGGCGCAATAAATGGGACATCGGCGACTTCCCATTTTATTTTGTACAAATTGCTCCATGGGATTATGGTCAAGGACAATCGCAAGAAATACGTGAAGCACAACGACTTAGCCTAAATGTAAAAAACACAGGTATGGCAGTAACTCTCGACATTGGCGATAACGATAATATCCATCCCGCCGACAAAATAACGGTAGGCGAAAGATTAGCACTTTGGGCATTTAAAGATGTTTACGGTAAAAACAACGTATGCAGCGGTCCACTTTTTAAAAGTCAATCGATTAATAGTAACAAAATAACCCTTACTTTTGACTATGCCGACGGATTAAAAGCCATAGGCGGAACACTCAAAGACTTTGAAATTGCTGGCAAAGACGGCAAATACTATTCTGCAACAGCCGAAATAAAAGACGGCAAAGTAGAAGTTTACTCCGAAAAAGTAAAAAAACCGCTTTCAGTGCGCTACCTTTGGAAAAACACCGTTGACAAACCTACACTTTTTAACGGTGCCGGACTTCCTGCAAGTTCTTTCCAATCAACAAGATGTTGGAAATAAGATTTTAAACCAAGGATTATGAAAATATCAAAAACTTTATAATTTTTCATAATCCTTTTTTTATCTTTGAGCAGACAGAATTTGGTTAAACTTTAATTACTATTACAATGAAAAAATTTTCACTAATATTACTATTAGCCTTTGCAATAATTTCTGCATTAAACTCATGCGACAAAGACGACAGCAACAACTCCGAAACCTCAGAAATACAAGTGTTATCCACCTCACCAACCGACGGAGAAACCGACGTTCCTTCAGGAACTAACCAAGCAGAAATAACTTATAATCAGGATATTAGTTATTCCGTAATCAATGGCAGCGTAACCGTCAACGGTGAAAAAGCAAGTTTTTCAAAAGAAGGGAACAACAAACTTAAAATAACAGGATTTACAGTAAAACCCGGTAACACATACAAAATAGTTGTAACCGCAGGTACAGTTGTTGGTTACGACAAAGAATTTACGTTTTCATTTTCGGGAAAAACCATTACAACAAGTGGAGAAATAAAAACAACAGCCATAAACTCTTCCAACACCAACGTACAAAAAGTTTACGAATTTTTGTACCAAAACTATGGGAAAAAAATAATATCAGGAGCAATGGCTACCAACACACTGCCTCAAGCAGAAGCCGACCTTGTAAAAGAAGCCACAGGAAAATATCCCGCAATGTTAACATTCGATTTCATATTCAGCAATCTTACATCAGAACGTAGTTCGTGGGAACAAGCATCAATCTACCAAAAAGACGAAAACATAGCCATTTACGAAAACCATTGGAAAGCAGGTGGCATTGTATCAGCATGTTGGCATCTCAACGCCCCTCCATCAGAATCGGCAGCAGCATACAACCAAGTTAACAATTCAGACATTTCTTGGAACGCTAAAACAGATGGTTTTTCTGCCGCAAATGCTACTAAAGATGGCTGTTGGGAAAAAGAATTTCTTGATTTTTCGTTAGAAATAGTAGCCAAAGACCTTAAAATTTACAAAGACAAAGACATACCCGTTGTATGGCGACCATTTCACGAAGCCGCTGGTCACAACGGCAACTATAACCAATACGGTTGGTTTTGGTGGGGAAAATCTGGCGCAGAAGCATACGTAAAACTATGGAAATACATGTTTGATTATTTCAAAAACAAAGGACTTGACAATCTAATATGGGTTTGGAACACCCAATACAGCAACACAACGCCACTTGATTACGATTGGTATCCGGGCAACGACTATGTTGACATTGTAGCTTGCGACATTTACGAAAAAACAGCAGCCGAATGTGCTGAACAATACGCATTACTAACCGAAATTTGGTCTGACAAAATAATCGCACTCAGCGAAAACGGCTCAATCGGCAACATTAGCCAAATTTGGAACGAAGGCGGAACATTCTCATACTTTATGCCGTGGTACACATACGATGAATCAAACTCAGGTGGCGTATTAACCGACCTCAACAAATCTATCCACGCTAAAACCGCATGGTGGGAAGATGCAGCCAATTGCGAAAACGTAATTTTTAGAGAAGATATGCCAGGTTGGTAAAAACAATTTTTACAGCCTTAGCCTAAAAAACTAAGGCTATTGAAACAAATAATAAAAATAAGAACGTAAAAAACAAAGGACATTTCTTTTGAAAATATAAAAAATGGATAAAAAAATTGTTACACTAAAAGAAGAAACAACCCAAGAACTAAGCAATATTCTCAATTTTTGGGCAAAAAACACAATTGATGAAACCAATGGAGGATTTATTGGTGCAATAGACGGCGATGGCACAAAACATCCCGAAGCCGAAAAAGGTGCAGTTCTCAACGCAAGAATCCTGTGGTCTTACTCGGCAGCATACCGCATCACCAAAAACGAAGAATATCTAAAACTTGCAAAACGAGCATTAGAATACAACATAAAACATTTTTTTGACAGAAAAAATGGCGGTTCATATTGGATGCTAACCCCCGAAGGCAAACCATCAAACACACGTAAACAAATCTACGCAATAGCCTTTTTGATTTATGGCATATCAGAATACGTCAGAGCCACTGGCGACGAAAAACCATTGAGTTATGCTCAAGACCTTTTTATTGCCATAGAACGCTATAGTTTTGATAAACAAAACAATGGCTACATAGAAGCACTTTCAGAAGATTGGCAAACCCTTGAAGATATGCGTTTGAGCGACAAAGACGCAAATTCGCCAAAATCTATGAACACACACCTTCACATTCTTGAAGCATACGCATGCTTATATAGAGTATGGAAAGACGTAGAACTTGAGCAACAACTAAAAAACCTCATCGAAGTTTTCCTTGATAAAATTATTGACCAACAACACGGATTTTTCAATCTGTTTTTTTCAATGGATTGGAAACATGAATCACAAATTAACTCATACGGACACGACATTGAAGGATCGTGGTTACTATGGGAAGCCGCAGAAGTACTTGGAGACCAACAAGTTTTGCAACGAGTAAAACCTGTAATTTTAAAAATGGCAGAACAAGCCCTTAGAGATGGAATAGACCATGAGGATGGCGGCATGATGAACGATGGTTTATTTGGTAAAATAGAAGACAGCGACAAACATTGGTGGCCACAAGCCGAAAGTGTTATTGGATTTTTTAACGCTTGGCAACTCTCAAACGACGAAAAATTCTTACAAGCAAGCATCAACTCTTGGAATTTTATCAAATCATATATAATCGACCACCAAAAAGGCGAATGGTTTTGGCGTGTAAGCCGCACACATCAAGTTTATACCCAAGAACAAAAAACTGGACCTTGGAAATGCCCATATCACAACAGCCGTATGTGCATGGAAATTATCGAAAGAATAAATAGTTTATAATACAAATAGTGTTGTCAAAAAGTAAAGAGATACTTTTTGACAACACTTTCTATTTTTGTTGAAAATTAAAAAAAATTCAACAAAAAGTTGAATTACAAAAATTGCCAATAAATACAATAGGACACGGCATATAAAAATGCGTTACATACTAACCCTCGCCTACAATGGCGACAACTACCACGGTTGGCAAATACAACCCAACGCCACCACAGTGCAACAAACTCTCAACAATTGTTTTTCGCTCTTGCTAAAACAAGAAATAGATATGCTCGGTTGTGGACGCACCGACACAGGTGTACACGCAAGTATGTTTGTTGCACATTTTGATGTAGAACAAGAAATACAAGACACAGAAAAATTGCTTATTAAAGCAAATAAATTCTTACCCAAAGACATAGCAATTTATAAAATAGAAAAAACATCGAATGATTTCAATGCCAGATTTAGCGCAAAAAGTAGAACCTACCGCTATCTCGTTCACACAAAAAAAGACCCATTTTTAAACAAAATTTCGTGGTTTTACCCCTACCCCCTCGACATTAACATAATGAACGAAGCTTGCAAAACATTAAAAAAATACAAAGATTTTTCTTGTTTTGCCAAATCGGGAGGACAAACTGCAACCAATTTTTGCGACATTTATTCAGCACAATGGCAACTATTCGACAATTACAAATATACATTCACAATCTCTGCCAATAGATTTTTGCGCAATATGGTACGCGCAATAACAGGAACAATGATAGAACTTGGAACTCACAAAATAGACCTTGTAGGCTTTGAAAACATCATAAACTCCAAAAACCGTAGCAACGCAGGCGCAAGCGTTCCCGCACAAGCATTAACTCTAATTGACGTTGAATATTAACAAAAAAAAAACCACAACCTACATAAAAAAATACAACAAATAACCATATCAAACAATAAAAAATTATACATTTTCAAAAAAAACTGAATATTTATCGAAAATATTTTTTTATATAAATTTTATTTTCTAAATTGGTAGTCGAAAATTTAAAATAATAAACCTACTAATTTTTAACAAGATGGCTTATAAAATTATTGACGTAGAAGGCATCGGCGAAATTTACGCCGAAAAATTAATTGCGGCAGGTATCGAAACCGCAGAAATACTATTAGAAAAATGTGCCGCACCCGCAGGACGCAAAACATTAGCAGAGCAAACTGGTATTTCGGAAAAACTAATTCTCAAATGGACTAACCATGCCGATTTGTTTAGAATAAACGGTGTAGGACCGCAATTTGCAGAATTGCTCGAAGCCGCTGGCGTTGACACTGTTAAAGAATTTAGACACAGAGTTGCAGCCAATTTAAAAGCAAAAATGGACGAAGTTAACGAAGAAAAACACCTTTGCGGTAGAGTTCCTTCTGAGGTTGAAATCCAAAAAATGATTGACCAAGCAAAAGAGCTTCCTCCAACAATGACTTATTAAAAAAGTTGGAATAAAAAAACACCCAAAAAATTCCAAAATAAATAAGTTTTGACTTAAAATAAAGGCTATCCAAAATTAGAAAAAAAACAAAACAAAAATATGTATAATCTACTTTTGGATTGCCTTGTTTTTTGAATTTAAAGTATAATCCTCAAAAAAAACAATCAATAATAAGTTATCAACTTGAAAATAAATTATTTAAGGGGAACAAAACGCAACGATAACTTACTATAAATCAAAATATTATTTTTTTTACTTGAAAATTGTAAAAAATTATTTGAAAAAATATGCAAAAAAAACATACAAAAGTTAGGTTATTCCGCTTAAATAAGTAATTTTGCCACCACTATAAACAATTAAACCGCCCCTTTAATGGGCATAACATTAAAAAACGTAAGAAAATGAAAGAATTGGTTGAAGAAATCGAAAAATTGTATGCAGAATTTATTGAAAACGCAAACAAACAAATCGAAGGCAACAAAGCAGCAGGAACACGCGCTCGTAAAGCATCTTTGGAAATTGAAAAGAAAACCAAAGAATTCCGTAAAGTTTCTATCGAAGCTTCAAAAAAATAATTTCACATTATTTTATTAGCAAAGAAACAAAAATTTAACCTGCAAATATATAGTTAGTTATAATATTTGCAGGTTTTATTATTTATTTTACTATCAAAACTTAACAAAAAAACTGCGGTGCAATATTTTTCAATAATCGCGACAATTTGGTAATATCGTGTCTATTATCAGTATTTATCATATAACCAATAATACCAAAAAAAGCAGATAAAATAACCTCAGCAAGCAACGGAATATCCTCACGTGATATATTTGTAAACTCCTGAGATTCAACACCTTCAAGAAACAATTGTGTAAGAAATATGTTTTCAAACTCTACAATTTTAAGATATTCATTTTTTCCAGCAGTTTTATCTTTAATCTCGTTAGTTATTATACTCAACAATGTTAGTCTATTGGAAAGTTCCAAGGCAAGTTGATCTAAATAAGCAAGGATTTTTTCGCTTGATTTTTGTTTACAATCAATTTTTTCTTTCACCGACTTACGCATCTCTTGCATCTCGTAAGAAACCACGGCATCAAAAATCTGTTCTTTACTTGAAAAAAAATGGTAAATAGTGCTTTTTGCACGGTTTGTGGCTTCGGCAATATCTTCGATGGATGTTTTTTTGTAGCCATATTGCAAAAAAAGCCGTTGGGCATTGGTTACAATATCATTAATAGTAAAATCAAATTTTTCTTGTTTCATTATTTTTGATTATATTTGTAGTTTTTTTAACAATGTGTATATACTAATTAGCAATTTTTAAAAGAAAAAATGGCTTTTTTTCATAATCCATCAAAACTTAATAAGTTAGATGTTTTTATAGTTAAAAAGTTTAAAATCAAAAGCAATAATTTTATAAAAAAAAAATTATAAAATAAAGAGATTGGGCATAAAATATGTTGGTTTTCTTTAAATATTTTTTTGTAAAAAAATGATTAATAAGTTTATTTTCAAGCAAATAATATATATACTACTTTTTGTAGCAATAATTCCATATAATGCCGTTGGACAGAAATCAACTTTCGATAGTTTGGAAGTAATTCTTAGCCAAAATCTTGAAAACGGAATTAATGGCAGTCAAAATATGCCAATTTTGCAACAACTATTTGCTTTAACCAACATTTCAAAACCATACCTTGCATTAGAATACGGTGCATTAGCATTAAACACCGCCATGGAAATAGGCGACGAGCAAAGCAAAGCAGAATGGTATTGCAAGATAGCAGACATTTATTTTGAACAAAAGACATACTACATGGCGATGCAAAATTATTTTTCAGCTTTTGAAATATACAATAGGCTTGGCATGAAAAAAGAAAGCGCATACGCCCAAATGAACATTGGCGAAACTTATTTTATTCAAGGCGTAGAAGACGTTTCTCTATCATATTATAAACAAGCCGAAGAAATTTTCAACATAATAAACAATCAACGTGGTTTGGCAAAGGTAAAAAACAAAATTGGACTTGTAAACTTAGAAATGTATCAATACGACAAAGCAATGGAAATGTTTAACCAATCGTTGAAAATAAGCGAGTTGCTTAAAGATCCACAACTAACCGCCGAAACATATTGCAACATTGCCGAAACATATTTTCAAAGCGAAGATTTCAACAACGAAAACCAATATCTTACCAAAGCCATAATAAAATTTAGGCTATCTGGCGACAGACTTTCAATGGGTAAATGCTATTATAAAATAGGCGATATGTATCTTTACCAAGAAGAATACGACAAAGCCTACATAAACTACTTACAAAGCGGAAATATATTCAAGGCATTCGACCTACCATTATTGCAAACGCAAGTAAAAAACAAACTTGCACGCATAAACTTTATACAAGGCATGTATCAAGAGGCAATGACAACTGTCAAAGAAGCATTGAATACTGCCACAGAGCACGAATTACTTCAAGAAAAATCAGACGCTTATTTGCTTATGGCCGACATTTCGTATGCATTGAAAAAAAACACAGAGGCTTACGATAATCTTCAAAGATATATTCAAGTAAAAGATTCTGTAATTCAAGAAAAACGCGAAGAAAGATTTTCTGAACTACAAGTAAGTATTGCTACAAAAGAAAAAGAAAAAGAACTTGCATTGGCTGCTCAAGAAATGCAACGCAAAGAAATTGTCTTTAGAGTGGTAATGATAATGTCAACACTTATACTCTTATTTTTAGTAATAATTTTTCTTAACAATCGTAAAATTAAGAAAGTTAACAACCTACTAACAATGAGAAACGACGAAATAAAACGCCGTAACGAAGAAATTGTAGTGCAAAAAAACATTGTTGATAAGGCTAACCTTGAAATAAAAAAGCAAAAAAACGAAATAGAAGAAATAAACCACAATATAACAGCAGGCATCAACTACGCCGCACGCATACAACACGCCACATTACCTAATATCTCATTCATAAAACAGCATTTCCAAGACGGATTTGTATTTTTCAACCCCAAAGAAACTGTAAGTGGTGATTTCTATTGGTTTGCTGAAGTAAAAGACGAAAGACCACCATCGCTATTTCGTAGAAACAAAGAAAATGAAGAAAATGCAAAATATATTGTTGCTGTTATTGATTGTACTGGTCATGGTGTGCCTGGAGCTTTTATGAGCATGCTTGGCGATGCTTTTTTAAATCAAATTGTTAAACAACAAAAAACAACATCTCCAGACCTTATTCTCAACGAGTTACACAAATTTATAAGAGCAACACTTCAACAAGAAACCAGCGAAAATAACGATGGCATGGACGTAGCAATATGTACCATTGACAAAAGTAACAATAAAATGGAGTTTGCAGGAGCAAAAAATCCACTTATATACATACAACGCGGCGAAGTACATAAAATAAACGGCGACCTCAAATGCATTGGAGGAATGCAGAAAGAACAAGAACGAATTTTTACAAAACACACCATAAATATTGATGACTCTACACGTTTTTATATATATTCCGATGGTTTTCAAGATCAATTTGGAGGCAAAATGGGCAGAAAATTTATGGCAAAACCATTTCGCGATATGCTAATTGAAAATAGTAGCAAACCATTTGAGGAACAACGACAAATATTGCAAGAAAAATTTATCGAATGGAAAGGCGATTTTATACAAATGGACGATACAACAATAATTGGTATAAAAATTTAAATTTAGTTTTAGAGCATAACAATATAGAAAATGCTACACTCCCGCCCTACTACTATTAAAAATAATAGTCAAACTACTTAACGCCATAGCCATAGCCGAAATATATGGCATTGGTACATAATCAAAAAAAGATAACAGAAAACCGGAAGAAAAACCAATTGTTATAAAATTATATAACATTGCCCAAATAATATTTTGCTTAATTATTCTAACGGTTTTTCTACTCAAATTTATCAAAAACGGAATTTTGGATATATCACCCGAAGTTAAAACAGCATCTGCGCTATCGGCTGCAATATCAGCCCCAGCAGAAAAACTTATTCCAACATCGGCACTCAATAATGCTGGAGAATCATTTACACCATCTCCAACCATAACTACAGTTTTGTTATGTTGATGCAATTCTGAAATAAAATCGTTTTTTCCTTGCGGCAACATTGATGCATGGTAATTTATGTTCAATTTTTTTGCAACACTTGCCGCCGCTCCAACATTATCTCCTGTCAACATTGTTATTTCTACACCTTTATTTTTAATATCATCCAAAACCAAGGACGCATTATCCTTTATTTTGTCGCCAAGAGCCAACAGCAATGCAGGGGTATTGTTTTCAACAACAAAAATTAAACTATAACCTTCGGCACTAAATTTTTTTTCATCGTCATCAAATATTGAAAAATCTATATTATTGTTTTTTAACAATGTAATGTTTCCAATAAGATAATTTTTGCCAAGCAATGTTGCCGACAAGCCTTCTCCGTCAATAGATAAAAAACTATCTACATTTTCTAACGTAGAAATATTTTTTTTCTCCGCATATTCCACCACCGCTTTTGCCAAAGGATGTTGCGACATTTTCTCAATGGTTGCAACAGCTTTTAATACAACATCTTTATTACAATTGTTATAATTTTTTACAGCTTTAACTTCCATTTTACCTTCGGTAAGCGTTCCCGTTTTATCAAAGATAATGTTAGTTGCCTTGCCAGCAGTTTCTATGGCTTGCGATTTTTTTATCAATACACCATTTTTTGCAAGTTTACCTGATGCAACAGCAGTAGCCAAAGGTGCGGCAAGACCAAATGCACATGGACACGCAGCCGCAAGCACAGAAATAAAAACAGTTGTATAAAAACCTATAGTACAACCCCTAAAAAACCAAAACATTGCGGCAAAAACAGCTACAGATACAACTAAATAGACAAAAATTCTCCCTGCTTTGTCGGCAAAACGCGCTATTGCTGGTCGCTGACCTGCCGCCTGTGTTGCAAGCCTAACTATTGAAGAAACCATAGAATTTTTACCAATTTTTTCAACAGAATATTCAATTTTTCCGCTCATACACATTGCACCAGCTATTACACGACATCCTTTGTTTTTTTTAACAGGAGAACTTTCTCCAGTTATAAAACTTTCGTCCATGTAAGCCGTTCCAACTGTTACAATGCCGTCAGCAGCTATACGATTGCCTTCTGAACAAATCAATGTGTCGCCTTTTTTTATTTCGTCAATAGTAGTTTCGATGTTTTTTCCATCTTTTACAACCATGGCGGTTTCTGGTGTTAAAGTCATCAAACCTTGCAAAGCTTTCAACGATTTGGTTTTACCTTTGTTTTCTATTGAGTTGCCAAGCATTACAAAAAATAGCACCATCGCAACAGATTCGTACATGAACATCGAATTATAATTTTTAATTAACAAAAAATTATAAAAAAATATCCATAAACTATATACAAAAGCAGTTCCCGTCCCCAATAAAACTAATGTTGTCATATCGGGAACACGATTTTTTATTGAATAAAAACCAAGTCGCAAAATATCTCTACCACAATAAACCGCTAAAATTCCCAATAGCGTTGAAATTATTGCGTAAAATATTGGCATGCTACTTTTTATCCCATCGCCAAAAAGCGACAAACATAGCAAAGCAACACTAATTACACCTAACGCAACAATTTTAGGTCTTTGAGATTTTTCTTTGTTTATTTGCAACTGATAGTCATCAATTCCAAGACTGCGAAAACCTGCTTTTTCTACAAAAACTTCAATATCAGATAGAGAAATTTTTGTATCGTCGTAAGTTATTGTAGCATTGTTAAGCATAAGATTAACAGAAGCTTTTGCAATTCCATCGCGACGATTAAGCGACTTTTCTAAACCACCCGAACACGCTGGGCAGGTCATTCCTCCTATTTTGATGACGATGGTTTTCATCAAATTTTACATTCAAATCCAGCATCGGCTACAGCTTCAGCTAAAACATTTGTATTACAAATAGTTTCATCATATTCTACATCGGCTGTAGCATTTTCAAGATTTACAGACGCGTCTTTTACACCATCTAAATTTTTAATTACTTTTTCCAAACGTGCGCTACATTTGCTACACTTCATTCCAGAAATTTTAAGTTCTACTTTTTTCATAATCAATTTTTTTTTACAAAATTAAGAAAAAAACTAAAAAACAACATTGGCTATAAAAATTTCTTACAAAATTGTTTACCTCAACAAATATTCAACTCTTTTTAAGAAAATAACATGTAGAAAACTTGGTTAAAAACAATTTTGATTATCAAGTAGTTTTTTATAATATTGCGCAGTTATTTATAAAACAACGCAACAAAATGGAAATTCCAGCAAAATACGACGCTGCCCAAAGCGAAGAAAAATGGTATAAGTATTGGAACGACAATGGCTTGTTCCACTCCGAACCCGACGGACGCAAACCTTATACAATTGTAATACCACCGCCAAATGTTACAGGCGTACTCCACATGGGACACATGCTCAACAACACCATACAAGACATCCTCACGCGTCGCGCGCGCATGAAAGGATTCAACGCACTTTGGGTACCTGGTACCGACCACGCATCCATCGCCACCGAAGCAAAGGTGGTGCAGAAACTCGCAAAGCAAGGCATAAAAAAACGCGACTTAACACGCGAACAATTTCTAAAATATGCTTGGGAATGGAAAGATGAACACGGTGGAATAATCCTCGAACAGCTTAAAAAACTCGGTGCATCGTGCGACTGGCAACGCACAGCTTTCACTATGGACGAGTTACGTAGCGAATCGGTAATGAAAGTGTTTGTTGACCTATACAAAAAAGGTCTTATTTACAGAGGTTTACGCATGGTAAATTGGGATCCAAAAGCGCAAACCGTACTTAGCACCGAAGAGGTAATCTACCGCGAGGAACAGAGCAAACTATATTATCTAAAATATTATGTTGCTGATGTCAATACCAATCCCGTAAAACCCACAGGAAATGATGGCGAAATTCTTCACAAAGACGACAAAGGCTATTATGCAGTGGTTGCCACAACTCGCCCAGAAACCATCATGGGCGATACAGCAATGTGCATCAACCCAAAAGACCCCAAAAATCAGTGGTTACGTGGTCATAAAGTTGTTGTACCATTGGTAGGACGTGTAATTCCTGTAATCGAAGACCGCTACGTTGACATTGAGTTTGGTACTGGTTGTCTTAAAGTTACGCCGGCTCACGATGCTAACGACTATATGCTCGGCAAAACCCATAACCTTGAAACAATTGATATTTTTAACCCTGACGGTACAATCGCGCCCGCTGGACAATTGTATGTTGGTATGGATCGCATGGACGTGCGCAAACAAATTGCCGTTGACTTACAAAACGCCAATCTCCT
The DNA here is from genome assembly GCA_937877455.1 of uncultured Bacteroidales bacterium. Classification (GTDB taxonomy): domain Bacteria; phylum Bacteroidota; class Bacteroidia; order Bacteroidales; family UBA3824; genus UBA3824. The sequence goes on from CALFIU010000053.1 coordinate 55,556, forward strand.
TGAAAAAATCGAAGACTATACCAATAAGGTTGGTTATTCTGAACGCAACGCCGACACAGCCGTAGAACCAAGGCTTTGCAAACAGTGGTTCTTGAGCATGAAACATTTTGCCGATATAGCTTTGCCACCTGTTTTGGAAGGCAAGATAAAATTTTATCCCGAAAAATACGTCAACACATACCGCAATTGGCTCGAAAATATTCAAGATTGGTGTATAAGTCGTCAACTTTGGTGGGGACATAGAATTCCTGCCTATTTCTTACCCACCGCCGAAGGCGAAGAAGAAAAATATGTTGTTGCTCTAAATATTGACGATGCAGTAGCAGAAGCCCACAAAATTGCTGGTTTTGAAAATGTTACAGCCAACGACCTTCATCGCGACGAAGACGCATTAGACACATGGTTTTCTTCATGGTTATGGCCAGTATCGCTCTTCGATGGGATAAACAAGCCCGGCAACGAAGAAATCAACTATTACTATCCAACATCAGACCTTGTAACTGGTCCAGACATCATTTTCTTTTGGGTTGCAAGAATGATAATGGCAGGCGAGGAATACATGCACGATGTTCCTTTCCGCAATGTATATTTTACAGGTATTGTGCGCGACAAACTCGGAAGAAAAATGTCTAAGTCGTTGGGTAACAGCCCAGATCCAATAAAATTGATGGAGCAATTCTCTACCGATGGCGTACGTATTGGTATGTTGCTATGTTCTCCTGCGGGGGGCGACTTGCTTTACGACGACGATTTATGTTTGCAAGGCAGAAATTTCACCAACAAGATTTGGAATGCGTTCCGCCTTGTAAAAGGTTGGAGCGTTGATGCTAATATTCCCCAACCCGAATCTGCAAAAAAAGCTGTTGAATGGTTTGAAAACAAACTCAACAAAACAATTTCGGAAGTTGACAAGATGTTTGCCGATTATCGTCTAAGCGATTCGTTGATGACTGTTTATAAATTATTTTGGGACGAATATTCGTCGTGGTACTTAGAAAGTGTCAAACCTGCATATCAACAGCCCATCGACAAAACTACTTACGACGCTACAATTGGATTTTTTGATAAATTGTTAAAAATTCTCCACCCCTACATTCCATTTATAACAGAAGAAGTTTGGCAACTATTGGAAGAACGCAAAGACGGCGAAAGCATTATGGTACAACGTATGCCAGAAGTTGGCGAGTTTGACGAAAAATTGCTCGACAGATTTGAAACAGCCAAAGACGTAATCGCAAAAATACGCGCCATACGTCAGGAAAATCAGATTGCACAGAAAAATGCAATTGAGGTTTATGCACGTCTTGTTGACGGACAATATGATGGTTATTTCGACAGCGTAATAGTAAAGCATTGCAATATTTCAACACTCGAACACACCAATGAAGCCAAGCCAAATAGCAAAACTTTTGTTGCCAAAAATGTAGAATATTTTGTTCCAATGGGCGACAATGTTGATATTGCTGAAGAAATAAAAAAACTCCAAGCAGAACTTGACTACACACGTGGATTCCTTGTTTCTGTTGAGAAAAAACTCTCCAACGAACGTTTTGTTTCAGGTGCACCTGCCGCTGTGGTAACACGCGAAAAACAAAAACAAGCCGATGCCATCGTTAAAATTGAGGCATTGGAAAAACAAATTGCTGCTTTGAAATAAAATTTTTTATTGGAAGAAAATAAAAAGTTCCAAGAGTTTTTTTACTCTTGGAACTTTTTTTATGCACTAAAAACTATTTCAATAATTCGGCAAAAGAAGGTGAAATATATTGTTGAATATCTTTTACAGCCACCGAAGTATATGGTGTTCCACATACGTATGGCGCAATTTCGTAGCAAGAATATAAAAACATAATACTATCGTTTGAAAAATATGGATTACCTTCGGGAGGATTTATTGTAAAAACGTCTGTGCCTTTATCGTAGGTAAAACTTGAACTATTACACATTTCTGTGAGTTGTTCGTTAGTTTGTACATTAAAATATTCTCTAAGACCTTTTACAACATAAGGCAAAATATTTTGCCAACTATTCTCTTTAAACATATCGTAAGCCCAAATTTTACCGTCGCTTTTACTAAAAGTTTTACCTTCAAAGACATACATTCCGTGTGTTCCACCCTGATAATCAGAAATTTCGCTTATAAAAGTAACAATTTTTTCGTTTTCATAAACTTTTTCTATAGTTTTTTGGTGGCTAAGTTCGTAAGGCATAACTTCGGCATTATTATCTTCAAACTCTTGGAGTGTAGATTTAAAATCGTCGATGTTGCTTTGGTTATATTTTCGTAAAAGAGTTTCAACAGATGCATTTTTGTCGTACGTTGAATCATAAAGTTCCCAAGACGCAATTACATCGATTAATTTTTGAGATCCTTCTACGGGAAAATCAACTGAAATAACACTAAACATAGGCGTTTCTTTTACCGTAAACCCAAGACTATCGTAAAAATGTTTTACTTTTAAAGGTTTGTTGTCAAGTGCTTTTGGTTTTGGAGTTTCCTCAAGCATTTGATTATCAGTTGTAGAATCATTTTGTTCATTATTGTTTGTTGAACTTCCACACGACACAGCCATAATTGCTGCTGCAATTAGAAATAAATGTTTTTTCATGATTTATATAAGTTTTGATTTGGTTTCTTAATAAAAATTGCTGTCTAAAAAGATAGATTGCAAGTTGCCAACCTGCCTTACAGATAGTTACAGACGAGCCTGTTATATCTCAATCTAACTTTTTGGACAGTCATTAAAATTATTATTTTTCTTTCATCATCTTTTTTAACAAAGGACATAGAGCAAACAAAGCAATTGATGCCGCTCCTGCCATTACTGCAAACAACATAAAGAAATCTTCCAATGTAGCAATTTCGATACCAAGAAAACTTTGTGGATCAGAATTACCATCAGGTAATAAAGCAGCAAGTTTACCAGACAAAATATTTGATGCTGCATTACTCATAAACCATACACCCATCAACAAAGATGCAAGTCTGGCTGGAGAAAGTTGATTAACCATTGATAAGCCAATTGGCGAAAGCGAAAGTTCACCAATTGTGTGTATAAAATATAATGCAACAAGCCAAAACATAGAAATTTTAACGCCTGGTTGAGCATCTTTTGTTGCAAACGCAATAACAAAATATCCCAACGCCAACAAAGCAAGACCTATCGCTTGTTTTACTGGAGACGCTGGTTCTTTACCTTTACGACCAAGAAACGACCATAATGTTGCCATCACTGGTGCAAAAACCACCACTACAATTGGGTTGATAGACTGAAACCATGTGGTTTTAAACTCAAAACTACCAATATTTCTATCCACCTGTTTATCTGCAAAAAGAGTAAGCGACGAACCAGCTTGTTCAAATGCACTCCAAAAAAATATTACAAATAGCGCAATAATATATATAACGGCAATATGTTTTTTTTCTGTGGTGGTAAGTCCCTTGTCGGTAATAATAAACACAGGCAATGCTATTGATACAGAATATATTGCCGCCGAAATATAATCGTTGATTGATTGTGTGTTTGATGCAAATAACACAAACAAAGCCACTGCCAAAAATATGCAACCCCAAAGCCTTATAGGAGAGTTTTTAACTTTTTCGATACTATTATCATGGTGTTCTGCTGCATCTTTTAAATGGCGCAATTCACTTTGAGCAGGTGGCAACCCAATGCCCTTGCCATCTGGGGTAACGAGGTATTTGTCTTTTAGCATTATAAATACTAATACACTTATAATCATTGCAATAGCAGCGCATAAAAATCCCCACTTAAACGGTGCAAGATTATTCCACGAGCCTTCACCAAGTGTACCACAAATAAGCGGAGCTATAAACGCACCAACATTGATACCCATGTAAAAAATTGTAAATGCAGAATCCTTGCGAGTGTCTGACGATTTGTAAAGGTCGCCAACCATAGTAGAAATGTTTGGCTTAAAAAAACCATTACCAAAAATTAATACAGCAAGCCCACAAAACATAAGCATTAGCGACATAGAATTGTCGATGGAAGAATCCACCGCCCCACCCTTCTCAAAAATAGATTGTTTTACAAAACATGCCGAGGCGAACATCAAAAACTGCCCAACAGCCATTAGTAATCCGCCAACTATAATTGACTTACGGTTGCCCCAAAAACGGTCGGCAATGTAGCCACCAAGCAATGGAGTAAGATAAACGAGACCTGTATAAGAACCGTATATTTGCGATGCCATTTCACCGCTAAAAAATGCTGCCACAAGATAGAGAGTAAACAAAGCTCTCATTCCGTAGTAACTAAACCTTTCTGCCATCTCTGTAACAAACAGTAGGTAAAGGCCTTTTGGATGTTTATTCATAATTTTTTATCATATTTTGAAAATGCAAAATTAGAAAAAAAATAATTAATGAGATAAAGTTTTGCAAATGATTTTTACCATTTAACCTTACATTAATTTCATTTGAATCGACATCAATGCGGGCGGGCACATAGACCCGCCCCTACAAAAAAATGTTATATTCAATATTATAAATAGGAGTTGGAGAAAAGGCGGCAAAGCCGCCTTTTCTCCAACTCCTATAATCCCCATCTCAAATAGAATGATGTGTAGGGGCAGACCTGCGTGTCCGCCCGATTAAATGAAATTGACGTATTTCAACTGGGAAACAATTTTTTTTATAAAAAATATTGTTTTATAATGGTTAACTACTTTCAATACTAATATCCCGATATGTAACACTATTCTTTGATGTACACCAATATTTTACAATAAATTTGACACCACCAAAAGAAATTGAAAAAAATGTTGTGCTATTTTAATGTATCGAAAAAATTAGAGAGAAAAACAAAAAAGGCTTGCGAAGTTAAACCGCAAGCCTTTTTGTTAGTATGCTCTTTCTTTTCTACCTTCCATAAAATTGATAAACGAACGGTTGGCTACGCTGTTGCCGCCAGGCGTTGGATAATCGCCTGTAAAATACCAATCACCGCTGTGATTAGGTAAGGCAACATGAAGATTTTCAACTGTTTGGTAAACTACCTCCACTTCTGAATTTATCTCAGATGTTGTTAGCAATTCTGCAATTTTTTTGTTTATTTGTTCAATAGTAAATGGCTCGTAAATCTCTTTAACTCTGTTTTTTACGTTTTCTTTAAGGAGATCTTCATCAGCTTTACATTCTTGGTAAACACGCTCAATAACATCTTGCATGTTGTTTTCTTTAAGCAAAGCGAGTGCAGCCCTAAAAGCGATAAAATCTTCAAGACGCGCCATATCTATGCCATAACAATCGGGATAGCGAATTTGTGGAGCCGATGACACTATAACTATTTTCTTAGGATGCAGTCTATCAAGTATTTTTATTATACTCTGTTTTAGAGTTGTACCACGAACAATAGAGTCATCTATTATCACAAGATTGTCAACATCTGGAACAATAGAGCCGTACGAAATATCGTAAACATGTTTTACCATGTCGTCGCGGTCGGCATCTTGGGTTATAAAAGTGCGTAATTTAATGTCCTTTATTGCAATTTTTTCAATTCTTGGACGACGATTTAGAATTTGTCGTATTTCCTCGTTAGAAAGTGTTGCCGCATTTTCTGTAATTTGTTTTATTTGGCTCTCTTTGATATAATTTTCGGCAGCGAAAATCATTCCGTAGTATGCTGTTTCGGCAGTGTTTGGTATGTAAGACAGCACAGTGTTGTCCATATCATAGTTTACAGCTTTAAGAACGTCGGGGAAAATAAGTTCACCAAGTTTTTTTCGTTCTCGATAGATTTCGCTATCATTTCCTCTCGAAAAATATATTCTTTCAAAAGAACACTGACTTTCTTTTTCTGGTTCGCGAATGTTTTCTTCGGATATACGTCCATCACGCCTTACAATAAACGCATTGCCAGGTTTCAGTTCCTTAACTTGATTGAAGTCGGCATCAAAAACAGTTTGAATAACTGGTCTTTCGCTTGCCACAACTGCCACTTCATCATCGTGATAATAAAATGCTGGTCTAATGCCCCAAGGGTCGCGCATAACAAACGCATCACCATGTCCGAGTATTCCGCCGATGACATATCCTCCATCCCAACGTTTTGAGGAACGTTTCAACACGTTAACAAGGTCGAGATTATCTTGTATTAACGGAGAACATTGTTGCTTGTCAAAACCTGCTGTTTTGAAATGGAAAAGTGTTTTTTCTACCTCGTCGTTCAAAAAGTGGCTAACATTTTCGAGTATGGTAACGGTGTCGGATATTTCTGATGGATGTTGCCCAATCGACAAAAGATGATTAAATACTTCACTTACATTGGTAAGATTAAAATTTCCAGCCAAGGCTAAACATCTTGATTTCCAGTTGCTAAGCCTCATAACAGGGTGAACATTCTTAATGTTATTTTTGCCGTATGTGCCATATCTAAGATGTCCAAGCATTACCTCTCCTATAAACGGCATATTTTCTATTATTTGTCCTGGGCTTGAAACCAATGCTGGCGACTCAGAAGACAATTTTTCTTGTGCATGTTTTATACCGTCAAACACTTCGCGAATTGGTTCGTGCTTGTTGGAGCGTTCACGAAAAATAAATTCCTTACCCGGCACAGAGTTTAGTTTTACGGATACTACTCCTGCACCATCTTGCCCACGATTGTGTTGTTTTTCCATCATGAGATACAATTTGTGCATGCCATAACTAAGGCTTCCGTATTTTTCGAGATAATATTCGAGGGGTTTCAATAAGCGGAGAAACGCAATTCCGCATTCATGTTTAATAGGATCGCTCATTTATTATCAGTTATTTTCAATAGTCAATTCTTCTTTAATTTTTTGGGCAAGACAACTTAGTTCCACTTCTTTTTGAACCTTTGCCTTCCACTCGTTTTTGTCGGCTATTTTGTCGGCAAGAATTTTTCCAAGTTTAAGGTTTTTAATTGTTGCTGTTCCTTTCTTGGCTTCATCTTCACCTATTATTACGGCAATTGGACAATTGTTTTTATCAGCGTATGCCATCTGATGTTTTAGCCCACGTTTTGCTCCATAATATATTTCGGTGTTGATACCATTTTTTCTTAAATCGGCTGCTGTTTTTTGATACAAAGGCATAAGATTATCATCAAAAACTACAATTATAACTGCACCTTGTTGATTTTCAGGTGTTTGACCAGTAAGAGTTAGTAATTCGGCTAAACGGTCAACGCCAATTGATGCACCTGTGGCTGGCACTTTAACGCCAAGCAAATTTTCAACAAGTCCATCGTATCTTCCTCCACCACAGATACTTCCAACACGTCGTTCTCTTCCTTTTTCGTCGATATATGTTTGCAACGACTCCACTTCGTAGATTGGACCAGTGTAGTATCCAAGTCCGCGAACCATTCCTGGATCTATTACTGCTACCGTTTCATCATATCCAAGCGATGCAAGTATTGTATCTATCTTTTCAAGTTCGTCAAGTCCTTCTTTATAAATAGGATTTTGTGCAGCAGGTTTTGATGCAAGCTTTGCCAAAACATCTTTTCGATTACCAAGTTTTTCAAACTCTTTAATAAATTCCATTATAAGTTTTATGTGGTTATCGCTAAGATTTAGACCTTGAATTTGTGCACCAGACACTTCATCTACTCTTCCTTTGCCAAGTTCTGCAGCAACATTTTCAGCTCCAATTTTATCAAGTTTATCAATTATGCGCATAACAGCCATTTCTTCTTCTGCACCCGTTATCCCTGCATAACTGAGAAGTCCATTAACAATTTTTCTATTATTAATTTTTATACGATATGTGCCACGTTTTAGACCAATGTTTTCGAGTGCGGTGGAAAGTATCATGCAATTTTCGGCATCGGCTGCTACATCTTCCACACCTACAGAATCAAAGTCCATTTGCCAAAACTCACGAAAACGTCCTGGATCGAGTTTTGCTTCAAATCTAAAAACTGGTCCATATTGATAACGTCTGAAAAGATTGGTTTTTCCTTGAATTTCGTTTCTTAGATGCTGTTGCCACAAACTTTCGGCATAAACCCTTGCAAGCGGTGCTGTTAGGTCGTATCTCATGGCAAGATAATGATTTTCCATCACAACCTTATTTTCTGCATCGCGCATTTCTTTGCCCTTTGTGTCGTAAACTGGTTCTTGTTCGGGGTTTTTAAAGCTATAAACACCTTGCGCAACGCTGTCGGCATCGGGAAGATATTTTCCCAAACATTCGGCGTATTCTAATATTGGGGTGTCTAAGCGGCTAAAACCGAAACTTTTGTAAACCTCTTCGGCACGGTTTATTATAAACTGCCGTAAATAATTTTGATTTGGGGATATGTCTCTAAATCCCTTGACTTTTTGCGGAACTATGCCTCTCATGATACGATTTTTATTTTTGGCAAAATTATAAAATTTTTGTTTAAAAATCCAGACCGAGCGAAAAATAAAACACACGTGGCAATATTATTTTACCTTCAATGCCCCAAGCCCAGTCGAAACGCATAAAATAGCCGAGAATAGTTGTTCTAAAACCAAATCCATAACCGCATACAATATTTGGTCTATCAACGTAAACTGTCATATCAACTGGGTAACCTTCTACCTCATAACTTCCGTAGGCATTTTCTTCTTTCATAGGTACAAAGCCTTTCCAAGCTGTACCGGCATCAAAAAAGCCACAAAGTTGAAAATCGTTAATTATTTTTGAGTTGAGTGGGCGATTGGCTAAATAACTAAACAAAGGCCATCTTATCTCGTTGTTTACCAGAGCAAAAGAGTTGCCATTGCGACAATTTTGAATAAATCCTCGCATATTGGTTGCAACGGCTTGATATATATAGTTTTCTGAGTCATCTATCTTTATTGATTGGTCGAACATAGACGACACGTTGGATGAAAATTTTGTCCAATTGTCAACACCTCCAAGATAATAAATTATCTTACCCGAGCCAAACGATGTTCCGTATGCAAAGCGTGTTGCAAAAATCATGTTACGATGTATTTTTTGGTAATATCTTAAATCACAACCCCATGCTGAAATTATATCATAACGACCTTCAACTTGTTGGTATAATTCGCTCCACACCTTATATTTTAGTCCACTTTGTATATTGGTACAAAGTTTTATGGTATTATCGAAAACATATTCTACCTTTGCTTTTGCAAATACTTGATACTGTGCATCTTGATTAAGGTATTGATAATCTGTAACAAGATATTTGGCTTTATCGTAACGCAATCCCACTTGTCCTTTTAGTGCGGATGTCTGGTTAAAAGGCCAACTTAACGCAAAAATTCCTTCATTTGTAATAATTTTTAAAAGAGAATATCCATCATCATTGCGATAAGAGTAGCGATGAAAAATATATTGTTTATCAAGTCGATGTTTTAAATCTTCAAAAGTAAAATAATACTCGTAACTATCAAGATTGCCACCAACTCTCATTGCGGCGGTTAGTCTGTAATCTTCAAACAAATCTTTTGTTCCTATTTTGAAAAAAACATTAATTCCGGGATTAAAATAATAAGGTCCACCAGTAAACGCTTGATATGATTGGTTCATTGATGAAAAATCTACTTGACTTACAAGATAATCGGTATAAAATGTTGTAAAATACAGCCGTTGACGTGGACGTTCAATTTGCTCTCCAAGATGTCTGTCTTTTAGATTTTGTCCATAAAATATATATTGATAGGCAAGATTTTTTTCTTCCTCAAAAGTGTAATTAGAAATATTAATTTTACCGCTGTCTGGCGGTGTAAGGTTTTTGGGCGGATTGGCTACAATGCTATCAATCCGTTGTTTTTCTAATTCTGCCTTATGTTTTTTTACTAATTCTAAACTATCTCTCTTATGAAAATGGCGCAACTGTTTTGCTCTAAAAAAAGTAGGATTAAGTTCACCTACATCACGTTTAGACGTTGTTTGACTAATAATTGAATATCGAGCATTGTTACGAAAAATCATGTCGTTTTTTCCATTTTTACTATCGGCATTAAAACTTATAATGCTGTGTTCATAATTGGATATTGGAGCATTTTTATTAACAAATCGATAATGTACTGCCGTATCTATTGATGCAATTACACTATCGTGTAACGATGAATATATGTTTATAACACCATTTTTGTCGCTAAGATAGGTGTAAGAGTCTTTCCCTATTTGAAAAGGCGATGTTTCGTTTTCGTATTTTGTATTGGTTACACGATGTAACGTTTTTGATTTGGTTTTATAATCATAAATAAAAAGGTCGTAATTATTTGAAGTTTTAAGATGGCGATCAGGTTTTTCTTCTACAAGAGTATCACTAAGCCTATTGGACGAAAATATTATCTTGGTGGAATTGTCGGCAAATCTTGGTTTAATATCATCGGCAAGGTCTTTGGTTATGCGTTCAAATGCCCCCGAACCGATGTTGAGTACCACAATATCAATATTTCCTTCCATTTGTACACTCATAACTGCCGAAAGTCCATCATCGGAGTAGGACATTGAAAACACCTTATCGAATTTTGGAAGCATTTTTCTTGTCAGCGAACCACTTCCAACATTGTATTGATATAAATAAACATAACTTTCTTCTTCGGTTACAAAACTTAGTATTTTAGAACTTGGATGCCATGCGCCAACAGGAAATGAATAATCTGTTATTTGTTGTATTTTTTGTTCGCGAACAAGAATTTTTTTCGTGTTTTCTTCTGTGTTATCACGCAAAAAAATCTTATATTTTCCCAATATGTTGGTTGTATAAAAGGTATATTTGCCATCAGGAGATGTTGCTGCATGGTCGTAAACTATATTTTTTCTTGGTTTTTCTACTATTTTTACACTGTCGGGCAACTGAGATGTGCCGTTTTGCTTTGAAAATTTATTAGTATAATATTCTCGCCATTCAGGAATTAACCCTTTAACCTTTCTATTAAGTACTTGCGAAAACGCATTGTTGTAATTTTTGCTTATTCCTGTAAGATAAATTATTCCTGGAATAGCATCCCTGCCATAAACTTGGTTAATGTAATACCAAAGCGAATAACCTGCCACCTTAGCATCGTCGCCAGTAAGTGTATTAAATTGCTTAAATTTCTTGCTTGTAACACCGTCTTTAATTTTATCCTCTATGTCGGCGTTCCATTGCCAAGCCGTATATGCTGCCAAACCCTTTTCAAACCATTCGGGTAATGAAATAACCATCGAATTTGTTATCTTGTTGCGTAAATTGGAGCCATATAGCATGTCGTTAATCATTAATGTTGCAATAGCCTCTCGAATTTGAGCATCGTATGCAGCGTGGTCTTTTTCAAAATATAAAAATACTTTGTTGTCAATTATTTTTGTAACACCTCCAATATTTGTTGCTTCGTCTTCTGTTTTAAGACCAATATTACTTTGACGAAAATCGGTTAATCTATTGAAAACCAAAAATATAATCCGTTTTTTTATAGAACGACCAAAAAATTTTTCCATTTCAGGAATTATTTGCTGCACTCTGTCAGATGTGTATTGAGCAAGGTCTTTGCCTTGTTGATAATAATATGTGTCGAACTTTGGATAACGGTAATAAAACCATTCAAACTCAGAATACTGTACGCGATTTTGCCCAAAATTCATTTGATGTCCATTATAAAATTGTGCATCAGCAAAATAAGGTGCTATTATAAAAAAAAGCGCAAAAAACGCTACATAAACATTTTTCATATTTAAAAACCTATTGTATTTTTTTGTTGTTCAGGAACAACAAGTTCTATTTCTTTAAAATCATATACTCCAGTCTCGCCACTTTCAGCATTTTCTACAGTAAGCAATCCTCTATTATCAACATTTTTTATAATACCTTTAAAAAAAACTCCATTAGCACGATAAATAAGAGTTTTTTCAAGTCCAAGTAAATTTTCAAGGTATTTTTTATGCAATTCATTAGGATTTTTTTCTGCATCGGTTAATTTTTGCTCCAAAATTTTACACAACGTTTCAAATTCTTCATCGAGATTATAATTTTTTTTTGTAAGTAGCGACATTGACACTGGATTTGGCAAGCTTTCTGGAAAAACTTTTTGATTAATGTTAAGACCAATTCCAACAATGCAATGCTTTATAAAACGTCCAGAAACAGCATTTTCGATAAGCATACCACAAGTTTTTCTCATTCCGCAATAAATATCGTTTGGCCATTTTATCTTTACATCAGGCAAACCTCGACTTTTTAGATAATCTGCCACGGATAATGCTGCGGCTTGCAAAATAAAAAACTGGTCTGAAGCAAGAACTTTTTTAGGGAAAAAAACATAACTAAACATTAGATTTTCGGCATTATTACTACGCCAAACATTTCCGCGCTGTCCGCGTCCATCGGTTTGATAGTCAGCTCTTACCACAAACGAACTATTTTGCTCAACTAATCCACCATCAAGAAGACGTGCAGCCTCATCGTTGGTGCTGTCTATAACCTTGTAATACTTAACTTCCATAACACGAAAACTATGTTTACTTTGTTTGTGCAAAATTAATTCTACCGTTTTTTTTTTGCAAATTTTTATTTTGATTTTATGTTACAAAATATAAAATACCTCAATTCCTCAATTAAAAATAAAAAATGGCAAAATAGATTTTGAACATAATCCCGAAAAAGTTGATAATACAAAAAAGCGCAAAACAACAACTTTTTGTAGGATATTTTTATTGAGGACTATTCCTATGGATACACCTTCTACCAACAGCGTAACAATATAAAAATGAGTACTGAAACTGACAGACGTATCAATTTATAACAACCGTTCCCGAAATAAAACTTCAAAACTGCGGGCTTCGTCGCCGTTACGAGTGGCTCGCCCATTCTAATGAAATTGACGGGAGATAATAAAAAAAAATATAAAATTACAAAAAATATATTTATTTTTGTACGCATTAATCTTAAAAACTACAAGGAAAATGTTAACGTTAGTATCACCGTCCAAAACTGTATCACTTGCAGAAGTACCACAATGTAAAGTTTCTAACTTTACTACTCCACAATATAGCAACGAAGCCGCGATTATAACTGGATTATTAAAAACCAAATCAATAGAACAACTTGCTTGGACGTTAAATTGTTCTTACGGAGTAGCCGAAAAACAAAAAGTAATGCTCGAAAATTGGTATCCAACAACAGAAATCGACAACGGAACAATAACCATATCTGTTTTTGACGACTTTAACCGCTCCATAGATCTTACTTCTTGGAAAAATGAAGATTTTGAATTTATTCAAGATAAAATGGGCATATTATCCAGTTTATACGGCTATTTGCGCCCTCTCGACATAATAACCCCATACGTTCTACCAATGGACACCATACTACATACCACTCGTGGCAAACGTATATTTGAATATTGGGAAGCTGTAAACTCGTCTCACTTAGAAAAACTGCTGAAAGAAACCAACGAAACAGAAATCCTTAACCTACTTACCGTAATAGGACGACGTGCGATAAAATTGCCAAAAACTGGTATAAAAATATACGAAGTAACATTTGCCGAAATAAAAAATGGTAAAAAAAATAATACTGCAAGTTGGCGGCTCAACAAAGTTAGATCAAATCTTGTGGAATATATAGCCAAAAACAAGATAGACAAAGCAGATAAAATAAAAAAATTTGAATTTGAAAGTTTCAAATATAGCAAAGAACTATCACATGAAACACAAATATTTTTTGTACGCAATGTTTGAAAATTAGCATCGCTGCGTTAATTTTTTATTAATTAACACAAAAATTTAATAAAAGTTAAAAAACTATAATATCTTTGCGCGGTAACAAGTTGGAAAATAAATTATAACAACTAAATATATAAAAATGAGCATTAAAAAAGAAGTCGTGAAAAGCGCAAAAGGAAAAAAAGGAGCAGTTCCATCTGTATCCAAAACAAAAGTAACATTCACTATCCCAAAAGAAGAAGTTGACTCAAAAGGTGCAGAACAAGTATTATTACTTGGCGATTTCAATAATTGGGACAAAAAACAATGCACAGTATTCACAAGAGCAAAATCTGGTCCTGCAGCAAAAATCTACAAAGCGGACCTCGAACTCGAAACTGGACGTGAATACCAATTTCGTTACCTTTTTGTAAAAGCCGATGGCACAGAAATTTGGGCTAACGAAGCAGAAGCCGACAAACAAGTAATGAACGAATTTGGTGACAGCCAAAACTCAGTAATTGTTTTGTAACAAAAAACCGGCACACAAAAAAAACGGCAAAAACGAAAATATTTTCGTTTTGCCGTTTTTTTTTACAATATTTGCAGCGCAAAAAAACAAAAGCAATGCAACTAAGAGCCGAACATATAATAAAAAAATACGGAAAACGCACCGTTGTAAAAGATGTATCAATAAACGTTTCGCAAGGTGAGATAGTAGGCCTACTTGGACCAAACGGTGCAGGTAAAACCACATCGTTTTACATGATAGTTGGACTAATAAAACCCAATGGCGGTAAAATATTTCTTGACAACAAAGAAATAACCACCGAACCAATGTATCGTCGTGCAAAATTTGGTGTGGGATATTTGCCACAAGAAGCCTCTGTATTTAGGCAAATGAGCGTAGAAGACAACATAAAATCGGTGATGGAAGTCCGCGGTTTTGACAAAAAATATCAAAAAGAAAAACTCGAAAGTTTAATAGATGAATTTGGACTTGGACACATACGAAAAAGTCTTGGAATACAGCTATCAGGCGGAGAACGACGTCGAACAGAAATTGCGCGTGCATTGGCCGTTGATCCAAAATTTATTCTTCTTGACGAGCCATTTGCTGGCGTTGACCCAATAGCAGTGGAAGACATTCAGGGTATAGTGGCAACATTAAAAAACAAAAACATCGGCATTCTAATAACAGACCACAATGTTGACGAAACACTTTCAATAACCGACCGCGCTTATTTACTATACGACGGAAAAATACTCGAACAAGGTACACCAGAACACCTCGCTGCTGACCCCGAAGTTAGAAGGCTTTATTTGGGTAAAAACTTTGTTTTGCGTCGTCCTGCATTTATTGTAAATAAAGAAGATAATCCTCCTGAAATACAGATAAATACTTTAGAAGACGTTGACAACAATCAACCTCAAGAAATAAAAAACAATAAGATTGAAACTACAGAACAACAAACGTCCAATCAACAGATAATTAATAATACAAACAGCAACATAGAATAAAAAATGGAATTAAATTTAACCAAACCAATAGCTTTTTTTGACCTTGAAACAACGGGTATAAATATAACTTACGATCAGATAATTGAAATTTGCGTACTTAAAATAAATCCCAATCATAGTGAAGAAACGTTTTATAGCCGCGTAAAACCAAGTGTTCCAATAAGTAAAGAATCAAAAGAAATAACAGGCATAACAGAAGAAGATTTAAAAGATTGCCCAACATTTGCCGAAATAGCCCCAAAATTATCGGCATTTATTGATAACTGTGATCTTGGCGGTTTTAATTCCAACAAGTTCGACATACCTCTACTTGTTGAAGAGTTTTTACGCGCCAATGTTGACTTTGATGTAAAAAAACGCAAAATGATAGATGCACAAGTGATATATCACAAAATGGAACAACGCACTCTATCGGCAGCATACAAATTCTATTGCAACAAAGATCTCACCGATGCTCATAGTGCCGATGCTGACACTCGCGCAACATACGAAGTGTTAAAAGCACAACTTGACAAATACCATGACCTTGAAAACAATGTTGAACAACTTGCTAAATTTTCTACGCAAACCAACAACGCTGATTTTGCTGGTAGAATAGTATATAACGATAAAGGCGAAGAAGTTATAAATTTTGGAAAACACAAAGGCACAAAAGTTATCGACGTACTAAAAAAAGAACCTGGCTATTACCAATGGATGATGAACAACGATTTTCCTCTCTACACAAAAAAAATACTTACTGCCATAAAACTTAAAATGGAATTTTCCAACACAAAATTAAAATAATAAACTTCAACTTTCGCAAGTAATTATTAACCACGATACTCACGAAACAATTTTCATTTCGTGGGTATCGTGGTTTAATTTTCATTATTACAAATAATTAAAAAAAACTATTAATTTTGGTGTAACTTTTTTGTGTGTTGATAGTCATATCTGCAAAAAAACAAACACACAAAAAATATTGAATATGAAAAAGATTTTAGCAACACTATTGACAACAGTATTTGCATTGACGCTAAGCACATCGGCAATGGCGCAGATTGAAAATCAGATAGAAGAGGTAAAAATAATGACTGATAGCTATCTTCAAAAAATTACGGATTTGCGATTGTACCAAATGTATATGTGGATGTAGATCATAATGCAGATGGTAAAATATCGCGAGTGGCATTATGTTCCCAAAATAAGATTTATGCAATGGATCGTAAATAGTTGAAAAATAAGTTTAAAAAACAAAAAGCAGGACATTAAACCCCTGCTTTTTTTGCGTAACTTAATTTTTAACCTAAACCTAATATATGAAAAGACAATTATCTTATTTTGACAATGCAAATTTATGTTAGACATCTAAGTAAATTATTAACGAAGTATTAAAAATATATGAAAAAATATTCTTAGAATGTTAATGAATTGTTTACTACACAGTTGTATTGTTAATAGTTTGTCAAAAAATATATCAAACCAATCTTTTATGCTTCTACGCTGTTGTTTGAAAATTTTGTTTTTCAACAAATTTTTGATACTAAAAACTTGCTTTTATTTTTATCCAGATTTCTGAGTTTTTGTCGTATAGTTTAAATATTCCTTGGTCGGCTTTAAAATAGTCAAAACCGAGTGATATGTGTACAATATCGTTTAATGCGTAGTCGAATGAAGTGCGATCGTAAATACCGCCGCTTGTTACATCTATATAAGCAAAAGTGTTGATATTAAGAGTATTGCGGAATAATTCCTTTGAAACTCTTACTGTCGCCGTTCCAGAATTTCGATAAGCGTTTATCATGTTGTTTATCCCGTTGATTCGCTTGTGTGAATACTGAAAACTTAAATTCCAATCACCGCCGGGATAGATGTCAACGCCCAAAAGCGTATTGATAGAATTTTTGTTGTAAATTTCAGCATTTAAATTCGGCTGTTGTGCTTCGTTGAAATATATCGCTAATTCGCCCCGAATGACAAATTTACTAACAGGAATAGAGATGTCAGAGCCAATCATAGTCATTCTACTAAAATGTTCTTTACCAATTAGTTGCTGTTTAATAGGGTCGAAATTCAGTGCAAAAACGGGCATTTTGTTGAAAGTCCTAAGCGCACAAACTGAAAAATCCATTCCACTTAGAAACCATGAAAAACGTCCGCCAAATTCTGAATTTTCGATTTTGAAATCTGGTTTCTTTGCTTTTATGATTGAGTCGTTTGCCGTTAACGAAATCGCCCATGGATTGTCTTTTTGAAACGGAAGTTCAAATGTTTCAATCACAGGAATTGCCAAAATATCGAATGAAAATGCGTTTTTTGAAAATTTCAGTCGTATTGCTGTTTCAGGGATTCGTATATCATCGTAATCTTGAGCGAGAAATTCACTATAATCCATTGGCGAAATTATGTCGGCTAGCCTTAATGCGTCGGCAACTCCCCAAGTTATTATTTGTCGTCCAACACGAAGTTCAAAATTTGAAAAACTTTGACAGATGTATAATTCCCGAATTTTGAAACCTGAATAACTGCTTATTAATGAATTATATACAGCATTTGACGAAAAAAACACTTCAGTATTAGAGTGCGATAGAGAAAATTCGGTGCGAAGTCTCGACCGAGAAGACATCCAATCGTTTGGTTTTTCGTATCTAAAAGCATGATACGTGTCAGCAAAACCCTTGACTTTTAGTTTAAAATTTCCGTCTTTGTCTTCTTGTGAGAAAACATTGACGGAAATTATCATCAAAATCAATAAAAACAAGTTTTTCATGTTATAGACCTTTTTCCAATTTTGTAACATTAAAC
This sequence comes from uncultured Bacteroidales bacterium, assembly GCA_937877455.1. GTDB lineage: Bacteria > Bacteroidota > Bacteroidia > Bacteroidales > UBA3824 > UBA3824. The sequence continues at coordinate 73,491 of CALFIU010000053.1, forward strand.
ATTTCTTGGTCAATTTTCAAATCGTATTTCATATCCGAAAAAGTTAGAATTGTTTTGTGTTTGGTTTGTACATTTTCCATTACCATTTTGCTACGAGTCCAATAGCCTTGTATTTTTTTTATGTCGCTGACATTTAATACTCTATGGAGTTTTCCAAGTTTGTCGTAAAATTCTACTTTTATGCCCATGAAACAATCTTTACGAATCCATGAGATTTTTTTGGAGTAGATTTCTCTTTTGTCTTTCGGCACCGATTCTACAACGTAACAGTCAAATCCCTCAAGATTTTCTTCTCTTAAAAGTTTATGCTCGTCTTCGTCAACATTACGGTCTCCCATGTCGTCGTAGGTAAAGTCAGTGCCCATGAAATAATCTGTTTTTGACGAACTTCCACTTATTCTGCGTGTCTTTTTCAATGCGGGCATGTAAAGCCATTTGTCATCGTCTTTACCAATTTCGTCATAATTCCATGTTAAAAATCCTGTACCTTTTACATCGCCCGGATATGTAAAAAACATCATCGTTTTGGTGTCTTCGCCGATGTCCATTGCCCATGATTCTACTTTGCGCTCCCGTTTTGAGCCATTGGATTTTTCGAGTACAAGGTCAAGTTTTGCGTAACGTGTTTCTCCGTTAGGATTGTCTTTCACTTTTTTTATAATGTCTCTGCCTGAAAGATTTTGTGCGTTCAGTGAAAATGCCGTTAAAATGGCGGCTAATGTTAAAAATGCTTTTTTCATGGTTTTATGTTTTTTATTATTAGTTGTTAAAAAAATTACTTTTCTTCTTCTTTGCCAAAGACTTTGAACATCTTGAAAAGTACAGGAGTGATAAACAAATCTGCCAAAAGTGCTGACATCAAACCCGCAACCGCTAACGTTCCAAAATGCGCAAACTGAATCGCATTGGAAATCGAAAAGCCAAGAAATGTTGCCGAAATAATAAATGTTGTCATTACAATTGCCAATCCTGCAACTCTGAAAGTCGCTTTGACGGCATAATCGTAGTTTTGTCGTCTTGAAAATTCAAGGTGAGCGTGATTTACAAAATGTATTGTATCGTCAACAGCCAAACCGAAAATCATTGGGATAATACATGCCGTCATCATGTCTAACGGATAGTTGAGCCAGCCCATCATACCGCCAACAAGAATTGCTGGTGCAAGGTTCGGTATCATTCCGATAAGTCCGAGTTTAACGTTACCAAATACAATCATCAGCAAAATTCCAATTATCACTGCTGATAACACAAGCGACCACATTTGACCTTTGGTAAGATATTGTTGCATGACTGTAAATTGTGGCAAATTTCCAACAACTGACACTTCAGAATTTGGGAACAATTCTTTAGCGCGACTTTCAAGACGGTTCATTTCGATTTCTATTTCGTTGGAATTGTAGTTGCTGATTTCAATCTGTAAGCGCAGACGTTTGTAGTCATAATCCATCCAATATTCTGATTCGCTTCCGCCGGCATTTTCGTAAAGTAAGAGAAGTTGAGCAACTGCTTCGTTGTTGTTCGGAACATGGTAAAATGCTGTATCATTGTTGTTTAGTGTACAATTCATGTCTTTAATAATATCAAGAACAGATGAATGACGTTTGGTAAGAGTATAGTTTTCAACTTCGGTTTCAAGTTTTTCGAGTTTGATGAGGTTTTCTGGCTTTTTTGCATCGCCTTCTTCGGGCAAAACCACCATTAAATCGTATGAATACATGGTTCCGAGTTCAGTGTCGCAAAGTTCAAGAAATCGTCTTGCGTAGTCAACTTTTCGTCCCATTGACCTTTCAACATCGAACGCTGGTTCGATATTATAAACTCCGATAGCGCAAAAAACGGTTATTATTGAACTGATTATCACTATTTTTTTGCTATGTGATAACACAAAATTACTGAGCGATTCAAAAAATCCTGCGGCTTTGCCTTCAAAGGATTTGTTAAAGTCTTTCCCTTCAAAATTTCTATTTCCGAGCGATAAAGAAATTGGTGTTATGACAAGACTTGAAATCAAAACCGACGAAATCGCTAATGCCGAATTTATGCCCATTGCTTTCATTGGAACTATATTCATTGCAAGAAAAGTCATCATTGCCGCCATTGTGGTAACGCCTGAGAAAATTACTGGCCAAGCGGTTTCGGCAATAGCGTCAATAGCGGCTTGTTTTCGGTTGTGAAGTTTTAGAAGTTGCGCTCTGAAAAAACTGTAAATGTGTATATTGTAAGCAATTGCAACGGCAAAAGCAAGCATTACCGTTATCATTGTAGTGCTCATATCGAGATAAAGTCCAAACCAACCTATTAGCCCCATTGCGATAATTATCGCGCTTATTGAAGTTATTATTGGTATCAAAACTCCTCTTAATGAGCGCGTTACAATTGTCATCACAATAAGTGCAACAATTACTGCAATCATCATAAGTCTTGACATCTCACTTTTGATATATTGCATTTTTGCATAATTCATATAAGGCATGCCCGAAATATTTGGATTCAGACTTGAATATTTATCTTTGAAACAAATATTCATTGCTTCTCTACCAGTTTGATTTTCAGGTGCTTCAATACCTTCTGCGCGCCAAACACTGTCAGCAGGGTAGGGGCGGAGTTTTACAAGTATCCATGACATTGTACCATCTTTGCTGACAAGTTTTTTTGAAACGTATTCTTTGCTGTATGCTTTTTTGCGGATAGAGTCGAGTCCGCTTTTTGTGTCTGGAATTTCCTCAGGGACAATTTGTTGTAGTTCCATTCCGTCTTCGGTTCCAACCATAAATTCAAGGTCGGTTAGTGAGGTTATTTTTTCGGAATACGACAAAGAATCCATTAATTCGTTGCTCAGTTCACGGATAAGTTCAAGATTTTTTTTGGTAAATAGTCCTTCTTTGTTTTCTACAAGAACGGCAACATAGTAATCGTTACCAAAAATTCCTTTAAATTCATCGGTTTTGAGTAACATCGGGTCGTCTGAAACAAAATAAGTATCGAACGATGTTTCAAAATATATTTTCTTTAGACCTACTACAGAAAATACAAGTAATGCAATAAAAATTGTAAATACAATTAATCGGTGATTTACAACAAATTGACCAAATTTTCTAAACTTAGAATTTATCTTTTCAATGTTCATAATTGCGGTTTATTTTTATAAATTTATTACACCGCAAAGATAAATATTGCTATTAAAACCGAACAGTGTTTAATATTAATTAAAAGTTAAATAGTTCCTATTTAATAGCAACACCGAAAAGGCTTGCCCAACCGTTGGTTGAATATTTCACGTAATCGTTTGTAAATTTGTTGATTTCGTCGTCCGACAAGTCGTGTGAAACGATTTCGCCAATGATTGAAATCATCCAAGCGCAGTTGGCGTGAATAAAGAAATTGGAAATATCGGTGTTAATTTGAGGGTATTTCATTTTCATTTTTCCGAAGAACCAAAGTATATGAGCAGTGGTTTTGTCGGTATAGTCATCTCTAAAACTATTCATTGACGACCCTTCAGACCTAAATAGAATAAGTCTAATGATGTCGCGATATTTTTTGACCATATCAATAAGAGCCTTAGCACTTTCGAGTTGAGTTTTTGGGTTTAACATATCATCGATATTTGTGTCGGCGGTGTGGTGAGAAATAGTCATTTCGTTTGCTGCGTTTACGAAAGGCATACAAACAGCGGTCATTAGTTCGTCTTTGTTTTTGTAGTAAGAATATATGGTGCTGACACTTATACCGACATTCGACGCAATAGAGCGCAAAGATGCGTCATTGAAACCTTTGCTTAAAAATTCTTTTTTTGCTTCCTCTAAGATTGCTTTTTTTATGTTGTCTTTTAAAATTTGCATGATATTTTGTAGTTTTTAGATTGCAAACATAAGAAAATTTTTGGATTTTTCAAGGAGAAATGTTTTGTGGTGATAATTTTTGTCAGAACAAAATATCTAAAGTCGCATTTATTCCCCGTTCCATGCTTGGACTGCAAAAGTGTATGAATTGCGTTTTGTGGTTTCGATAAATTGGTTGCCTTGAACAGAGGAGTTTCGGATAAAGGCCTCTGTCTGCCATGTACCGCGTGTAAACTTGAATTGTGCGGGGAGTTTCAGGCGGAGGCTTGTGGTGAATGTTGTGTCGTTTATTGCTTTCATTTTCACGCCTTTTGCATTCCAGTTGTTTAGCGCATCCTGATTGCCTGTAATATATACTTCGGGGACTGGATGGTTTGAAATGAGTGTAATTTTTACTTCTAATTCTTTGTTGGTTAATATTTCGTCCACAGAATCTCGGTATGCAAGGTATTTTCTCAGACCGTCAATTAGCGCGTCGGGGACTGTGGTCATGTGGTTGGCCTGTGGGTAGGTCTGATGGTAGAACGTTACATTTGTAGGCTTTTGTGTATCAAAAAAATTATAGACATTCTCGCGGGCAGGTTTCCAATTTTCCCAGCCTTGGATATATTCTTCGTTCGCATCAGTGGCAAAGATGAAATGGTTGTGGGTGAATGATTTATAGTCGAAGGATATGAGATTATTCGACAGTGTGCCGTCCACTTGCCACATATTTGGTGAGATGGTTATTAGGTCGTCGAACAGTTCGTAGTCCATGAGTGCGTCTAATGCGAAAGAACCGCCGAGTGAGTGTCCGACGGCGATAGAGCGGTCTGTTGTACGGTAATTTTTTGCGATGTATGGCATAAGTTCATCTCGAATGAACATGCTGAAGTTTTTGTAGTTTCCGCCGTGTCCGCTTGGATATTTCATTTTCAGAAAGTCATCCTGACGGCTGTATTCCATGTCTTGTGGGGATAGTACTCCGACGATTATGAATCTTGTTTCGTATTTTGTGTTGATGAATACAGGCAGAGAACGTGTCAAGTCGAAATATGGTCTATCTTGAGCGTCAAAGACGTACATTACGTCGTAGTTCTGCGCAGTCATTTTGCTGTAATCTGGCGGAAGTCCTATTATGATTTTTCTTTTGAAGTCGAAATATTTGGATTCAATTTCGGTTTCGATTGTTTGGAAGTCGTTGTAGTGTAACTGTTTCTGGGCATTCGCTGATATTGTTAAAAGCGATATTGCTACAGATAGGATTATGTGTATTAACTTCATTTTTTTGTGTGTGTTGCTCTGAGGGCAAAGGTAAGGATTTTTTTGGAAGTGTGGAAAAAAATTTTTGCTTTTTCATTTCTGTTGCATTATCTTTGCGGTGTAAAGCCAAATTTTAAACGTCGATTATTGTGGAAGAATGACAGAAACGAAACCGAAAGGAGGCAGATTTGCGTGGGCTATTGCGCACGCGGGCATAATTGAGGTTCTCGACCCTGAATTGAGGTCGCAGATGGTTAGTTTTAGGGATGAATACAAGTGAGGAGGATGCTAAATGAGATGTCTGATGCTTGATACTTGTATCGTTTAAAATTTCCGTTTTATAGGGAGCAAGGATTGGAGTTGATAGAATGTTAGAACAAAATAAAAAGTAGCCTTTCGACCAATGGCGGAAGGCTACTTTTATAGTTTTTGAGGGGGGTGATGGTATTAAGTCCATCATTCAGGATAACACCTGTAAACAAGTTTATCGTAAATGAGATTGAGCCAATTCACTGCAAATATGTTTGTCTAAATGTGTTTCCAATCTTGGTTGTAAGTACGAGTTGTATTTTGAGATTGACATTAATCAAAACTCCTGTTATTTTCTTTTTCTTGTGGTGTCATAACAAGTTTCTTGTCATTGCTGTCATTTTTTTGCAGATTCTCTTCGTTCTTCTCACCAGCAAATTTTGCACGGGAATTTGCCCATTGTCTCAAACTTTCTATTTTCTTATCCATAGTTTTCGATAGAGGAACAATTCCATTAATTGCATCCAAGAGATGTTTCATCATCAATTTGGGCTCGTTGGGATTTTCAGTATAGGCTGCGAACATTGCTTCGTTGATACACTCCTCTATTTCTGCACCGTTGAAACCAAATGTTTCTGATGCCAATTTGTCGAGAGAATAATTATCGGGATTGTGTCCTTTTCTTTTTAGATGAATGTAAAAGATACTTTTGCGTTCGTTTTTTGTTGGCAAATCTACAAAAAATATTTCGTCGAAACGTCCTTTGCGCAATAGTTCAGGGGGCAATAGGGCAATGTCGTTTGCGGTGGCGACAACAAAAACGGGTTTTGTCTTTTCTTGCATCCAAGTAAGAATGGTGGAGAAAATTCTTGCCGAAGTACCTCCGTCTGTGGCTCCGCTACTTTGGATACCTGACAATCCTTTTTCTATTTCGTCAATCCACAATACGCACGGAGCAACGGCTTCAGCCGTCATAATTGCCCGCCTTATGTTGTCCTCGCTACTGCCAACTGTGCCTTCAAAAACTTTTCCGATGTCGAAACGAAGCAATGGCATGTTCCACAATGAGGAAATACACTTTGCTGTAAGGCTTTTGCCACAGCCTGGAATGCCGGTCAACAATACGCCTTTGGGTTCAGGTAGGTTCCAAAGTTGAGCCTTGAAATCGTAGGCAAGTCGTCTTTGTTCAAGCCATAGTTTCAAGTGCTCCATACCGCCAACACTCTGCAAATTTTCATTGACTTGAAAATAGTCGAGCAATCCGCTCTTTTTGATTATCTGCTCTTTTTCTCGGGAAACAATATTGGGCGAGTCATTGTTCAATTTGTTTTTGGCAGCGGCAAGGCAATATGCCAAATCCGCTTCCATAACGGTCATTCCCAATGCAGAATCAATCAATTTTTTTTTCAGTTCGTCGGACAATTCTGTTTTTGCGTCTTTGGCTACACGCAACAAAACTTTTTCTAAATCGTCGCGATTAGGCAAAGGCATTTCTACTACAGTTATGTATTTTTCCAGTTCGATTGGAAGTTTCATAACCGACGACACAATCACTATGTGTTTTCTGAAAAAACGGAGTTTTTCTGCCAACTGTCGCAGCAAAATCTTTATAGGTCGTTCTTCTATGTATTCATGGAAATCTTCTATAACAAAAACTTCTGCTTTATCTTCGTTCTTGATGCTGTTGCCAATGAATTTTAGTAATTCTTCAGGTTCTTCTTGATTATCAATGGTTTGAAAAGAGCCTTTTTCGGATTCTTTCTTTCTCAAACCATCAACGCAATTCCATTCGTAATACGAATAGTCTTTCCCTATAGATTTTACTATACTCTGTATCTTTTGCTTTGTTCTATCGTATTCAAAAGTTGTCAAATATAGCACGGGGTAATATGCTTTTAGCATATTTTGGATTTGTTCATATACGTTTGTTTCTTTCTGTACTAACATGGCGTTAACTGTTTTTTTGAGTTATCGTTTGGATTTGTTTTGATTTGTTAAGTTTATCTCGATATTTTAGCGGAATTTCCTTTTTGGTCATCACTCGTTTTGAACTGAAATGCAAGTCCACTTCGTCCATTGCTGCATGAGCGCGTTTGTTTACGTCGTCAGGTAGATAGTTGGAATCGCTTATTACTGTACCGTCGTCAAGTATTGTGAATTTTATTTGTCCGACAGGTTCTGTTTCAGTCTTGTCGTTGCTGCGCCCCACCATGTAGAACGATACTTTTTCTGCGGCTGTTTCAACGAATTTGTCGTTGCTTTTGTAGGTGAATCCTTTCGCTTTGAACTGATTTATGATCATATTTTTGGAATACTCTACATCGAGTTTGTTGTAAACGCTTTGTAGTTGTTCTACAAATTCACGAGCGTTTCCCAAGTAATATGTGTTGTATGTAACGTCAGAGCCTTTTACACGTAAGGCATACTCGCCGTAGAACTGTTGGTTGACACCAATTCCAGTGACCAACAGTTCGTCTGTGCCGTGTGTTACATATTTCCAACCAAGTTGTTCGCAGGCTTGAATCAGACATTCGCGATTCATTACAGCATTGTTGCGAA
>CALFIU010000054.1 GCA_937877455.1 uncultured Bacteroidales bacterium
ATAAAGGTGTTCCAAATGGAAATGAAAAAAATTGCACTTGCGGTTTGAATCTACGAATCATTCTTTCCGAATGATTTTTTTGCATTTTGTATTTTTTTTATTGCGTAACTAAATTTTCGAGTGCTTCGTGCAATGCTCTGCCTCTTAAATTTTTAGCTACTATTATACCGTTGGCATCAATAAGAAAGTTTGATGGTATGGATTCTATTCCATAGTCGCTAACCGAGTTGGCGTACCAACTTTTTAGTTCGCTTACATGGTATGGCCACGCAAGTTTGTCTTTTTCTACAGCGCGTTGCCAATCAACTTTTTTTTGGTCGAGTGAAACACTAAAAATTGTAAATCCATCTCCATTTTTAAATTTTTTGTCTTTGTATTTGTTGTATGCTGCTACAACGTTTGGATTTTCCATTCTACATGGCATACACCATGATGCCCAAAAATCTACAAGAACTAACTTGCCTTTAAGCGAAGATAGTGCAATTTTTTCGCCTTGAAGGTCTTCGCAGTTTATTTCTGGTGCTGTTTGTCCTACGTTGTATCCTATATTTTGCGCTATAACAATATAAGGTGTAAGCATTACAATTAAAATAATCAAAAATTTTTTCATTTCTTTTCGTATTAAAAAAATTAGGTGTAAGTAGAAATTTTCCTATCTGCAAATATAAACTAAAAAAAAGTGTTTTTGTTGTATTGAATTTAAATTTTTAGGTAAAAACTTTGTATTTTTATTTTGCAACTAACTAAGATTGTTTGTTTGCTGCTTAAATTTGTTGGTTTATTAACTGAAATGTAATTGCTGAAAAAATAATTATCACACCTTTATATTATGCATTTATTTTGTGAATTTTTTTTACTAAAGAATTTAGAATTAACAAAATATCTTGCTTTAGATGCTAATTTTTTGAAAAAAAGTTTCGTTTTTGTGTTTATGTTTAGAAAACGTTTAAATTTAAAAAAAAATGTAATAAGGTTGCTTAAAAAACATTTTTAATATATAATTTTGACGGTTATAAAAACTTTATTTGTACATATATTATAAAATTAAAATTCAGTTATGAAAGGATTCTTTAAAAGTTCGATCGGAAAGAAGTTTATAATGAGTATTACAGGTTGCTTTCTGGTCTTGTTCCTAACGTTCCACATGTGCATGAATCTCGTGTATGTGTTTAGTGCAGAGGGATACAATATGGTGTGCGAGTTTCTTGGCTCCAATTGGTATGCTGTGGCTGGCACGATGATACTTGCACTTGGATTTGTTTTCCATATCGTCTATGCGACGATACTTACAATCCAAAACCGTAAGGCACGCGGTAACGACCGTTACGATAACCAAAACCTTCCTGCAGGTGTTGAATGGTCGTCGAAAAACATGTACGTACTTGGTGCAATTGTTTTTCTTGGATTGTTGTTGCATTTTAGCCAATTTTGGGCAAAGATGATGTTTGCAGAACTTGCTGGCTGTGAGGGTGCTGTTCCTGATAAGTTTGCCACACCGGGATGGGAAACAGCTTCTACAGATGGTGCTGCATGGATAGGTTTCTACTTCTCTCAGTGGCATAACGTATTGCTCTATTTGGTATGGTTTGCAGCTATTTGGTTGCACCTAAATCACGGATTTTGGTCTATGTTCCAAACTCTTGGCGCAAGCAACAGCAAATGGATACCACGTCTAAAAACCATCGGAACAGTGTATTCTTCAGTTATAATTGGAGGTTTTGCTCTTGTGGTACTTGTTGCATTTTTCAAAAATTGTGGCGCATAAGTAGTTTAGGTCATCAAGTTAATATTCTCACAAATAATCAATTAATGAATTTTATTAAACAAAATAATCAATATGGCAAATTTGGACTCTAAAATACCCGAAGGGGACTTGAAAGACAAATGGAGCAACTATAAGGAGCATCAGCACCTTGTAAACCCAGCCAACAAACGTAAAATTGACATCATCGTGGTGGGTACTGGACTTGCTGGTGGTGCTGCTGCTGCGAGCTTGGCTGAAATGGGTTTTAAAGTTAAGGCGTTCTGTTATCAAGATTCGCCTCGCCGTGCCCACTCTATTGCTGCTCAAGGTGGTATTAATGCTGCAAAAAACTATCCAAACGATGGCGATAGTGTATATCGTTTGTTTTACGATACAATAAAAGGTGGTGATTATCGTGCTCGCGAAGCCAACGTTTACCGTTTGGCTGAGGTGAGCAACAATATTATCGACCAGTGCGTTGCGCAAGGTGTTCCTTTTGCACGTGAATACGGTGGATTGCTTGCCAATAGGTCTTTTGGTGGCGCGCTTGTATCACGTACATTTTACGCTCGTGGTCAGACGGGACAACAACTTCTTCTTGGTGCTTACAGCGCATTGAGTCGTCAAGTTGGATTAAAAAATGTAGAGCTTTATCCACGTACCGAGATGATGGATCTTGTTATGGTTGATGGTCGTTGTCGTGGTATTGTTGCTCGTAATCTTATAACAGGAGAGGTAAAAGCCTATTTCGCACATTGCGTTGTACTTGCTACAGGTGGTTATGGAAATGTTTATTTCTTGTCAACCAATGCTATGGGAAGTAACGGTAGTGCTGCCATGAAAGCATATCGCAAAGGTGCTTATTTTGCTAATCCTTGCATGGTGCAGATTCACCCTACATGTATTCCTCAACATGGAGATTTCCAAAGTAAACTTACCCTTATGTCTGAGTCGTTGAGAAACGACGGTCGTATTTGGGTACCAAAGAAGAAAGAAGACGCTGAGAAACTTCGCAAAGGACAGATGAAAGCATCGGATATTCCAGACGAAGATCGTTACTTCTATCTTGAAGAACGTTATCCTGCATTTGGAAACCTTGTACCTCGCGACGTTGCATCGCGTAATGCAAAAGAAAGATGCGATGCTGGTTATGGCGTTAATTCTACTGGCAAGGCGGTGTTCCTTGATTTTAAATATGCTATCCAACGCCTTGGAAAAGATGTTGTTGAGCAACGCTATGGTAACCTCTTCCAGATGTATCAAAAAATTACTGATACCGATCCGTACAAAGAACCTATGATGATTTACCCTGCTATTCACTACACAATGGGTGGTCTTTGGGTAGATTATGAACTTTCTACTACAGTTCCTGGACTTTTTGCTGCTGGTGAAGCCAACTTCTCAGACCATGGTGCCAACCGTTTGGGAGCATCGGCATTGATGCAAGGTCTTGCTGACGGTTATTTTGTATTGCCTTACACAATTCAAGAATATCTTGCCGACCAATTTAATGTTCCACGCATGGATCCAGAAAAACAACCTGAGTTTAAAAAAGCAGTTGAAGATGTTAAGGCTTATATCAACAAACTTATGAATGTTAAAGGTAAGGAATCTGTTGATAGTATTCACAAACGTCTTGGTCACATTATGTGGGAAAACGTCGGAATGGCTCGTACAAAAGAAAGTCTTGAACGTGCAATAACTGAAATTCAAGCACTTAGGAAAGAGTTTTGGAGTAATGTATTTATTCCTGGAGATGTAAATGGTCTTAATGTTGAACTTGAAAAAGCCAACCGTGTTGCCGACTTCCTCGAACTTGGAGAACTTATTGCTCGCGACGCTTTGCATCGCAACGAGTCGTGTGGTGGACACTTCCGCGAAGAAAGTCAGGATAATGGCGAGGCTAAACGCGATGACGAACATTTTATGTATGTTGGCGCGTGGGAATACAAAGGTGAGGATAAAGAACCCGAACTCCACAAAGAAGACCTCAACTATCAGTTTATAAAAGTTCAGACACGTAACTATAAGACTGGTAAGTAATTGCGGCTAAAGTTAATAAAAACTAATTAAAAAAGAATCAAACAATGTCAGAAGATATAAAAGGTTTAAACCTAACTTTGAAAGTATGGAGACAGAAAGATCGCCACACCCAAGGTCATTTTGAAACCTATCAGGTGTCGAATGTTAGCACAGAGGCTTCTTTTCTTGAAATGATGGACATTCTCAACGAACAACTCATCAACAACGGACAAGAACCTGTTGCTTTTGATCACGACTGTCGCGAAGGTATCTGTGGTGCTTGTAGTTTGTTTATCAATGGACGCGCTCACGGACCAGACGATGACATCACAACATGTCAACTCCACATGCGTAAATTCCACGACGGACAGACAATAACCGTTGAACCTTGGCGTTCGGGTGGTTTTCCAATTATAAAAGACCTTATGGTTGACCGTTCTGCATACGATAAAATAATGCAAGCAGGTGGTTTTGTGTCGGTTTCTACAGGTGGTGTGCCAGACGCTAATGCAATTCCAATTCCAAAACCAGATGCTGATGAAGCAATGGATGCCGCTGCATGCATAGGCTGTGGTGCGTGTGCTGCAACTTGTAAAAATGGTTCGGCTATGCTTTTTGTTTCTGCAAAAGTTTCGCAACTTGCACTTTTGCCACAAGGTAAGGTTGAAGCTGCAAGAAGAGCAAAAGCAATGGTGGCTAAAATGGACGAACTTGGCTTTGGAAACTGCACTAACACTGGAGCCTGCGAGTTGGAATGCCCTAAGAGTGTTTCAATTTCGCATATTGCTCGCTTAAATCGCGAGTTCTTAAAAGCCAACCTTAAAGACTAATCGGTTTTAAACCGTAGGTTTATAATATTATCCTTAACACTTTTTTGAAAAATATTTTTGAAAAGTGTTAAGGATATTTTTTGTTGTACTACTTAAGATAATAATTTGTTGTTTAATAATTTAACAAATAAAAAACTATTAAATGTTGACACAATATTGTAACTACATTATTAAACCAATTAGAGTATATATAGCAAATTTTTTTAAGAAAATTTATGATGTATGTATTATTAAAATTTAAAAAAATTGCATTTATAAAAAAAAATATATAATTTTACCGATTGCAAAAAAATATAAACCTGAATTGAATTTGCGATGAAAAAATTAATATATGCGGTATGTCTTATTTTGGCAGTGTTTAGTGTAAAGCAGGCGAGAGCAGATGGTGAACTTAAAGTTGAAGGTATTTTTCAAGGCGAAAACCTTTTTATTATGAATCCATTTGCAGCAAGTGGTGTTGGATTTTGCATTTATGAGGTAACTGTCAATGGTAAAGTTTCTGCTGATGAAATTAATTGTAGTGCGTTTGAGGTGGATTTAACGGTTTATAATCTTGCTCAAGGTGATCCTGTAATAGTTGTATTGAAACATAAGTCGGGTTGTACGCCAAAAGTACTTAATCCTGATGTACTTAAACCAAAGAGTACCTTTGTGGCTTCGGGGTTAAAACTCGACAAAACAGGAAAATTAACATGGCAAACAAAGGAAGAAAAAGGTAGTCTTCCGTTTTTGATAGAGCAATTCAAATGGAAAAAATGGGTTGTTGCTGGTAGGGTAGATGGAAAAGGTACTTCTGGTGTTAATAATTACTCTGTTAATATAAGTTTGCATAGTGGAATAAACAAAATAAGAATAAAACAGGTTGATTACACAAAAAAACCGCGTTTCTCGGAAGAAATAACATTTAACAACCTTATGCCAGAGGTTACTTTTAAACCAGGGAACAATGGTAAAACATCTGATTTTGTTACTTTTTCTCGTGCTACGGAGTATGAAATTTACGATTATTATGGAAAGCGTGTTTTAAAAGGTAATGGTGCTCAAATAAATGTAACAAGTTTACCAAAAGGTACTTACTTTTTAAATTATGATTGTAAAAGTGAGTCGTTTGAACGTAAATAATGGAACAACCTACTAAACAAGATATTGGAAGTATTGGAGAACAAGCTGCAGTTGATTTTTTGTTAAGTAATGGCTATGCTATTTTAGAACGCAATTGGCGCACGGGTAATCTTGAAGTAGATATTATTGCGTTGAAAGATAATGTATTGGCGTTTGTGGAAGTAAAAAGCAGAAGCGAAAATTTTTTGGTTGCTCCGCAAAATGCTGTAACAAAAACTAAACAGCGTAACATTATATCTGCTGCTGGTCGTTTTGTTGAGCGTTATGGGCGAGAGGAGGAAGTAAGGTTTGATATTATTTCTGTTGTATTGCGTCAGGGTAATGTGGTTGATTTAGAGCATATTGAGTCGGCATATTATCCAATTTTGCGTTGATAGTTGGTTGTTTAGATTTCTCGTTTGTTTCTTTTATTTTTTCTTTTCGTGCCAAATGTTTTAGATGTTTTTTATACAAGTATAAAAATATAAAAACTGGCCAATAACTCATTCCTATAAAGGCTACTATACCGGGTAAGTCGCCACCACGAAGTATTGGCACGGCAGATGCGAAGATTATTCCATGTAGTAGATGTCGCATATCTGAGCCGTATTTTAGTGTAGTGTTGAATAGTTTTGTGAATATAAATGCGTAAATTATGCAAAAAATAACTATTGCAATAGGTCCGCCTTCACCGTAAAATGTTCCGTATATTGATTGCGAAATACCCACTGTTCCGGGTAATCCTTCGTTTAAACCAAGTTTGTTGGCATATCCTCCCACAGGTTTGTCTGGCCATATTGCTCGTGGAATGGGTCGCAGTAGAATTTCAAAGTGTTCGCTTCCGTAGCCGAAATCAAGGTATTCTGGATAAGCTTGCATAACCATCATAAATCCGTCGAGCATATTTTGGTCTTCTGCCATTGCAAATCGTTCCTTTGCGTATTCAATTTCTTGTTCGGTGGTAAGATTAGCAAACATCATTGTGCGTTTGTTGCCAGCTATGAGAAACAAAATTAATACTACTATGCCTCCTGCCGCATAAAAAATCGATTTTGTTATTATGTTAGAACGTCCTACTATTATAAAGATGAGTGCTATCATCCAAGATAGAAACTGAAACCTTGATGTCATATTATATGTAGAGGATGCCGCTAAAATCATGGCAACAAGATATACAAATCGTAAAAATCGCTTATTCTTTGGTAAGTTTTTAAATAGCATAAAAAATAGTAGAATTAGTCCACCAATTGCGAGTTTAAACAGAAAAAAGTATCCCACACCAACGCTTTGTTGTGAGTAGTGAACCGAACCCATAACTCTGTTGGAGTAGCCGTTGACTATGAGGAAAAAAATGTAAAGCCATATAATGAGTTTCTGTTTGCTTTTTAAAAACTCTCTAAGTATTTTGTTGTCATCTATTAGTTTGTATTTGGGTTTATGTAGGTTGAGTAATAAATAAGAAATCGAAAGCACGGCTGTCCCCATGAAAAAATATCCAAGAGCTTCTATTGCCAAATCGTCGGTAAGAAAAAATATTTCGCGTGCGTATGCTACGTCAACCCAATTGGCTTTTCCTGATATTACTGCGTTGTAGCGAGCTATGCCTGTAAGGTAAAAAAACACTACGAGAAGCAATACAAATTCATCGCTTTTGTTTAGATATTGTAAAATACCTATCACAAACAAAATAATTGTGAAAAATTGTATTAATTCTACATTCATTTTTATGCAAATATTTCGTTTGTTAAAAGTTCTATACGATTTCTAAAATTAATACGATCAAATTTAGATGCTGACGCTATAGCATTATTTCTCAGATTATTAAACTTGTCATCTTCAAGTGATGCGTAATATAAAATTTCGTTTGCCAGTGATTCTGTATCTCTTATTGGAACAATGCTACCGTTTTCTCTATGGTTAATTATTTCGCTACCAAACGAGTGGTTTGTTGTTATAACAGGAAGGCCAGCAGCCATTGCCTCTGGAATTACCAACCCAAACCCTTCAAAAACTGTTGGTAAAACCAGTATGTCGTAGTTTTGGTATTCTTGAAAAAGTTGGTTTTGAGGAATACCGCTTTTATAGTTGTAACAATCTTTGTATTTTGAAAATGCTTCACCGTTGCCTTGTATGTTGCCAATAATGTGGAGTTCAGCGTTGTTTTTTATTATGTTTTTAAAAGCGTCAAGTAGGTATTTTATTCCTTTGCGTTGGGTAATAGTGCCACAATATAGTACTTTCAATTTTCTGTTTTTTAGGGTTTTAGGTGTTTTGTCGCAGGCAATAGATTTTGAATTGAAACATAGTGGCAAATATTTTATTTTTTGTGGATTTATTCCGTCGTTGACAAGGCTTTTTATTGTAAAGTTTGACGCTGCAAAAACATAGTCTGCAACATGAGGCTCTTCGCAGAGTCGTTTTTCATATTCAATTGGAAAAACGAGATTGTCGATACTATCTGCCCATTCGGGGTGTAATAATTGTTCTTCTCCGAGAATTTTCTTTGCCTCGGTTACATGAGCAGTGGCAAGTTCTACAACGGCTATTTTTCCGCATTGTTGCGATTGTTTAAGAGTTTCTAAACAACTACCTTGAAATCCCCAAAACATTGACGATGGGCGAGAAACTATTTTTTTAGACATGTATTTGTCGAAGTTTTCGTCGCGTTGGTAAACTGCAGTTTGGGTTTTGGATGTTTTTCCGTAGATTTTACGTAGTAGAATTTCTTTTATTTCAAATCGCCAATTGCTGTTGACGTATTTGCCCGAAAGTCCTTGAATAAAGCGTTTTTCAAAGTATGTAAGTCCAAATTTGCTGATTATTTTTTGTAGCCATTGTTTTTTTACATAACTGCTTGTGTAATAGCAATCTAATTTTCCAAGTTCTAACAACGATAATGCAGTTAGATAGGAATGCTGTTTCCCACTATGCGACAGGGTTATTTTGGGCTTACTTGTCATTTTTTGTCTGTAAGATTTTTTGGTATGTCGATATTTGTATTTCAATATTCCTTTTCCACGACGAATATTCTTCAAATACTTTCCACGATTTTTCGTATGGATTTTGTTCGGGGTAATTTTTTATTGCATCAATAAGAGCGTCAACATTGTCAGGAACTACCATTTTGGCAAGTTTGAATCGTCGTGCAGAATAAGCCATGCCGCTATCAGTGTCAGAAACAATTAGTTTAGGACTAAATGGCGTTAGACTATTGAGTATTCCACTTTGCGATTTAAACGTTTGAGAATAATATAACAATACTATGTCGCTATATTTTAAAATTGTTGACATTTCGCTGTTGTTGAGGTATTTTGTTAAAAAAAATACTCTGTCTTCAACATTATTTTCTTTTGCGTAGTTTTTGTAATCGTCAATATTTTCCTGCGTTGTTACTGTGCGTCCTGCGATTAACAACGCAATGTTGGAAATTTTTGCTGTGGCTTGTATGGCTAACCGATAGTTTTTTTCGGTGCGAATGTTACCTGTTATTGATACTATTTTTAAACCACTATCCTTAATTTTTTTTATAGTTTGTTTTATGTCAAGGTCATCGGGTGCGGGTGGATAAATACCGTGTGGTATTTTTGCGTATAAAATTCTTTGGTCAGAATTTTTGTAATATGGCAAATCGGGTAATTTTTCGTGATAAAAAGCTATATCTACCACGTCCATTATGCGTTGCATAGATGATTCCGACCATTTTTTGCGACTGAAATATGCTGTTCTGTCTGGGTCGTGGAGAATGATGGCAACTTTAAAAGTGCGTTTTTTAAACATTCTGGTCCAAAAAAACGACGAAACTTGATCAAAATCGTTAAAAATAAAAAGGTTTATATTGTTTTTTTTTGCAAAACGAAACGCCTTCAATGGGTTAAGTATCGAACGGATGATAAAGTAGATTTTGCCTAACAAAAGTATTTTGCGCGAAAATATTTTATCTTTCATCAATTTTGGTACAGCACAAGAACACCCTTTACCGCCACCTTTTGGAAATAGCGCGTAGCAATTTTTTATTTCGGCGTTGTTGCAATACGCCTGAGCTATCTGCTTGGCGTATTCGTAACAGCCGCCAAACGAACTATTTGAGTATATTGCGACATTCATTTTACGTCTAAACGTTTGCGTGCTTCTATTACTTCGCGACGCTTTGAAAACATTCCTTTGAAATAATTTTTTATATATGCAATTCTTTGTGTTTCAATCATATAAAAGCACATTGGAAGATTTTTCCAATTATATTTGTTATCTTGCAAACTTAGCATATTTTTAACTACATTTTTATAACTTCTAAGTCCAAAGGCGAGAAATATAAAAAATGGCCAAAATATTTTTTTGTAAGGTGCAGGTATCAATATAAAAAATATCGTAAATGGAATTATTGAATATCTTGTTAACGTTTCGGCTAATGACGATAAAAAATTTTTGTAGTTTATGCCACTTTCTCCATCGCCAAGTCCATATCTTCCTGCTTCTTTGGCAAATTGTGTGGCTGTTTTGTGCCTATTCCAATATACGAGTGGGCGTTGGTCTATTACGTATTTAAAACCGTGTTTTTTTATTTGTCGCCAAAAAATGGTATCGTCGGCAGCAAGTGTTAGCCATTCGGGATAGCCGCCAATTTTTTGCCATACGTATTTGTAATAAGCAATGCTTCTTGAACTTACACTAAATGTTTCGTCAAAATTAATTCTATATCCATTTTGAATAATAAAGTCGGCTTTGGCTGCCGGAGTGTCTACTTCGTCTTCATTAACCAAAAATGCACCGCCAACTACTTCAACGTCTTTTTCATCGAAGTGTTTTACAAGGCTTTCGAGCCAATCTTTTTTGTATTTACAGCCAAAATCTGTGCTGACAATAAGGTTGTTGGAGGCGTTTTTTATGGCTAAATTGCGACCTTGCGCCACTGTGCAACCTTTTTCAATTATTACTTTGAGGTTTATATGCAAATTTTGTGCAGCGGCGTTGAGTTTTTCTACTGTGCCATCTGTGCTACCCGCGTCAACTATTATAGTTTCGTCGGGTTTTAATGTTTGGTTTTCAAGTTCTTGTAGCGATTCGTCAAGACGCTTTGCTTCATTGAAAACCGTAGATACTAACGTAAATTTTTTCAAGTTTTTTTTATTTTAAATTAACCGCTAAATTAATATATATTTGCGAAATAATTTAACCTGAAACGTTAATTTTTAATTTGTTAAAACAATAATATAAAATGTGTTGTCCTAAAATATCGGTTGTAATACCTACGCATAATAGAGTCGAATATATCTCTGAAACTTTAAATTGCATTATAAATCAAACACTTAAACCTTATGAAATTATTGTTGTTGACAATGGAAGTTCTGATAATACAGAGGACGTTATAAAAGAAAATTTTAACGAAAAAGTAATTTATGTAAAAAATAATGGTAGCATAACGCCCGGTGCGGGACGCAACTATGGATTGAACATTGCAACAGGCGATTATATACAATTTTTTGATTCTGACGATGTTATGACCAAAAATAAGTTTGAGGTTCAAGCCAAAATACTCGATAAAAATCCATCGATTCAAGGGGTTTATTGCCCTTATGTTCAAGCAGAAGATAAAAACGGACAATGGATTCAGCACGATTGCATATTGCAATATGAGAAGACAAGTTTGCGATTTATGCCAACAAAAATACTCAAAGGTTTGTTTGTTCCTGTTTGGACTTTTTTGTTTAGAACAGATTTTGTGAGAGAGTGTCAGAAATGGCCAGAAGATCTTTTTGCATACGAAGATTATTATTATCTTTTTTCTATGTTCAAAAATGGACTCAGACCGTTGCATACCAACGAATGTTGCGTGTTTTATCGTGTGCATCAAAATCAAATAACAGGTAGCGATTTTACCGATAAGAAACGTGATGCAGACAAAGTGGTTTGTTTGTCGAGAATTTTAAATTATTATAAACTTGGTGTGTGCGAAAAAAATATTGCAGAAACCATGAAGGCAAGGGTAACTGGAAATTTTGATGAATATTCTAAGTTTAAATTTGTAATTGTAAACAAATTGATGCGTGTTGAAAATAAACTTAATCGTATTTTTACTGGAACGGATTGGACTATAGCACATTCGCCTCAGCCAGATCCTAAAATATTTCAACATTATTGTTCGTTGTTGTAAAAAATAGACATTGTTGCGTCTGTATAAAAAAATATTATATTTGCAAAGTAAAACAAAATAGCAATGGAAAAGGATAAATTTGATAAGCAACATAAAAACGACAACCAAAAGCCGAATGATAAACCATTGGCGAGGGAAGATGAACCTAAAGTAAAACATGAGCAAGTTGATAAAGAATCTCCTGTAAAAGAAGAAGTTACTCAATGTAAAGATGAAAATAAAGATGACACTTCAGCTTGTATTGATGCAGAAAATAATTCACAGCAGACTGAACAAAAAAGTGTTGTTGTGGATATAAAACCAGATGAAAAAAATATTTCGCAGGCTATAAGAAAGATGGTTGAAAATTCCGAAACTATGCTTTCTTACATTCTCGACAAGGGAATTGATATTGATAGAAATGTGGTTGAAACCATTGTAAAATCAAAATATACCCTTGATCAAGGAGAATGGACGGCCAGTTGTGAAATAGATTTTAGAATGGCGTACAAAGAACTCACAAAACTAATCTTTCCTGTAACTGTAGAAAGTTTGATAGCTTCGTTGCCATCGCCAAAAGACAAAGTTGGAAAAATTGCACAGTTTTTGGGACGCGACCATCTCGGTGCGCTTTCGAGTCGTTCTGTTAACATCTATACCAGCCTAACCTGCATTACTATGATAATGTTGATGGTAATTCAGATTTATTTTTATTTGGGTAGTACAAGACTAAATAACATACAACAATGTAACCAAAAAATAGCTCAAAAAGAAACCCGAAAGGCTGAACTTATGTTGGTACTCGACAACGGAGCAGAAAATTCGGCTATTTCGTTGGAAAATGAAAACCTTGAAAACGAACTTTTTGAACTTAATGCAGAAAAACAATGTAATATAGAATTACTTGTGCCGTGGATTCAATATATACGTAATATTACATTTAATCAAAACGGAAACGATATTGTATCTGATGTTGAAAATGCCGAAAATACAACAGCTGCTGCTGAAGATGCTTTGATAGCTTCGGTAGAAACCATACAAGAAGCCCAAAGCTATTTGTTAATACTCGGTATTTACATACTTCCTCTTATATATGGATTAATTGGTGGTTTTACATTTGTATTACGCGAACTTATTTCGGAAATACGAGGGTTAACTTTTTCGCGTGGTACCAACACAAAGTATTTGTTGAGAATAATTCTTGGTGCAATTGCTGGACTTTCGGTGGGTTTGTTTTGGGGAGACCTCGAAAAAACGCAACAATTTGGTATTGCTTCGCTATCTCCAATGTTATTAGCATTTCTTGCAGGCTATTGTGTAGAGTATTTGTTTATGTTTGTTGAAAAATTTGTACTTGACTTTTTTAAACGTAACGAAAGTAGTAGCGAAAAATCAAGAGATAATGCCAAAGAAACAGCAAAAGAAAATCATATTGAAAAAAATAAATAAGTAAACAAAAAATGAATTCGTCTGCATTTGCATCCATAATGATAATAGTTGTTTTCTTGTTCGTTGGTGGAATGGTGTATATTTACAAACGACATCAAGTGGAACCAGAAGAAAAAACTGTAGAAAAAGATCAACTAAACAATCTTGATCTTACGTTGGAACAAATATCACAAAAACGTGTGTCAAATCAAGAACAGAAACAACAGTCAGAAAAAGACCAACAAGAAAACGTTGCTAAAGATGATAAAAAAAAGCAAGAAGAAATAAGAATAAAAAATGCACAAGAAAAAAACCGTATGAAAAAAACTCCTATAGATGAGTATCTTGAAAAAATTAAACTTGCCGAAAGCGACTTGTTAAAAAAGAAGTTCTAAATTTTTCGGCTTATAATTTGCAAGATTTTAATATATCTGTTATTTTAGCGGTTCTAAACTTAATATTTAATTATGGCAAAACCAGTACAAGACGACCAAAGTAAGACAAGTACAATTGCATTGGGCGCAGAAATAATAGGCGAAATCAACGCTAATGGTAATTTTAGAATAGAAGGAAAGATAAAAGGAAATTTAAAAATCACAGGACGTTTGGTGGTTGTTGATACAGGCGTAATAGAAGGTGATGTAAGTTGCAAGAGTGCGTCCATAGCAGGAAAAATGGATGGAAAATTAATTGTGGAAGATTTACTGTCGCTTACTTCTACGTCCAAGGTTCATGGCGATTTGATTGTTTCTAAATTATCGGTTGAAGAAGGTGCTGTGTTTACTGGCACTTGCAAGATGGACGAAAGTGTCAAACTTGGACAAGAATAATGATAGACGATGACAAAAAAAAGTTGCGCGACTATGCAAAATATTCAGCAGTTGCCCTTGAGATGGCCGCAGTAATTTTTGTAGGAGCATTCGGGGGTGTTAAAATTGATGAAACGATAGGAACAAAACCAATGTTTACTTTAATTTTGACACTCTTGGGCGTTGCTACAGCTATTTATTTGTCGGTAAAAGATTTTTTGAAAAAATAATGGAAAACTGGGTAAAAAGATATGTAATTTTTACATCTTTTTTAGAAATTGTATTGGCTGCTGTTGGCTTTTTTTTGTTGCCACAAATGACATCAATGGTGTTTATTGTTCCTATACTATTTGCAGCTGTTGGCATAATTGGTATAACGTTTTTAAAAAAGCCAAAATACGAAAAGATAATAAAATTTTCGAGTGCTTTTATGCTTGTCAATATGCTTAAACTTTTTGCCTGCTTGATATTCTTTGTGGTTGTTTATATAAATTTGCAACAAGAACAAAAGGTAGTTTTTGTAGTAACATTTATGGTGTTGTATTTTGCTTTTGCAATTCTTGATACCATTGAACTTTTGAAAATTTACAAAAAACAATGAACAACGTTTTTTTGTTGCTCGGTAGTAATATCGGTGATAAAATAGGTTATCTCAAATCGGCCATTAAATCAATTAACCAAGGTGTTGGTACAATTGTAAAAATTTCGCCAGTTTATCAAACAGAGCCATGGGGTTATCAAGACCCTAATCCATATCTCAATTTGGTTTTACAATTAGATACCTCGCTCGAACCACAAGAGTTACTAAAAATAACTCAACAGATAGAAAAAACTCTTGGTCGTGTTCGCGAAGGTGTTGGTTATAAGGCTCGTACAATTGACATTGATATTTTATATTTCAACTCTCAAATAATTAATCTTCCAGATTTAAAAGTGCCACATCCTCTATTGCAAAATCGGATGTTTGTATTGAAACCACTTTATGACATTGCTCCAGATTTTTTACATCCGTTGTTTAAACTTACAACATGGCAACTTTTAGAAAAATGTGTAGATAGTGGTAAAGTGTTTTTTTATTGCAATTTGTGATAACAGATTAGACTACTTAATTGATAAATTTTTGAAAAAAATATCGTGTTGATGCTGGATTTGTGATTGTTGATTGATAGTTTTGCAGACAATCAAAAAAAATGTTACTTTTGCACCAAAAACAAGAAAAATGATTTCAATCAACAACGTAACGGTATCTTTTTCGGGTACAGATTTGTTTAACGATATAACTTTTGTTATCAATCCCAAGGATAGGATAGGCTTGACGGGTAAAAATGGAGCGGGAAAATCAACGCTATTAAAAACCATTATAGGATTACAACCCCTCGAAAAAGGCTCAATAAGTATTCCGCAAGACGTTACTATTGGTTATTTGCCACAGCAGATGGATTTGCCAATAGGTCGTACTGTGATTGATGAAACGCTTTCTTGTTTTGATGGTACACTTAAACTTGAAGAAGAAGTAAAATCTTTAACTGCTTTAATATCAGAACGTACCGATTATGATTCTCCTGAATACGAAAAACTTATTCATAAGTTGAGTGAGGTTTCTGAACAATTGGATATGCTTGGTAACATCAACACTCGAATGGCTGAGTGTGAGGTTGTTTTAAAAGGTCTTGGATTTAAACAAGAAGATTTTAAAAGAAATACATCAGAGTTTTCTGGTGGTTGGAAAATGAGAATAATTTTGGCTAAAATAATTCTAAAAAAACCAAAAGTTTTTCTTCTTGACGAGCCGACAAATCATCTTGACATTGAATCTATTCAATGGCTTGAAAATTATTTAAAGGACTACAACGGTGCTGTAGTTCTTATTTCTCACGATAGAACGTTTCTTGATAATGTAACCAAAAGAACTATTGAAATTTCGCTCGGAAAAATTTATGATTACAATGCACCTTATTCTCAATATCTTGAATTGCGAAAAGAACGTCGCGCACAACAGATTGCTGCATACGAAAACCAACAAAAGTTAATAAAAGACACCGAAGATTTTATAGAAAGATTTAGGTACAAACCAACAAAATCGGTTCAAGTGCAGTCGCGTATAAAAATGCTTGATAAACTCGAACGCATAGAGGTGGACTTAGAAGATAATTCGAGCATACATTTTAAGTTTCCTCCTGCACCTCGCAGTGGTCAAATTGTGGTTAAGGCTACGGAATTTGGTAAAAGTTTTGGAACGAAAGAAATATTAAAAGATGTTGATTTTCAGTTAGAAAGGGGCGAAAAAGTGGCTTTTGTAGGGCGAAATGGCGAGGGTAAAACCACTTTTTCGCGTTGCATAATAGGGCAACTTGATTTTGACGGTCAATTAAAAATTGGTTACAATGTTTCTATTGGCTATTATGCTCAAAATCAAGATGAATTGCTTAATCCTGAAAAAACTGTGTTTCAAACACTTGATGATATTGCAACAGGAGATATGAGGGTAAAAGTCAGAGATATTCTTGGTGCGTTTCTATTTGGTGGCGAAGATATAGACAAAAAGGTAAAAGTGCTTTCGGGAGGGGAGCGGGCAAGGCTCGAAATGGCAAAATTGCTTTTTGAACCTTATAGTTTGCTTGTTCTTGACGAACCTACCAACCACCTTGATATTAGAAGTAAGGATATTTTGAAACAAGCACTTCTAAAATATGATGGTACGTTAATTCTTGTTTCTCATGATAGGGATTTTCTTTCAGGACTTGCTCAAACTGTTTATGAGTTTAAGGATAAAAAAATAAAACAATATAAAGGTGGTATTGAGTATTTTTTGGAAAAGAAACGTCAAGAAAATCAAGATGTTGTTCAGCGAGAAGGCGCAAGTTTTATACTTTCCTCTGCTCAAGAACAAAAAACTCAAAATTCGTCTAAGGATCACAAAACTTCGTCAAAAGAAGACTATCAATTGAAAAAAGATAGAGAAAAACAGTTGAGAAAACTTAAAAGTGCGGTTGAAAAATCCGAGCAGCGTATAAGTCAGTTGGAAACTGAATTGCAAAATATTCAAAATTTACTTGAAAATACTTCTAATCAAACACAAGAAAATTTTGAAAAATACGAAAGCATAAAAAAAGAACTTGATAATGAGATGATTTATTGGGAAAATGCAACCATAAATTTAGAACAATTTGAGTAATTGTTAAACCAAATTGCGCAAAATCCAAAAGGCTACTATAGTAAAAAAAATTATTAAGGCTGTTATATAGTTGTTTAGTATTTGATTTAACTTTGAATCTGGTGCTAATATATTTGACGATATTAGCAATATAAGGTATGGAATGAGAAGAAATAAAAGTGGGTTGTAAAAAAAAGCATCTTTAAAATTACCATTCAATAGACTGTGTAACGCTCTTTGCCCTCCACAACCAGGGCATGAATATCCAGTTAGAAGTTTAAAAGTACATTTTGGAAAGAAAATGCTATCGGTTGGGTCTAACTTTTTGTAAATAAAAACGGCTGTTCCAACAATAAGCGAAACAGCCGCAAAAAATATTTTTTGATTTTTTGTCATTGCGCTACATTTGCATATTTAGGATAACGACAATTATATTAACAACTATATTAACAACAAAGCCAACTATTATGCCTATTGTCGATATTTTCTTGGCTTTATCGGCATATTCTTGTGCTTCTGTTACATTGCCTTCATTGTATAGTTTGTTTACCTTTCCTGCATAAACTATACCTACAACGCCAAGCGGCATACAACAAAGCAATGTGCAAACAACGGCTATAGCCATGTTGTTGTTTGGTTTAGGTTGGTTACCTATATTTATTGGTTTTTGTTGAGTGTTGTTTGCATATTGATTTGGGGATGTAGAAGGTGCTTGCTGTGAAGGTGGATAGCCAAGGTTTTGATGTGTTTGAGACTCATTGTAGTTGGTTTGCGACGATGGCGGCTGTGGTATTCCTCCGTTAAAATCAGTTACATCTTTTGCTAATTGCCAATCCGTCATTCCTTGTGTCCAGACATATGTTGAGTTGACATCTATTCCTCTATTTAAAATCTCTTGGGCGGTAAGTGGTCCAAGATTTTGGTCGTTAAAACGGTAATAATATAATTTTTCCATAATGTTTGGGTTTTGTTTTTTTACCTTGGTTAATAAAGTATAGGAATTATTTTTGGTGATTCGAGAAGTAAACCATCTTTTGCCGATTTTATTTCAGCTATGGCAGCTTCAATCTTAGAAAGTTCGCAACTTTCGGTTTCGATACTAAAGTCAGCGGTTTCGCCACTAAATCTGTTGTGGCCAACAGTTTCTATGTTGATTCCTTGGTTGCCAATGGCGGTGGTTATTAGACCTGTTGTGCCTGGCAGGTTTTTGGTTTTAAACGATACCAAATATGGAAATGCTATTTTTGAGCAATCTCCAAGAGTTAAATTGTGGTTTTCTTCTTCGGTTATTACGTTTTGGTGTTTTGCTATAAATACAATGTCGGATACAATTGACATTGCAGTTTCGCTACTACCAGCTCCTTTTCCAATTAGAAAATGTGTGCCAGAATATTTGTTGTCGAGTCTTACTGCATTTACAGCATCGTCCACAAACGATAATGTGTTGGTGTTTTTTACAGCCATTGGTCTAACTGTGGCATATACTTGATTGCCTTCGCGTTTTGCAAAGCAGATGAGTTTTAGTTTTGCATTTATTTCGCGAGCAAACTCCATATCGTTTTTGGTTATTTGAGCGATGCCTGTTATTGGCAATTGTTCCATGTTGACTTTTAGACCATAAGCTAATTTTATCAAAAGTATTAGTTTATGAGATGCATCGCCACCGTTGATGTCGAGGGAAGGGTCGGCCTCTGCATAGCCGTTTTGTTGAGCAAGTTTTAGTGCTTGGTCAAAATCAAGTCCTTGGCTTGTCATTTGCGACAATATGTAGTTGCTTGTGCCATTCATTATCCCACATACCGATTGTATGATATCGCCTGTGAAACATTCTTTTATGCCTTTGATTATTGGAATAGCTCCACATACTGCGGCTTCGTAGCCAATTTGAAGGTTGCTTTTTATGGCTTGTTCAAATATGTCTTGTCCGCGTTCTGCCAAAAGTGCTTTGTTGGCTGTAACGAGATGTTTGTTGTTTTTTAGTACATTGAGGCATGTGTCGTGTACAAAATCAGATTTGCCACCCATGGTTTCTACAACAATGTCTATGTCATTGGCTTCGAGTATATTTTTTATATTTTCTGATGGGCTTGCTGTGGCAAAATATTTTTTATCTATTCCAAACCGTTTGATGGCTGCTTCGGGGTTTAATTCCGCAATTGTTTTTAGATTGATGTTTACACCAGCGCGTTTTGAGAGCAGGGATTGTTGTTCTGTGAGTATCTTGGCTACTCCGCCGCCTACTGTGCCGCAGCCTAATATAGCTATATTTATGGTTTTCATTTCGTTTTTTGTATTAATAAAATTATTGCGCAAGATAGTAAAAAAATGTAATGTTAATATATTTTTTTTTATTTTAATGCAAAAAACGGTAAAAATACATATTGTTTTATAGGTCTGGGCGTGGGTTGACGCACATTACTGGTATTTTTGCGCTATTGGCTATTATTTGTTGTTCTGCTGCTCCAAGTACATAATCTTGAAATCTAATGTTTTTTGTTGTCATTATAATAATAAGACCAGAGCCTATTTTTTTTGCAAAGTTTACAGTTGCAGTTGCTAATCCTTCTTTTGCATCAAGCCGTTGTAATTGATAGTTAATTCCTTTATTTTCAAGATAGTTGATGGCAGCGCGTAGGTTGCCAGCAGTGCGTTTGGTTACTTGAGGGTCTGTTGATTCAATGTAGCAGAGATAAAATTTGCATTTGAATGTTGATGCAATAAAGTGAGCCCAAACGAGTTTTTCGCGTTCTTCGAGTTTGAAGTCAAGAGGTAACACAACTTTCTGAACATCTGCTTCGGATGGCATGTCTTGTACAACAATAAAAGGTGCTTTGCTGCCAGTTATTACTTTTAGTGCCCAACTTCCTGTAAATTTTTGTAGTCCTTTCATTCCATGGGTACCCATTATTGCCATCTGTGCATCGCAGTCTTCCATCACCGATTTTATTTCTGAAAATATGTTGCCTTGTTTTACAATAACTTGGGGTCTTACGCCGTATTTTTGGTTAATTTCTTCGGCTTTTGAGTTTAGTTTTTCTACGTTGATGGCTACTTCGCTTTCTTTTTTTACAATGTGTACAAGCACAATCTCTTTGCTAAGTATTTTTGAAAAATCTATGGCGTGTATTAAAGCACATTCTGCCTTGTCGGAATAATCCCATGGCACTATTATTGGCTTGTTTAGTGTTTCGTTCATAATTTTTCTTTGCGGAGTTTTTTGTAGTTAAACCTTGTTGTTATTACACCAATTTTCGCGCCATTTTTTTGTTTTATAGTGTATTTAAAAACAAATTAATGTCTTTGTGTGGAATGTTGAATTTTTTACCGAGATATTCGTTGGTTAATATTCCGTTGAAAGTGTATATCCCGTTTCTAAGTCCGGGATTGTATTTTATTTCTTGGTTTAGTCCTGAGTTTCTTATGCTTAGGAGCAATGTATAAAGTACGTTGCTTAGAGCTATTGATGCAGTTCTTGGCACAAGTGCTGTTATGTTTGGTAAGCAGTAATGTATTATGCCATTTTTTTCAAATGCAGGGTTGTCGAATCCTGATGGTGCTGATGTTTCAAAGCATGAGCCTGTTTCTACGTTTAAATCCACTATTACTGAGCCTTTTTTCATTTTTGCTACCATTTCTTGGGTTATAACGGGGTAGGGGTGGGCTTTTATGCTTTTTGCTCCTATTACAACATCGGCAGATGCAAGTGCTTTTTGTATTACTTTGGGGTGCATAACCGATGTAAATATATCGCGGTTTAGTTTTTGGGTAAAACATAGCAAATTGTAAACCGAGTTGTCGAATATTTTTACTTCTGCACCGAGGTTTATGGCTGTGCGTGCGGCGTAGAGTGCGGCTGTTCCAGTGCCGAATATTACCACCGATGCTGGTGATATGCCTGTTATGCCTCCCAGTAATACTCCTTTTCCGCCACGTTGTTTGCCAAGATATTCAGCTGCCACTATAATGGCGTTGCGTCCTGCTATTTCGCTGTTGGCATACATTACGGGATAGAAATCTTTTTCTGTTTTTATGTATTCTAAGGCAACAGCTAATATTTTTTTATGTTGTAGTGCGGTGATGTATTCTTTTTTTTGTATTGCAGCTTCGAGAAACGATAAAATAGTTCCTCCTTTTTTCATTAGTCCTATTTCTTCTTGAGAGCATGGTGCTATTTTTATAACCATTTGTGAGCCAAATATTGTTTGTCTATTGTCGGTGATGGTTGCACCTGCTTCTGAGTATTCGAGGTCTGAGTAGTTGGCTTGTTGTCCTGCTCCTGATTCTACTATCACCTTGTATCCCGATGCCGTAAGCACAGAAACTCCCATAGGCGTTAATGGTACGCGTGTTTCTTTTTGTGGGTTTTCTTTTGGCATTGCTATTGTTATGCCGTTTTTGTTTTGGTGATTTGCACAAGTTTCTTCTTGCGGTATCAATTCAAATTCTTTTGCGGTGCAGTATTTCATGGATACGGTATTTTTATAACTGGTATAGCGGTGATATGGTTATTATTCTTTTGCCATTTTCTGTTTCTTTTATTTCGGCTTTTAGTGTGTTGTTGGGTAATACTGGCTCTATTATGTTGGGCCATTCTATAAAACAATAATCGTTGCCATAGATATATTCTTCGGCTCCTGCAGCCATTGCTTCTTCTATGTCGTTGATTCTGTAAAGGTCGAAATGGTAGATGTTGTGTCCATCGCTGGTTTGATAATTGTTTATTATAGAAAATGTGGGGCTTGACACTTCATCTTTACTGCCTAATTGTTTGCATAGTGCGGAGATAAATGTTGTTTTTCCTGCTCCCATTGATCCATAGAATGCTATGCAATACCTATTGGGGTATTGCTGCGATAGTATGTCTACAAATTGTTTGGCGGCTTGATTTATTTGTTCGAGTGAATCTATGTAAATATTTGTGTTTATCATGGTTGACTTGTTGTTTTTTTGGGCGAAAGTATTACCAATGGTATTAGCATTTCTTCCATTGACACTCCTCCGTGTTGGAATGTGTCTTTGAAAT
The DNA here is from genome assembly GCA_937877455.1 of uncultured Bacteroidales bacterium. Taxonomy (GTDB): domain Bacteria; phylum Bacteroidota; class Bacteroidia; order Bacteroidales; family UBA3824; genus UBA3824. The sequence continues at coordinate 22,239 of CALFIU010000054.1, forward strand.
ATTTTACATAATAATTGTATTTGTTTGGGTATGCCATAAAGTCTTTTCCAGTGGCAAATATAAATTGAGAACTTATGTTTAGTGTTGGTAATTGTATATTTTGTGGGTTTGGACAAAAAACATCTTTTTTGTTGAATTGCAAATCGCGACCTTGTTTGTATCGTGGATTGTTTGTTATGTTTTTTTCTCCTGTTACTTTTATGGGGTTACTTACTTTTACTGTGCCGTGGTCTGTTGCAAATACTATTTTATAATCGCTTTGTGCGAGTGTGCGCATTAAATCAAATAATGCACTGTGTTTGAACCATGTTTTTGTTATTGCACGGTAGGCAGATTCGTCGTCAGCAAGTTCTCGCATCATTGGTAGTTCGGTGCGGGCGTGGCTCATTGTATCAACAAAGTTATATACTGCTATATTTAGTTTGTTGTTGTTTATCTGTGGAAAAAATGCGTTTATTTTTTGTCCGTCGTTGTTGTTGAATGTTTTACGGTAGAAAAACTTTATTTCACGATTAAACCTTTTTAGCATTGATTTTACCAATTCTTCTTCACATTCGTTTTTGCTATGACGTTCGTCTTCGTCTGTCCATAGGTGAGGAAAATTGCGTTGTATTTGTAAAGGTGTTAACCCCGAGAACATTGCATTGCGAGCATATTGAGTGGCAGTTGGAAGTATAGAACATATAATTTCTTCACTGTCTATGTTAAAATATTGTGCAATAAGTGGTTGTAGTGCTTTCCATTGGTCGAATCTAAGGTTGTCTATTACTATCCAAAACACTTTTTCGCCTTTGTCAAGAAGTGGAAGAATACGTTCTTTAAATACGTCGTGTTGCATTATGGGGCGGTTTTCTCGATTGCCCGCTATCCATTTTTCATAGTTTTTGGTTATGTATTTGCAGAATGCATTGCCCGCTTCGTTTTTTTGATAGCCGAATATTTCTGCCATCGTTGGAGAGTTGATTTCTGCTAATTTTAATTCCCATTCTACGAGTTTTTTGTAAATGTTAGTCCACCCTTCAAAATTGGATATGAGTGTTATTTCGTTTCCTAATTTATTAAATTCGCTTTGATATTCTTCGGATGTTTTTTGGTTTACGAGCCTACGATTTTCTACGTTTTTTTTTATTGATAATAGTATTTGGTTTGGGTTTACAGGTTTTATAAGATAATCAGAAATTTTAGAACCAACAGCTTCGTCCATTATATCTTCGCCTTCGTTTTTGGTTATCATTACCACAGGAATTTCGGATTTTATTGACTTTATACGTCGTAGTGTTTCTAATCCAGAGATTCCTGGCATATTTTCGTCAAGAAATATTATGTCGAAGTTGTTGTTTTTTGTTAATTCTACAGCGTCGTTTCCGTTGTAAGCCTTAGTTACAGAGTAGCCTTTGGATTTTAGAAAGAGTATTTGTACTTCTAACAAATCTATTTCGTCGTCAACCCAAAGTATTTCGGCTTTTATTGTATTATTTTCGGCTTCCATCGGTGATTAAGTTTTAGTTTTCTGATTTTACAAGTCCATAGAGTATAATTTTTACTAAATCGTCGATGCGTGATGTGTATATTTCGGGATTTTCTATCCTTAGTAAATAGTCTTCTATGCCTTTTACCGACATTATGGTTGCAATGGCGGCCAAGTCTGGATCGTTAACACTGAAATATTTTTTTTCTACGCCTTCGAGAAGTATATTTTTAAATAGGCGTATTTCTTCGCTATCGTAAAAAATGTTGAGCCGTCTTACAAAATCAAGATGTCTAAGGCTTGTGCTCTTTATGGCCATCTGAAAGTTGTTGTAAGTTTTTATTATGCTCATACGTGTAAGCACATAAATTTTTATTTTGTCGGCAGGATTGTCGTTTTGGGATATTGCGTCTATTATTGTGCGTCTAAATGCGATGGCTTCTTTTAGAACAACCGATTGAAATATCTGTTCTTTGCTTTCAAAATAGTAATAAATCGAGCTTTTACCTTTGCCAGATGCTTTAGCTATGTGTTCCATACGGGTTTTTTCGTATCCGTATTTGTTAAACACTTGCCTTGCTGCCTTTATTATTGCATCGCGATTTCTGTTTTTTTTATCAGATTCTTTTTGCGCACCCATAGTTTAAAATTATTTTTATTGCGTTGTAAAGGTATTTATGTTTTTTCGTTTTTTAAAATTTTTTTTGAAATTAATTTTGTTGTTTTGGTGTTATAAAAACAAAAAAAGTAACGCTTGACATTTTTTTTGTCTTACGTTACTTTTTTCTCTCTTTTGAGCGAAAAATATTGATGTTATCCTTTGGATAAGTTTTGCTTTTTAAAATTCGCAATATCCGTCGGCAGTGTCAAGCGCGAGTGCAGCTATTATTTCGGCTAAATTGGTTACTTCGGCAACTTCTGCGTTTGCTGCATCACTTGGCTGAATTTCATAGTCAATAATGTTCATGGTTTGTTAGTTTTTAAAGTTTTTTATAGTTTTTTGTATGTTTTTCTATCTGTAAGACGGTAAAATGGTAATCAACCCTAATAAAAAAATAAAAAAAATATTGTAAAAAATGTTTTTTCTTTTGTTATCAAAAGTAAAACTGCATTTATTTACCCTTACACAGCCCTATTGTCGTTTCAAATTTATCAATTAGATGGTTGCTTAAGACGTTTATCTTGTTTTTGCGTTGCGACGTATTGTGAGTTATTCGTTTATGTATGTAAATTTTTGTTTCTGACATTAATATTAGGTATTTTTATAAGATTGATATAAGATTTTATAAAAAAAATGTTTGAATTTTTGTTGTTTTGTTAATGTTTTTATAATTTTGAGTTAACAAAAAAATAAAATAACCACTAAATTTTTTATCGTTATGCAGAATATTTCAGATTTAATATGGATTGTGCCAGTGGCTTCTGTTACAGCCCTTGCATTTGCCATGTTCTTTTATAGAAAGATGATGGCAAGCGACGAAGGTAATTCAAAAATGAAACAGATTGCGGGTTATGTTCGCGAAGGTGCTATGGCGTATTTACGTCGGCAATACAAGATTGTTATCAAGGTGTTTATTATCCTTGCTTTGTTATTGCTTATTTTAGCTTATATGGGTGTGCAAAATCCTTTTGTGCCGATAGCGTTTCTCACAGGTGGCTTTTTTAGCGGTTTATGTGGCTATCTTGGTATGAAAACTGCAACCAATGCGTCGTCGCGTACGGCACAAGGTGCAAGTGTATCGTTAAACAAAGGTCTACAGGTAGCATTCAGAAGTGGAGCTGTCATGGGGCTTATTGTTGTAGGTTTTGGACTTTTGGATATTGCGTTGTGGTTTTTCTTGTTAAAAGATATTATTTTTACTCCCGAAAACATGCAGAATGGATTGGAAATTTTGGGACTTACATTTGTCCATCCTAACACTACAGAGCATCAAAAATTGATTGAAATTACGGCTACGATGTTAACATTTGGTATGGGAGCATCTACACAAGCTTTGTTCGCGCGTGTAGGTGGAGGTATTTATACAAAAGCAGCTGACGTTGGAGCTGACCTTGTTGGAAAAACAGAAGCTGGAATACCAGAGGACGATCCTCGTAATCCTGCCACAATTGCCGATAACGTTGGCGATAATGTTGGTGACGTTGCTGGTATGGGAGCCGACTTGTATGAGTCTTATTGTGGTAGTATCCTTGCTACTGCGGCTCTTGGTGCAGCTTTGCCGGGTATAACAGTAGAAATGCAGAGTACATACGTTGTTGCGCCAATGATTGTGGCTGCCGTTGGTATTTTTCTTTCTATTGCGGGTATTTTCCTTGTTAGAACAAAAGAATCTGCTACCCAGAAAAATCTTTTGCATGCACTCTTACTTGGTACTGGTGGTAGTTCGGCAATGATTTTAGTTGTAATTGCTTTAATGGCGGCTGTAGGTTGGATTACATGGGGTATTTTTGGATCGGCAGTTGCAGGACTTGTGGCTGGTGTAATAATAGGGCAGGGTACTGAATACTTTACTTCTGACGAATACAAACCCACACGTGGAATTGCGGAACAAGCAAAACAAGGTCCTGCGACAACTATTATCGATGGTATTGCAGTGGGAATGTTTTCTACATGGTTACCTGTTGTTACTATTGTTACTGGTATTGTTATTGCGTTTGCTTCTGCTGGTGGTTTTGAAAATTTTGCAACTGGTGTTTATGGAATTGGTTTTGCCGCAGTTGGTATGCTTTCGACATTGGGAATAACGTTAGCAACCGATGCTTTTGGTCCAATAGCTGATAATGCTGGTGGTAACGCAGAAATGTCTGGATTGACACCAGAAGTTAGAAAGCGTACAGATGCTCTTGATGGTCTTGGTAATACTACTGCCGCTACTGGTAAAGGGTTTGCTATTGGGTCGGCTGCTTTAACTGCTATGGCTCTACTTGCTGCATATCTTGAAGAAATTCGCCTTTGGATTGCTAAAACACCTGAAAAACTCGAAGATTTTCTCAATCAGACAGGTGCAGTGAGTGTTAATAGCGCAACTATGGCCGATTTTGTTAATTATTTTCAACTTGATATTTTTAATCCATTGTTGCTTGGTGGTTTGTTTATAGGTGCTATGATGGCTTTTGTATTTTGTGCTTTAACAATGAAAGCCGTTGGACGTGCTGCAGGAAAAATGGTTGAGGAGGTTCGTCGTCAGTTTAAGACAATAGATGGCATACTTGAAGGAAAGGCTGAACCAGAATATGCTAAATGCGTGGAAATCAGTACTGCTGGTGCTCAAAAAGAAATGGTGTTACCTGCACTTTTGGCAATAATAGTTCCTGTTGCTGTTGGTTTAGTGCTTGGTGTGGCAGGTGTTGTTGGACTTTTGGTCGGAGGGCTTTCTGCTGGTTTTACTCTTGCGGTGATGCTTAATAATGCAGGTGGTGCGTGGGATAATGCCAAAAAGTTTGTAGAAAAAGGCAATTTTGGCGGTAAAGGTAGCGATACTCACAAGGCGGCAGTGATTGGCGATACTGTCGGCGACCCATTTAAAGATACATCAGGTCCTTCGCTCAATATTCTTATAAAATTGATGTCAATGGTTTCGGTGGTTGTGGCTGGCGTTACATTGGCTTGGTCGTTGTTGTAATAAGTTTTTTTGAACAAAAAAAACTCAAGTTGTCGTTTGATAACTTGAGTTTTTTTATGATTTTGGTGTAATTTTATTAGACCAAGATATTTTTTTATTTAACAACTGATTAAATATTTATAAGTGTTTTGTTAAGTTGTTAAATAAATTGTCTTATAAGAGGTTTATTTAAAACCTATAATGTGTCTTACTTCAGCAACAGTTTTTGCAGCTTGTTCACGAGCTTTTTCTGCTCCTTGAGCGGCCACGCGATTAAGGTATTCTTCGTTGTTGTAAATATCCTTTATGCGTTCACGTACAGGAGCTACTGCTTTAATGATGTCTTCAGCGAGTTGTTTTTTGAGGTCGCCGTATCTTATTTGGCAAGTATTGTACAAGTTGTCGAAGTGTTGCACAGTGTCTGGTGTGCTTACAAGTTCCATAAGTGTGAAAAGGTTTTGAATAACCTCTGGCTTTGGACTATTTTCTACCGTTGGACCGCTATCGGTTACTGCTTTCATTACCTTTTTGCGAATATCTTTGTCTTCGTCGATGAGGTATATGCCGTTACCTTGCGATTTTCCCATTTTTCCGCTACCATCAAGCCCTGGCACTTTAATAAGATTGTTGCCAAAATTGAAAGCTTTGGGTTCTTTGAAATACTCTACACCGTAAATTTGGTTGAAACGCCTTGCAAATTTACATGTCATTTCAAGGTGTTGTTCTTGGTCTTTACCTACTGGCACTTTGTCTGCATGCATCATCAGAATGTCGCAAGCCATTAATACAGCGTAGGTTAATAGTCCTGCATTGACATTGTCGGGATTTTGACGTGCTTTTTCTTTGAAAGTTGTGGTGCGTTCAAGTTCCCCAATGTATGCGTTCATATTCATAAGCATATATAACTCAGCTACTTGTGGTACATCGCTTTGTACGTATATAGTAGCTTTTTCGGGATCAAGCCCCGAAGCAAGATATTGGCTAAGTATTTTTTTTACGTTAACCTGTATATCTGATGGGTGGGGATGCGTTGTAAGGCTGTGGTAGTCAGCAACAAAGAAATAGCAGTTGTTTTCGTTCTGCATCTTAACAAAATTGCGCAATGCGCCAAAATAGTTGCCAAGGTGTAAATCGCCTGTGGGACGTATTCCGCTGAGTACTGTGTCCATATTGTTTTGTGTTTTTGTTTAAGACTTAGTTAACTTCTTGAAGTTGAAAGTCTTCCATAAATTTTGTGGTGTAATTTCCTTCTCTAAACCTTGTGTCGTTCATGAGTTGCAAGTGGAAAGGAGCTGTGGTTTTTACACCTTCTATTACAAGTTCTTCTAATGCTCTGCGCATTTTGTCAATAGCTTCGGTACGAGTTTGTGCAACGGCTACGAGTTTTACTATCATGCTGTCGTAGTTTGAAGGTATTGTATAACCTGTATAGATGTGTGTGTCAACTCTTATGCCATTTCCACCAGGTAGATGAAGTGCCGTTATTTTTCCAGGACAGGGTCGGAAATTATTGAACGGATCTTCTGCATTTATTCTACATTCTATGGCGTGAGCCTGTGGATAGTAGTTGCGACTTGCTATTTTCATACCAGCCGCTATTTTTATCTGTTCTTTTATGAGGTCGAGGTTGGTAACTTCTTCTGTAATACCGTGTTCTACTTGTATGCGAGTGTTCATTTCCATAAAGTAGAAGTTGCGATTTTTGTCAACAAGAAATTCCACTGTTCCAACGCCTTCGTATTTTATGGCTTTTGCCGCGCGTATTGCAGTTTCGCCCATACGATGTCGCAATTCTTCGGTCATAAAAGGAGAAGGGGTTTCTTCCAACAATTTTTGGTTGCGGCGTTGTATTGAGCAGTCTCGTTCACTTAGGTGGCATACGTTTCCATATTGATCACCAGCAATTTGTATTTCTATGTGGTGTGGCTCTTCAATATATTTTTCAAGATACATGGCATCGTTAGCAAAAGATGCAGCTGCTTCTTGTCTTGCCGCGTTCCAAAGGTGTTCAAACTCGCTTTCCGACCGTATTATTCTCATACCTTTTCCTCCGCCTCCTGCTGTGGCTTTGAGCATTACAGGATAACCTATGCGTTTTGCCTCTTGCATGCCTTGTTCCATGCTTTCGAGCAAACCTTGTGTACCGGGGGTTACGGGTACGTTGTTTTCTGTCATAGTTTTTCGCGCCGTAGCTTTGTCGCCCATTTTGTTTATTTGGTCTTCTGTCGGTCCAATAAATTTTATGTTATGCTCGGCGCAAATGCGTGCAAACTTGCTGTTTTCCGAAAGGAAACCGTATCCTGGGTGTATGGCATCGGCATTGGTGATTTCTGCCACAGATATTATCGTAGCTATGTTTAGATACGATTGTGCCGAGGGTGCAGGACCTATACAGACTGCTTCATCGGCAAATTTTACGTGTAGAGAATCTTTGTCGGCAGTGGAGTAAACGGCTACGGTTTTTATGCCCATTTCTTTGCATGTGCGTATTATGCGTAGCGCAATTTCCCCTCTATTGGCTATTAATATTTTGTTGAACATAAGTCTTTTTTGAAAACAGTTTTTTGTTTTTTTCAACCGTTGAAATTATGGCTCTACCAAAAATAGTGGTTGGTCAAATTCTACTGGTGTGCCTTCTTCTACAAGAATTTTGGCTATTTTACCAGAAACTTCAGATTCTATTTCGTTGAATAGTTTCATGGCTTCTATTATGCAAAGTACTTGTCCTTTAACAACTTCGTCGCCAACATTAACATATATAGGCTTGTCTGGTGATGGTCGGCGATAGAATGTACCTACCATTGGTGATTTGATTGTGAGATATTTCTTGTCATCGTCTTTTGATTCTTCTTGACGATATTCAATTGGCGTTGTCGTGGTTGTGGCTGCTTGAACGGGATTACCCATTTGTTGTGTCATTCCAGAAACCATTGGTATCTGGAATTGTGGAAACTGCAATTGCTCTTTTGCGATGGCTTCTTTGTCGCCGGTTGGAAATTTCACGTTTAATTTCATATCATCGGTTTGGACATCTACTTCGGATATGCCGATGCGTGAAACTGCTTTTATAAAATCCTGTATTTCTTTGAGATTTGCCATTTTTTTTATGTTTTTTATTAAAAATAAAAAAGAACTTGGTTTTCTTATACTTTATTTTTAATGTTGTTTTGTTTATTTTAAACTTTCAGTGTGGCTTTTTAACTGACTATTTTGTGTTGTATGCCCACTTGAGCCAAATGCTGCCCCATGTAAAACCAGCTCCGAAAGCCGATAATATTAAGTTGTCTCCTTTTTTAAGCTGTTTTTCCCATTCGCACAAACACAACGGTATTGTGGCAGATGTTGTGTTGCCGTATCGTTGTATATTTATCATCACTTTTGCAGGGTCAAGTTCCATTCTTTCTGCCACTGCATTAATAATTCTAAGGTTTGCTTGATGTGGCACAAGCCATGCAACTTGTTCGGGTTGTAGGTTGTTTCGTTGCATTATTTCTATAGAAACGTCTGCCATGTGTGATACTGCATATTTAAACACAGGTTGACCTTCTTGGTAAACGTAATGTAGTTTTTGGTCGATGGTTTCATGCGATGCTGGATTTAACGAGCCGCCGCCTTTCATGTTGAGGTATTTAACACCAACGCCGTCGCTACGTAGGATATAGTCTTTTATCCCTAAATCTTCATTTGATGCAGTAAGTAACACTGCCGAGGCTGCATCGCCAAACAACGGGCATGTTTTGCGGTCGGTATAATCGGTTATTACCGACATTTTTTCTGCTCCTACTACAATTATTTTTTTTTCTCTTCCAGCTTGAATAAATTTTGTAGCAGTTGTGAGTGCGTATAAGAAACCTGAGCATGCTGCGTGTAGGTCAAATGCGTATGCGTTTTTTAGACCTGCTTGGTCGCAAATCATTATTCCTGTGGCAGGAAAGTGCATATCTGGCGTTACAGTGGCGCATATAAGCATATCTATTTCATCGGGATTGACTCCTGTTTTTTCTAACAAGTTTTTGACGGCCATTGCACCCATGTATGCCGATGCTTTATCTTTGTCTTTTAGTATGCGGCGTTCCTTTATGCCTATGCGTGTCATTATCCACTCGTCGGAGGTATCTACCATTTTGGAGATTTCCTCATTTGTGAGTCTATATTCTGGCAGAAACATACCTACACCCGATATTACGGCGTTTGTTTTGTCCATCAGTCTTTTTTGTTTTCGTAAAACTGTAAAAATAAAAAAACAAGCATGGCAACTGCTTTGCCTATAACCATGTTGGCTGAGCCGCCGCTTGTTTTTTTGTTTGTGTTAGCAGGGTATATTTATGAGTATATTACCCATAATATGATGCCTTCAGTTTTTCCGCGGCATTATTTTTTACCCTTTTTTTGTCGGTTATTCTGCCGTTTCGCTCTTTTCAATAACGAGTTGTCCTCTGTAGTATCCACATTCAGGGCATACTGTGTGAGGTGGAATAGAAGTTCCGCAATTGCTGCAAACTGTCAATGTTGGAGCAGTTGCTTTATAATGGGTTCTTCTTTTGTTTCTTCTTGTTTTTGAGTGTTTACTCTTGGGATTTGCCATTTTTTAATCGTTTTTTAATTTATATTCCTTTTAATTATACAATTCTTTCAATTTGTCCCAGCGTCCATCGGTTTGTTGTGCCTGTTGCTCTGTAGTGTAATTACCAAGGCGTGCTATTGTTTCTTGATTACACTCTTTTATGTTTTTATGCACTCTTTTTACCGGTATGCTGAGTGTTGTGTATTCGTAGAGAAATTGAGTAAGGTCGAGCATATATTCTTCGTGCGAAAGGGTAATTTCTTCACACGAGTCTGATATGTCGCTGTTTTTTTCTCCATAATTCACATGTAATTTGTATTTTCCTTTTATAGGTATTTGTACTATTTCTCCACACCTATCACATGGTAACTCTACTTCTCCGTTTATGGTAAATTCAAGTTCCAAACCCGAAGAAAATACTATTAGTAATACCTTTATTTTCACATTTCCGTTATCGGTTTCGCCGTAAGGGAATTGTGAAAAAAACTTGTTATCGAGCGTGTATTCATATTCATAACGCCCCGTTGCAAGTGCCTTGTATTCTATTGCATATATATTTTTGTTCTCTACTGACATTTTCGCATTAGAAAATATGCAAAATTATATGTTTTTATCCTAAAACAAAAATTTAAGTTCTTTTTTTTCAAAAAAAAACATTTCATCTATTTTGTGATATATTTAGGCTTTTTTATCAACAATGTCTTGAAAACTTACATCGCTATCTGGTACGGCTATGCTTACAACTTTGTATGGATTGCCTTTGTTGTCGCGTATAAGTGTAAATGTTTCTCTAAATGTTATTTTGCCGCGTTTGAAGTTTCTAATTTTTGTTTGTCCAGTTACTACATCAGCCCAAAAGGCATCGAAACTTTCCATTTCGTTTTTTGTTACTGCGTATATCTCTTTTATGCTATGTCCTACAATGTCGCTTTCTCGGTATCCTGTTACTGGTAAGGTTATGTCGCGCATATCAAGTACTTTGCCTGTGAGGTCATAGCGCATTATTATGCTTGATTGTGACAATACATCAAGTATTGCTACTGTTTCCATTTCGTTTTGGTGTACTTCTTCTTGTGCAATTCGTATGTTTTCGTAACTATTGGAAATTTCGCGTTCTCTGCGTGATAGTTCATCGCTTTGTTTGCGGAATCGGTTGAGAAGTTCTGCGTTGTTTATATTTTTCTTTATGTTTGATATTGTTGAACCTATGCGTTCTGCTACACTATCGAAGAATTTTATGTGGTGTTCTTGTAAAATATCAAGTGATGCCAATTCTACCACTCCAAGTACTTCGTCTTCAAATTGTAATGGTTCAAGTAAAAGACATTTGGGTTTGTTTTCGCCTAATCCACTTGTTATATAGAGATAACCATCTGGTATATCTGTAAGAAATATTGTTTTTTTCTCAAGTGCGCAACGTCCTACAAGACTTTCGCCAAATTCCACTGTGTTTTCAAGTTGCTTTTTTCTGTCGAATGCGTAAGTGGCTTTTAGATTTAATATTTTCTTTCCATCTTTTTCTTCTGCGATGAACATTCCACCTTGCATGGCTCCAACATATTTTACAAGAAAACTTATGATATTGTATGAAAATTCTGATATGTCGTTGTTGCTTAACCTAAGATATTCGCCGAGTTGTGCTAGACCATTTTGGCTCCACGATAGTTTTTCATTTTCTTCCACACGACGTTTTTCGTCTTCTTGGGCGCGTATCAGGTTTTTCTGCATGTCAAGTAATGCTACACCCATTATGTCTTGCTCGCTGTCGGCTGTAAAGTTTTTATCAAAGTTACCTTGCCCAATGCGTTTTGCGAATGCAGTGGTACGTTTCATACGTGTTGCCATTGCGTTTACAGAGTTGTAGAGTTCATCGGTTATTTCATCGTTAGATTTTAGTGTTGATATTTTGTCGAATTGTCCGTCTTCTATTTTGTGAAGTATATCTACTACTTTTGAAATTGGGCTTGTGGAATGGTTGAGCATCGAGAGCATAAATATTATTAGCAATAAGAATCCAGCCAACGCAAGCATAAAAAACTTAATTGTATTTGAGTTTACATGTTTTGTGATTTGGTTGTATGGCATTTCGGAAACAAAACACCATACAGCGTTGGCATCTTCAATTTTTATAGGTGCAAATACAAGATGGGTTTTGCCATCGTTTTTGGTTTCATAATCGGTGGTGGCTACTCGTCCATCAGTCCATGTTTTAGTTATTGAACCATCGTTATCTATTCCTGAATAGGCATCGCGAAAAAGTGTGTTTACGAGTTCTGGGTTGTTGTGATTTACTAATTTTCCGTTTGATGCTATTATGTAACATTGTCCAACAAATCCGAGTGGAGTATCTTCTGCCATTGCAACCATTTTTTCTACTGGTATTTCTATTGAAACTGTACCTAAAAATTTGTCGCCAGCGTCCATTTTTGTCGAAATGCTCATAACGTATTTTCCTGCATCTTTGCCACGGTAGTCAACGTTGTTTATAAATGGATTTGAAAGTAATATTATGTTTTGTGAGTTTTTTAGTCGATAAAAGTTTTCACTCAAAACTTCGCCATCTTTGTCGAGTGTATCGGTAATTATGTTTGGTAGTCCATTGTACATATATCCGCGCATACGTATACGTCCGAATGGTTTGTTCCATTCGCGGTCGGCTACTGATTGATCCCACGTGATTGTTACTGCCGAAAAATCTTTATTGTCGGCTGCAAGTTTTTTTAGGGCATCGTAAACATAAGGCATCATATCGTAGCTATATTTTTCGTTTGCTGTTGACATCATTACGTCAATAGTGCGTGCTACAGTAAGCCCTTGGCTTAAGTAGTCGGATATTTGAGCAGCACGGCTTTCTGCATAACTGGTGCTTGTTTTGCGGGCATCGGCAAGTGTTTTGTTGTAATATGAGTATAGTAGATAGCCTGCTGCAAGACCGTAGCTTATTATTAGCACAGCTATCAACATTACAATGGTCTTGATGTTTTTTACCATAACTATTTTTTTCTTAGTTGCAACTATAAATAGGTTTAGCAGTTTTTTGCGGTGTATAATTATTTAGTGTTTTATATTCCGCTAATGTTTATTGTTAACTGCTTTGCTTAATTTGTTTTGCAATTTTTAAACCATATTATTTGACAAAAATAATAATTTTTTTTATTTAGTTCAGTGTTTTTTAAAAAAGACTTAGATTTTTTTGTTAATGAGGTGTAGATAGTGGTTTAGTCTTAAATTTATAAATTGTTTATGGGTGTAAATTTATCAGAATAATTAACATTTTTTAATAAAGTTTTTTGTTGTTTTGTGTTAAATTTTGAAACAATTGTTTTACCTTAACGTACAATTAAATGTGTTTCATGTTCGTAATTACTTCTTTTTTTAGTTGTTTAAAATTGGTGGGAGACGTTTTCGTTCTCCCATTTATTTTGTTTACACCTTATATATAATATAAAAAATGGCGATTTTTTTGATATACCGCCATTTTTTTGCTATTTAAAATTTGAATGATGTTAGTTCTTCAAATTGTTTTACTCTTAGGTCGAACATTTGTTTGTTGATAAGTTGAAGATTTTCGCTACCAAATCTTTCGCAACAGAAACTACCCATAACACTACCTGCTATGACTGCTGATTTTACGGTTTCCCAATCAGTTTTGTCTTTTTTGGTGATGTATCCGCAAAAACCACCAGCAAAACTATCGCCAGCACCTGTAGGATCGCTTACGTTGTTCATTGGTAGGGCAGGGGCAAAGAACATTTTCCCATCGTTTGAAAATAACAATGCTCCATTGTCGCCTTTTTTTATTATAAGGTAGCGTAATCCTTTTGAAATAATTTTTTTAGCTGCGTTTACAAGCGAATATTCTCCAGATAGTTGTCGAGCTTCTTCGTCGTTTATAGTTAGAACATCAACCATTGAAATGGCTTTATCGAGTTGGGTAGGTGTGGTGTCCATCCAAAAATTCATTGTGTCCATAACAATAAATTTTGGTCTACGTTCGAGACGTTCCAACACTTTCATTTGTATGTCTGGATGAATGTTGCCAAGCATCAAAACATCAGCGTTTTGGTATTTTTTGGGTACTTGTGGGTCGAAATCGGCAAAAACATTGAGTTCGGTTACAAGCGTTTCGCGTTCGTTCATGTTTTTGTTGTATCGTCCACTCCAAAACATTGATTTTCCATCTTTTACAATTTTTATACCTTCGGTATTAACACCTCTACTTTTTAGTATATCGAGGTATTCTTGAGGAAAGTCGCCACCAACCACGGCAACAACGTTGGTTGTTACACCAAAGAATGCGCCAGCGAGCGAAATATAGCTTGCTGCACCGCCGATAATTTTGTCGGTTTTGCCAAAAGGTGTTTCCACTGCATCAAATGCAACACTTCCGACGATTAGTAAATTATTCATAATCAATATTATAATATTTTTTTTGAAAAAAAATTAAATTTTTTGCAAATATAATTTTTTTTTTTGAAAAATGTGTTTTATCTTTGCATCGCAATTGAGGGAAAAACCTTGATTTATAAGTTAGGTTGTGAATAGGATATAGTGAAAATCTCCAATAGCTCAGTTGGTTAGAGCATCTGACTGTTAATCAGAGGGTCCGTGGTTCAAGTCCACGTTGGAGAGCAAAAACGCCAGAAACATTCTGGCGTTTTTGTTTTGGTTTATTATTTCTTTTTTAGTTGTTTGTTACAGCTTAGTGTTTTTGTTTCATCAAAATTGAGTTGTGCAGAATCAATTTGATAAATATTGTTTTGATTGTCTTCAAAATATATAGTTACGTTGTTGGTTGTGTCGAAATATAACTCGTAATAACCGTATTCGTTGGTTGTTGTGTAATTGTCGGGTGAGTTTTTTGTATATACTTTGATGTTTTTTAGTTGTGGAGTATTGCTAGAGGAATCTTTTGCTCCTGTTATTGTTCCGTAAACCATAAATAAACCATCGTCAATTATGTAATCGCTCGGCGGTGCTCCGTAACATGCTGTTAATGTGCCTATTCCAAAAAATGTAAATAAGGCTCCCGTTATTTTTTTCCAAAATGTTGAAATATTTTTTTTCATTGTATTATAGTGTTAAGTGTTTAATTCTTTGTAATTACACCTTGATACTTCGTCTGTTAGTGATGAATGTAGGTGAAGTCCATTTCCAAGGCATTTTTTCCATTGTTTGCAGTTGTCGCAAATTCCTTTTTTAGCCCATTCGCGTTGCCTGAGAATTTGATATTTGTTGTACCAAATGTCCATAAACTGCTCTTTGTATATATTGCCTTGTATAAAATCTTGCGCCCTAACGCTTAGACATCCTGTAACATCGCCATTATTCATAACTGATGCAACATTAATTCCTGCGCGGCAAAAATAAAAGTAGTCGCGTGCTTCAAGTTCATATTTTCCGAGGTATCCTTCGCATGAATAATTTAGACGTATGTTTTTGCTATGTTGTTTACGTGTTTGCGCTATAAATTCTATAAGTTGCTTATATTCTTGTTTGTTTAAAGCCAAAAGATTGTTGTTTTTTTCTGCGCGTCCTTCTGGAAATATAGAAAATATTCGCCAACGGTTTACACCTTTATATATAAGCATATCTCTAAATTTTTCTAATGTGTTTAGATTAAATTTGTTGGCGCAAGTTATTATGTCGTAAGTAAAATTTTGTTTTTTGTTTAGATTTACGAGCATTTCTATTGCAGAGATAGCATTTTTATACGATAAGTTATTTTGTCTCAATCTGTTGTGTTGTTCTTCAAAGCCGTCAAGACTTATGCTTATGGATGAGATTCCTGCTTTAAGTAGCGATTGGAAACGTTGTTGGGTTAGTGTTAGGGCGTTGGTTACTATTCCCCATTTAAAACCTCGTTTTACTATTTCCGCTCCTGCTATTTCTAAATCGCTACGCATAAGTGGTTCTCCTCCTGTAATACATATCATTATGTTTTTTAACGGATTGTGTTGTTTTATATTATCTAAAACTTTAACAAAATCTTTTATAGGCATATCGGTTGCTGATTGTTTTTTAATACAATCGCTACCACAATGCAGACAAGAAAGATTACATCGCAGAGTACATTCCCAAAATAGGTAATTTAAAATATGTTTTTGGGTTTCTTGTTGTCTGTACTGCCTGAAAATAAAGTGTTTAAACGATTTTGTTATGTCCATTTTGGGTGATTTTAGTACATGTCGAATCTCATAAATTTACATTCTATTGGTCCGTTGTATAGCGTTGTTTTTTTTGATGCTCTTAATCCAACACTTTTTGCTGCTTTTGCATTGCCACAGATAATCCATGCTTGGCAATCGGTATAAGATTTTTTTAGTCTATCGCCAATTCGTTTGTAAAAATCTGCGATTTTTTCAGGGTCTTCAAGTCGTTCTCCGTATGGTGGATTGGTAATGAGCAAGCAATTTCTAAAATTATTGTCGTTGGCAAAAAAATCTTTTCTGTCGAATTCTATCATTTTTTCAACACCAGCATTTCTTGCGTTGTTTGATGCTATGTCAAGGGCTGCTGGATCTATGTCGAAAGCAAGAATGTTTATTTTTTTGCCACGGTTGATGGCGTTGTAGCAGTCGTGTTTCATTTTTTTGAATAGTTCAACATCAAAATCTTTCCATTTTTCAAATGCAAAGTTTCTAAAACTGCCTGGTGCTATATTGAGTGCCATAAGAGCGGCTTCTATGGCTATTGTACCACTTCCACACATTGGGTCAATGAGAGTTTTTTGAGTGTCCCAACCTGAAATTTTGAGCAGACCTGCAGCTAAAACTTCGTTTATTGGTGCAATGGTATGGCTACGACGGTAGCCTCTACGGCTCATTGGTACGCCAGTTGAGTCGAGAGAAATATCCACTTTGTTGCCATAAATGTGTACGTTTACTCGTAGGTCGGGTGTTTCTACGTCAACATTTGGTCTTATGCCTTTTTTTTCGCGAAAATAGTCGCAAATGGCATCTTTGGTTTTTAATGCCATGTATTTGCTATGTGTAAAAACATCACCAGAGGCTACGCAATCTATTGCAAATGTGTTTTTTACGTCTATAAATTTTTGCCATTCTATTTTTTTAACGCGACGGTAGAATATGTCGTTGTCGGTGGCATTGAAACTAAAAATGGGCACTAATATTTTTAAAGCCGTTCGTAGGTTGTAGTTGGCTTTATAGAGCATGAGTTTGTCTCCGTTGAAACTAACTGCACGGTTGAGTTTTTCAACGTTTTCTGCTCCGAGTGCCGTTAATTCTTCGGCTAAAACATTTTCTAATCCAAAAAAAGTGGTTGCAATGTAATTCATGGTTATTTTATTATTTTGCATAAATGTCGTTGTAGATGCGTAATTGTCCATTGCTCGTAAGTTCTGTTTGGTATTTTTTTAATGGATATTGCGCTGGACCTTGTGCTACTGCTCCTTGTAATAATGGAGAAAATTGTGACATACAATTTGTTGTTGTATCGCGATGCATAAGACAATGTTTTTTTGTATCATAAACAAGTGCACTATCAGTTATGTTGAACGTGCAACAGCGGTCGTATGCGTAATATTCGCCAGGACTTAGGCAATAAACAAAAATTCCACGTACTCCACCTGTTACGTAAGCATATCCACCAGCGTTTTGTAATGCGCTGTATTGAGCGTTGTTGAGTGGGATACAAAAGTCAACGGCGAATTGAGGAACAGGGTTCTCGCTACTTTGGCAACTTAAAAAAAACATTACCGAAAAAAACAATTCGCAAAACATTTTTACTTTCATAACGTTTTTTATATTTGATGCAAATTTAAATAAAATGAGAACATATTTAATAATTTTTTTGACAATTATATCGCTTCTTGTTGCGATTTTTCCTGCAACAGCGCAGGATTTTGGACGGTTTGACAAGAAAGGTGATATTGCTCCTTCTGGTAGCCAATTTTCGCAAGACGGTTTTAATATGGAGAAGACAATGAACCGTAAAAAAATGAAAAAAAAATACGAAAAATGGAAAAAGAAAAAAGAAAAATACGATAAAAAACAGAAAGCAAAAGCCGAAAAAGATTCTGTAAAAGCCGTTCAAAAGGCTTTGAAAGCTGAAGAAGATATTGAAGGTGAGAGTGATGGAGAAGAAGGCGAGTCTGATAAAAAAAAGTTGAAGAAAGGTAAAAAGATCCCCGATAGCGATGATGACGACGAAGAGGAAGATGAGGAAGAAGAACCTGATACTTCGCAGATGTCGGAAAAAGAACTCGCTAAGTATGAAAAAGCTAAGGCAAAGGCAGAGGCAAAGAAAAAAAAGAAAAATAAAGGCAAAGATGGAGGAGATACTCCAAACGAAGATGGTGATGAAGATGAGGAAATAAAAGAGAATATAGAAGAAGTGGAGGTTACTGCAAAAAAAGAAACCGATGCTCCTAATGAAGAACAAAAAGCAGATGAAGAAAAAGGTAAAAAGAAAAAAAAGGACATGACCGCAGAAGAAAAGGAGCATGCAAAAAAGGTTAAGAAGGATACAAAAAACTTTAAGAAAAATAGTGGTGATGGTCATATTGACCATGAGAAAAACCGAAAAATGCGTGAAAAGGCGGCTCAAAAAGAACTTAAGAAAAAACAAAAGGAAGATGAACTTAAAGAGTTGAAAGCCAAAGCTAAACGTGGCGAACAACTTGAACCAAAAGAGAAAAAAACGCTTGAAAAAGAACAGAAAAAAGAGTTTATTGCCGATTATAAGTATCAAAAAAAGGCAAAAAAAGCCATTATAAAAATGCAAGACAAAAAAACGTCAAAACACATGAAAAAACATCACAAGGAAACTAATAAAAGAATGAAGAATCAGGCAAAACACCGTAAAAAAGGTATTTTTTACAAGTTCTTTAATTAGTTGAAGGTGAAATTTTAAACTATGTTTTGAATTTTTATTAGTTTTTGATATGAAAACAAAAGGCTGTCAAAATAAATTGGCAGCCTTTTGTTTATTTAAATACCGAGTTTTTTGCGTATATCTTTGGGTATTGCATCTTTATGCACCATAAAATCCATTGTTTTATAAGCAGCAAAAGCTTTGGAGATATACCATGTTCCTTTGTATTTGTTGTTTGTTCCCCAAGAATTTTTTACCATGTAATATTCTTTGCCATTTTGGTCTTTCGCTATGCCGTATATAAGCATGCCGTGGTCGTCGGTGGTTTCCCAATTGTCGTAGGCCTTTTGACGCATTTCTTGGGTGGGCGTTATTTCTGGAAGTGGTTTCTCTGTTAGTTTATTTTTCTTTTCACCGAGCGTTAATCCTGTCCAACGTGCTTGATCTGTTCCTGTTAATTCTGCACCTTTGTCTGCATCAGGAAAAACACCAATGCCATCGCGCGTAAATCCTGTTTCGCTTACGTCAGCACCCCAAGCCACTGTGTAGCCGTTGTTAATGGCGTTGTCGATTATGCGCATCATTTCGTCCATTGGAACGTTGTAAGGCGCGTCCCAACGCCAATTGTCTTGTACTTCGAGTACAAAAGGTTTGTAAAATTCGTGGTGTGTGTAAGATGTTATGCTTACATAGTCGTCAATGTTGATAGGAAGGCTTTCTGCAAAACTTTTTGGTGTGTATTCTTTGCCTTTATAGGTAAATTTTTCGGGAATTTGTCCGAGGTAACTATCGTAAATGGCTTTTACAGCTACTTTCCAGTTGGGAGATAGTTTTTTGCTTTCGCTTTTGGCAATGGCGTTAACTATTCCTTCAGCGGCTTTATCGAGTTCGGTGTTATTTGGCAAACTATCGCCATATACAGTACCCATTGTAGGCATTGCTTCTTGTGGTATTATTCCGTAATGTTTCCAACAATATGCAACATCGTATGCACTTCCTCCTGGAGAGAATGATACATCACCATGCATTCTTACAGATTTTTCGGCACGGTCTTGCATGGTGTGGTGTACTACAAATGCTTCCGAAAAATCGTATTCGCCTTTGCCAAGTCGTAAAAGTTCTGATTCAAAGAAACTTAATGTTGAAAAACACCAACATGTGCCGCTACGGTGTTGGTTTTTTACTGATGTTATGGGTAGCGACTTAATGGTTGTAAATTTAAATCCTTCGTCGTTGGAGTTTTGTGCAGAAGTGTTAACTGCTAATGCACAAGCTATTGCTACTATTAGTGTTTTTTTTGTCATGATTTTTTATTTTTTGTAAAAACGCGGTAAAGGTATAAAATTATGGCAAAAACTCTAATAGAAAAACTTTGTGTTTATGGTTCTTGTTTATTATTTTTAGAAATAATAATACCCATCTTGATTCAATTGTAAACCATGATGGGCATTATTATTAATTATAAGGTGTAGATTAATTAACCTTTAAGTCCGCCAGTTATAGCAATAACCTCGCCAGTGATGTATGCGGCATCGTCGGAGGCGAGAAAAGCTGCTAACGCTGCCACTTCTTCTGGTTCTCCAAAACGTCCAAGAGCTATTCCTTTTTTAAGTTCTTCTTCGTTGAGGGCATTGGTCATGTCTGTTTTTATAAATCCGGGTGCAATGGCATTTACGGTTATGTTTTTGCCACCAACTTCTTTTGAAAGAGCCTTTGTAGCGGCTATAATTGCACCTTTGGCTGCAGAATAGTTGCATTGACCAGGCAAACCAATTATTCCAGATACAGATGCCATATTGATTACGCGTCCATGTTTTTTGCGAATCATCTTTTTGATAACCAATCTTGTAACGTTAAAAAAACCATCAAGCGATGTGCTTAACACTTTGTGCCAAGCTTGCGGTTCCATCATTGGTAATAGCGAATCGGCTGTTACACCAGCGTTGTTTACAAGTACATCAATATATGAATCTTTATTGTCGTTTTGCCATTTTTCTATGGCTGCGGCAGTTTCTTCTATGTTGGCAACGTCAAACTTTATGATTTCGCCTTCTGTGCCAGCCGCTTTTGTCATTTCAAGTGTTTCTATAGCTTTTGCCTCGTTTGATACGTAGTTGATAAGAACGTGATAGCCCTGAGAGGCAAGTTTTACGCAGATTGCGCGACCTATACCGCGACTTCCGCCTGTTACTAATGCGTATTTCATGGGTTTTATGTTTTTTTTTTGTTAAAAATATAATTCGTCTTCGTCGGCGTTTATATACTTTCTAACGGTAAAAAATGCTGATATGCAAGTTACCGATATTCCTAACAATGTCATTACCAAAATGGTTGGTGTTAGTGCCGCTATTTGGAATACTCCTGCTATTATTTTTTCTAACATTGATACTGTAATACTTAAACCTATAAGTGATAACATTACTGCTATTAGGCTCTGTATTAATGTTTTCTTTATGTAAGGTTTTGATACAGTCCAATTGGTTGCCCCAATCATTTTTGCAGTACGTATGTCAAAACGTTTGGCAGCCATTTGCACTTTTACGGTACTTACTATAAGAATTATTGTTATAATAAGTAGTATTATGGTAAGTATGAGTACAATGGTGGCAATTTTTGTTATTACAGTGGTGGCATTATTCCAAACGTTTTTGGGATAAAAAACTTCGTCAACTGTTTTATGTTGTTTGAGCTGTTTTTCTATAGAGTTGATGGAATCGATGTTGGAATATTCGTCCGAAAGCTTTACCTCAATTTGCGAATAAAGTGGATTTTTGCCAAGAATTTCTACAAAATCTTCTCCGAGTTCTTCTTTTAGTTCGTCGGCGGCTTGGTCTTTGGTTATGTATTTGGTTTCGCGTACAAAGTCTGATGCATCGAGTATTTTTTTGAAGTTTTCTACTTCAGCATGGCTTCTTTTGTCGTTGAGAGTGATGGTTAGTTTTATGTTAGACCTAAACATGTCGGTAATGTGTTGCGTGTTGAATAGCAACATCATAAATATACCAGCTAAATAAAGCACCAATGCAATACAAAGTGTAGATGAAAAATACGATAACAGCATTTTTCTACGGTATCGTTTGCTTGTGGTGTTGTGGTTTGTTTTTCCTGTTTCTTCCATTATTTGATTATTTCGCGTTAAAAAAACATCGCAAAGGTAGGAAAATAATTAAAATTTAAAAAAATAAACACCTTTATATTTATTCTCTTGGTTTTATTGTTAATTTTGCAACGTATTATTTTAATTATTCTAAGCATTTAATATGAAGACAGCATTAATAACTGGTATAACAGGTCAAGATGGTGCCTATTTGGCAGAATTCTTAATAAAAAAAGGTTATAAAGTACATGGTATAAAACGTCGTTCGTCGCTTTTTAACACCGAACGTATCGACCATATTTATCAAGACCCACATATCGAGAATAGAAATTTTGAATTACATTATGGTGATCTTACCGATTCCACCAATCTTATCCGCATTGTGCAAGAGGTTCAACCAGACGAAATATACAATCTTGCAGCAATGAGCCATGTTTATGTAAGTTTTGATACTCCAGAATACACTGCCAATGCCGACGGTTTAGGTACTTTGAGATTACTTGAAGCCATTCGCATACTTGGTATGGCGAAAAAAACTCGTATTTATCAAGCTTCTACATCAGAACTTTATGGAAAAGTGCAGGCAGTGCCGCAAAACGAAACCACTCCTTTTTATCCGCGTAGTCCGTATGCTGTTGCTAAACTTTATGCCTATTGGATAATGGTTAATTATAGAGAAGCATACGGTATGTTTGCAAGCAATGGAATACTTTTTAATCACGAATCACCACAAAGGGGAGAAACTTTTGTTACAAGAAAAATAACACGTGCTGTTGCTCGCATTGCCTTGGGTATGCAAAAAGAACTTTATCTTGGTAATTTGTCGGCAAAACGCGACTGGGGACATGCTAAAGATTATATACAAGCAATGTGGCTTATATTGCAACATTCAAAACCAGATGATTTTGTTATTGCTACTGGCATAACAACAGAGGTAAGAGAGTTTGTTCGCATGGCATTTGCCGAAACTGGTGTAACGCTTGTGTTTAAGGGGAGTGGTGTTGATGAAGTTGGTATTGTGGATAGTGTAAGTAGCGATTCTAAATATCGTGATATTAATAAATTTGTAAAAGCTGGAGATGTTGTTGTAAAGGTTGACCCACGTTATTTTCGTCCAACAGAAGTTGACTTACTTATTGGTGATAGCACTAAGGCTCGTAATTTACTTGGTTGGAAACCAGAATACGATTTACCAAAACTTGTTGCTGAAATGGTAAATTCAGACCTTAAACTTATGAAAAAAGATCGTTATCTCCGTGATGGAGGTTTTCACATCCTCAATTATTTTGAATAAAAAAAAATGAACAAAGATAGCAAAATATACGTTGCAGGAAATCGTGGACTTGTTGGTAGTGCAATAACAGAGTCTCTTAGAAGACACGGATACAATAATCTTGTGTTTACGCCACATGCACAGTATGATTTAATCGACTCTAAAACTGTGGAAGATTTCTTTAAAAAAGAACGTCCCGAATATGTTTTCCAGTCGGCGGCTCACGTAGGTGGTATTATAGCCAATCTTACATATAGAGCTGATTTTATATATCAAAACTTGATGATAGAAAGCAACATAATACACAACGCTTATAAATATGGTGCAAAAAAATTGCTTTTTCTCGGTAGTAGTTGTATATATCCAAAAAATCCGCCACAACCAATGACGGAAGACGTGTTGCTTACTTCGGAACTTGAATACACCAACGAACCATACGCTATATCAAAAATTGCGGGCATAAAACTTTGTGAAAGTTATAATCTCCAATACGGAACCAACTTTATTTCGGTTATGCCAACAAATCTTTATGGTAATAACGATAACTACAACCTCGAAACTTCACATGTGTTGCCTGCTATGATTCGTAAGTTTCATCTTGCCAAGTGCTTAGAAAACAAAGATGAGCAGGCGATAGCAGAAGATTTCAATAAACATCCTATTGAAGGTGTTTCTGGTAAAAGTAATCTAAATAAAATGCTTGCTCTAATGGATAAATATGGAGTTAGGCAAAAAGATGGACAAGTTATTGTGGAGTTGTGGGGCGATGGGTCGCCACGTAGAGAATTTCTACATTCGCAAGATCTCGCTGATGCATGTGTATTCCTTATGGAAAATGTTGATTTTAAGGATATTATGAAAGAGCAATTTGGCGTGTCTGATTACGAAATACCATACACCAAGACAGAAATTCGCAATACACATATCAACATTGGTACTGGTAAAGATTTGACAATAAAAGAACTTGCCGACATGGTAAAACAAGTGGTTGGTTTTTGTGGTTGTATTGTTTGGAACTCTGACAAACCAAATGGAACACCGCAGAAACTTTTGAATGTATCTAAACTTCAAAAACTCGGTTGGAAATATTCTATTGAACTTTCCAACGGAATAAAACTTGCTTATGAAAACTATTTAGGTTGATAATGCAATTTTTATTAAACAACGAAAAACACGAAAAACTCAAAATGATAGTTTTTCGTGTTTTTTTGTTTTTTAGTTGTTAATTTGGTTATAAAACGATAAAGCTTGAAAAACTTCTTGTTTGTCGCATACGCAATTGATTTCAAAATCTCCCAAATCGCGAAGTAACGAGAAATTAATGTTGCCACCGCTATTTTTTTTGTCGTGGGTCATTAGATTGTAAAGATTTTCGTAAATTGTAGGTTTAAATTGAAATGGCTTAAACAATGTGTTGATATAACCAGTAATATCAAGCATTTTTAATGCAGGAAAGTTGAGGTATTTGTTGCTCAAAAACAATTCGCAAATCATGCCCGCCGCAACAGCCTCACCATGGAGAAGTGGGTTGGGTGTGTCAAACGAATAACTTTCTATCGCATGACCAATGGTGTGCCCAAAATTTAGCATTTTTCTAATATTTTTTTCTGTAGGGTCTTTCTCCGTAAAATAGTTTTTTATTTTTATGGATGTTTCCACAAGGTTTGATAGTAGTTGCCAATCGGGTTTTTGAGGGTTAAACTCCTTTATTTCATTAAAATGCTCTGGTACAAGAATAAGTGCGTGTTTTATCATTTCGGCCATGCCAGATACAAGTTGGTTTTCGGGTAGTGTTTTTAGAAATTGGGTGGAAACTATTACTTTATTTGGATTTCTAAAAAGTCCAATTTCGTTTTTTAGGTTATTGAAATCCACGGCCAATTTGCCACCGCACGAAGCATCTACTTGGCTAAGCAGTGTTGTTGGTACGTTAATAAAGTCTATTCCGCGTTTGAAAAGTGATGCTGCCAAACCACCCATATCGCCAATAACACCGCCGCCAAGGTTGATAAATAGCGATTTGCGATCACCGCCCGATAATGCCATTTGTGTCCAAATATTTTGCATTGTGGCTATATTTTTATGTTGCTCACCACTTTTTATTTCAATAACAACTGCGTTTTCAAGGCACGGCAGTTGAGGTAAACAATGTTGACGTGTGTTTTCGTCGGTAAGTACAAAAACAGTGCTTTGATATATTTTTATTTCCTGTGCCAAAGCCTCGTTGGCATTTTGACAGCAGATTACGTTTTGCGGTAATTCCATTATAAAAAAACATTAAAATTGCGGTTTCAAAGATACAAAATACTTGCAAAGAGAAAACATATTTTTATCTTTGTATCGAAAAAAATATAAAATGTCCGAAACTAAGATATATTCTATATGTCCACAATGTGGTAGTTATGTTGATATTAGCACAACGCATTCTAATGAACAACATCATTGGTCGGATGGAAGTACGCAAAAACAATTTTTTTGCGATGATGAAGAACATATTATTAAGTGTGGCTTTTGTTTCTCTGTTTTTTGGCGCGAAGATACCCAAGTAGTTGAAAAAACTCCGCAAGACGTTCGGATTATAAAAAATTGGAATATAGGCAATTTTGTAGAAAAACAAACATTTAAAGGTTTCGTTAAACAAATGGTATCTAATATTCAGTTTTATAGAGAATTAATAGCTAAAGGTTTTGCGAATACTTTTGAACGTGATTTGTATTTAAACGTTAAGATTGTTAGGACAGTAAACGATTTTAGACGGCCTTACAGCGCAAATCGAAAAAGTAGTGGATTGTCTATTTTGGATAGTGGTTTTTCGTTGAAACGGTTGGGTAATATTATATCGTTGGAAGAAAAATATCAACGTTATCGCGCTGTTAAGTATCATAGTCTTCAACACATAAAAGATATTATTGCAGGGCATGATTTTTTGTTTGAGGCAGAGTGCGAACGTGAAACTCATAATTTTAAAAAGGCTATTTCACTTTTAAAAGAGTTTAAATTTTCAGAACCAAGCGAAGTTGACGAACTTTGCTATGGTACACAAAGCATACTTTATGGTAACGAGAATTGTAGGGCTATGTCCGAAAAACTTATGAGAAAATGCAAAATTAAGTCCTCAAGGATTTTTGAAATTTAATTGTAGTTTCAAATAAGTTGTAATAAAATCTCTTACAAAACTTTTTGCATAATATATTAAAATGTAAAAAAAATGTTATTTTTGGGGCAAAAAAAATAAAATAAGATGACGATAGAAAACTCTCCCGAAAGCGTAAATAGGACGTTTGCGGTGTATGTAATTACATTAGTGTTAGTTGTTGGGTTTCTTATATACTCAAAATTGGAACCTTCGTGGGCAAAAACACTTTATATTATATCAGGTATTTTGGCAGTAACACATATTGTGATGCTGTTGGCAGATTTGTCGTATTTTTATTGGAACGATGGTAAACCCAATGTTTTGATACGTTTCTTTAAAATTTACCCATTTGGGCGCAAACATTTACAAACCGAAATTGACAAAAAATGGTTTAAATCTTACAAAATTGAAAGTAAGATGCTTGGTTTGCAAAAAGTGTTGACAATTTATTTGAAAAAAAACGATGGCAAAGGCAATCCAATATCTTTTAATTTCAGTATTGGGCTACTTGGAAAAGAAAAAATATCTGCTTTGAAAGGTCAACTTGATAAACTTATCAACGTTAAATGAAAAAAATATTAATCATATTGTCGTTGATTTTGGTTACCGTTAAAGCAAATGCTGCTTTTGATAATGACCCTTTCGACGATTTGCAATATGTAGAAAATCGTATAGAAAAAGCCTGTAAACGGTCAAATAATAGTTTAGAAAACGTTGTGTTGCAGGGGTTAGAAGTTGAGTATTGTAAAAAAAGTCAAATAAATGGTGGTGTGCCAGGGAGAATGTCAACTTTTTGGTTTACTGCAATAATATCAGGCATTGGCACATATACACTTTATGGTGCAGGGGCTGGTCCAGTGGCTTGCGGAATTATATATGTATGCACTGATGGCGACCGTGAAATTACCAAAAAAGCAGTGTTTGGCTGTTTGACTGGTGCAGCGGTAGGTGGTTTGGTTAAATGGTTGAGCGTGCAATAGTTTTATTGACATTCTTTGTTTTGTGTGTATTAGATGCCAATGCACAAAAACACTATCGTATGCGTACACATGTAGAAACTAAAACCGTTGAAGATTCTATTGTGTTGTCAGAAGAAAGTGCTGATATTTATTACGATATAAACCACAATGTTGTGATAACAAGGTTTGAAGGTTTAGAAATAGTTCAAACGCTTTCCGATGAAAAATTGACACTTTATAAAAATAATAAAAAAGTATCGCAGGTTGCGGCGAAGGGTATGATGCAACAAAATGTTATTTGTCTTGCTGTTGTTGGATTGTTGCCCGATATGGGACTTAGCAAATCGGCATTTTTACCTGTATCTGTGGTTAAAAAAAATACGAATACTCTTGTTACATATAGGTTGACTAATAATGTTTTAGATACTGTTACTTCAAATAATACTATAGTAGAAATAATAGTTTCGTATAGTTTAAACAAAACTGACGCGTTGGCGGCATACGCAAAAGATGGAAAAATTATTTTAAAGCAATATTTTGTGGATTATAAAAACTACGATGGAATAAATTTTCCAACAAAAATTATCCAAGCGGTTGCAAATGAGAGTGGAAAACAAATTTATATAAAACAAACTTTTAGTAATATAATTGTTGATGAGCAGGATAATAACGATAGTTATTTTTTTGTTGGCAACTGAAGTGTATGGTCAAACAGATGCCGAAAAGTTTTACGACTTGTTGAAACCTCAATCAGAAAATAGTGTAACAAATGGTGTTCGCACAGTGATTAAGCCAGCATTTGTTGTTTATAAAAAATGTCTATCTCCACAAGACAATCAACGATGTGGTTTTTATCCAACATGTAGCGAGTATTGTCTCGAAACTATTGCAAAAAACGGTTTTTTTTATGGTTATGCCGACACTTTCGATAGGCTTGCTCGTTGCAATGGCGTTAATCCAAACCAATATTCCATTGATCAAAAAACTGGTCGCATGCTCGATAAACCTGAAAAACGCAATCGCCGATGCAAATAGTTTTTTTTATTGTTTTTTTGTTTACGTCTGTGGAAGTTGTTGCACAAAATGTGTATGATAGCGCACATGTAAAAGTTTTTGCTGATTATTTGTTTCAAACCAAACAATACCAATTTGCAGCAGAAGAATATTTTAGAGCAGGGTATAATGATTTGGCAGTGGATGGATTTTTAACATGTGGCAATAATAAATCTGCACTTGAAGTGTTTGAAAATCATATTTTTAGTGATTCTTCAAGCCAAAAAATGAGGCTTTTTTACGTTAAATTGCTTATTCTTAATGGTAATTATTCCAAAGCATACTCTATTGCTTTACAATTAAAACAACCTTACACTGTTAGATCTGCAAATATTTGTGCTCTTTTGCCACTTATTGATACTGATATAAAACGTAATTTTTCTGTGGAAAATCCCGATTTTTTTTCGTCCGAAACAGAAGAATTGTTGCGCATTAAACCAGAAAGAAAAAGTGTTGGGCTTGGTGTGGCTATGTCTTCAATAATACCCGGCAGTGGTAAATTATATGCGGGAAATATTTACGATGGTGCCACAACAATGATTTTGCTTGGACTTGATGCTTTTCACATTGTTAGAGGTATAAAAAAGTATGGACTTGATCCATATCCGCTTTTTTTTGCATTTTTTGGAGTTAGTTTTTATGTCGGAAATATATTTGGAACTGCAAAAGCTATAAAAATATATAACAAAAAACAAAAGCAACAACGCGATGAAAAAATTGTTGATTACCTTAACAGTTCTGTTTTTTAGTTTTTTATTGCGCGCACAAACTTTTTTAGATGCGCGAGATAATGCACTTGAAGCTATACAAAACCAAAATTTTAGCCTTGCAGAAAAGGAAATACAACGTGCTATTTTTTTTAGTCCCGATAGTTGCAAGGTTGATAACTTGCTTATTGCAAGTGATATATTTGCGGCATCAGGAAAAGGCGATGATGCTATATTTTTTTTAAACTCAGCATATTCGCAGACTTTGGACGGTGTTAAAAAAGAAGAAATTGTATTAAAGAAGGCTGACTTGTTAATTTTTGAAAAAAAATTCCAAGATGCCAAAATATGTGCGTTACAAACAAGTTGTAATGATGATTCTTTATTGGTGAAAAAAAAATATTTACGATTGGCAATTTGTGAATTTTGTCTTGAAAATTATATTGATTCGGAAAATTACTTTAAAAAAATAACTTCAGAACAAAAACATGAAGAATTGAATAAAATATTTTTTAAAACCAAACGTTTAAAAAATCCAAAGAATAAACTTGCTTCTGTTTTGAGTATAATTCCAGGACTTGGACAATATTATTCTTCAAATTTTTGGCAAGGTATTGATAGTGAGATAATTTTGGGAGCATTTAGTGGACTTTTTGTTATAATGCAAGCCAGATATGGAACTCTAAGTGCTTTTTTGGCTGTTTTTCCGTGGTTTCAACGTTATTATGTAGGTGGAATAAAAAATGCGGGAAGATGTGCTCAATTACGAAGAGAGATAAAAAAAAATAAAATGTTAAATAAGGCATTAAAAAACATCTGATATTGTTAAAAAAAATAATTATTGGTGTTTTTTTTGTAACTATATTAGAAAGAAAATTAAAAGTTATGAAAATAAATAAGTTTATCTGTTTGTTAATAGTGCTGACAATATGCCGTTTTGCAGAGGCGCAAACAACATTTGCTTTCAGCGCATATTCCAAGGAGCGAGTTTATACTTCGTTGGAAGAAGTAGATAATCCAGAATTGGTTAAAGTTTTGGATTTGAGTCTCAAAGGGTTGTCATCTTTGCCTGATTTAAGTAGTTTTAAAAATCTTAAAGCACTTTATATTGGTGGTAATTCACTCACAACATTTCCCGAAAGTTTATTCGATATTGTTTCACTTGAGTTTATAATGGCGGATCAAAACAATTTTTCTACATTGCCTTCCGGCTTAAAAAAACTTGTTAACATTAAGGGATTGTCGTTTGCAAACAATTTATTAACGTCTATTCCAGATGTAGTATTTAGTTTGCCAAAGTTAGAAATGCTTAACCTTGCTGATAACAAAATAACAGCTTTGCCTACTAATATTAAAAAACTAATTAAACTAAAAGAACTTGACCTCAGCGGCAATTCAATATCAGTGATGCCGGCAGAATTTTGTTCGTTGGTAAATTTGGAGGTGTTGATGTTTGGCAATAACAATATAAATAGTTTGCCAGCAAATTTTAGACAATTAATAAATCTCCAAGTTTTGTATCTCGATAATTGTAAAATAGGATTGATTGATAGTAAAATAACATCACTCACCAAATTAAAGACACTTAGTTTATCCGATTGTGGAATAAACCAAGTGCCAGCTTCAATCAATAAACTTATAAATCTTGAAGCTTTGGTTTTAAATAGCAATAACTTAACAAGTTTGCCAAATGATATAGCAGCTTTGCGCAAATTAAAACGGCTTAGTTGTGCTTACAACAAGTTGTCTGTACTTACAGCATCTGTAGCACAATTGCGTAATCTTATAGATATTAATATGTCGTTTAATTCGTTGAAGTCGATACCTGAAGTTGTTAATAAAAGTACACTGCCAAATTTAAAAGGATTTGGTTTGTCGGGAAATCCAGTGAAAACATATCCAACTTGGGTACACGAGTGTATGTATTAAAATAAAAAAAACTTTACGAAAAATTTGCTTTTCTTAAAATATCGCGTTATCTTTGCAAAAGTAAATGAAACAAGAGGGAAACTGCCAAGTTCAAGCGGTTTCTCTTTTGTTTTTGCGTTAATTAAAGGTATTATAAAACAAGGCGTTGTAGTTCAATCGCCTATAATTAGAAAAATAAAGACTTATGGCTAAAACAACTTATTTGACAGAAGAAGGTTTAAAAAAACTTAACGATGAACTTGATCATCTTATCGCCGTGGAGCGTCCCAACATATCAAAACAGATAGCAGAGGCTCGTGAAAAAGGCGACCTTAGCGAAAATGCCGAATACGATGCGGCAAAAGAGGCGCAAGGCTTGCTTGAAATGAAAATTTCTAAACTTCAAGAAACTATTAGAAATGCGAGGGTTATTGACGAATCTCAATTGAAATCTGATGTTGTTCAGATTTTAACAAAGGTAAAAATTCTTAATACAAAGATGAAAAAGGAGATGACATATACCCTTGTTGCCGAAAGTGAAGCTAATTTAAAGGAAGGAAAAATTTCTATAGAAACTCCCATCGCAAAAGGTTTGCTTGGTAAAAAAGTAGGCGATGTTGTGCAGATAAAAATACCTGCTGGAATAATAGAACTTAAAATCTTGGAAATTTCACGTTAATAAATAAAAAAATGGCTACAATATTTTCAAAAATAATAGCAGGTGAAATACCATCTTACAAAGTGGCAGAAGACGAAAATTTCTTCGCATTTTTGGATATTAATCCTGTTGCAAAAGGACATACTCTTGTTGTTCCTAAAAAAGAAATAGATTACATTTTTGCGATTGACGACGATATGCTTGCAAAATATATGCAGTTTGCAAAAAAAGTGGCAGCTGCTATCGAAAAATGCATACCTTGTAAAAAGGTTGGTGTTGCGGTTGTAGGACTTGAAGTTCCTCATGCGCACATACATCTTATACCGCTCAACGATGTTGGTGATATGCAGTTTGAAAACAAATTGACGTTGCCGCAAGATGAAATGAAAAGCATTTGCGAAAAAATAAGTAGCAACGTTGTACTTTAAGAAATCAAAAGCGTGTTTACAAAACTAATTTTTTTGTAAACACGCTTTTTAATGTATTTTTATAAAATATGAATAGTTTAGATGCCTTTATTTTAGGTTTGATACAAGGATTAACCGAGTTTTTGCCAGTAAGTAGTAGTGGACACCTCGAAATAGGTAAAGCCTTCCTCGGTGTTGATATTCCCGAAACCCTTATTTTTACGGTTACACTTCATGCCGCTACCGTACTCAGCACTATTGTTGTTTTTGGGAAAGATATTTGGCAGATTATAAAGTCGGTTTGTAGTTTAAAATGGGACGAAAATTCAAGATATTTTGCCAAACTTGTTATTGCAATGGTGCCAGTGGTAATAGTTGGTTTGACTCTTGAAAGTAAAATAGAAGCATTTTTTGATGGAAATTTGTTTTTTGTAGGTTGTATGCTTGTAGTTACGGGTGCATTACTAACATTTAGTAACTTTGCCACTACACTTGATGGTAGTCGCATAACATTTAAAGACGCATTTATTATTGGTATTTCGCAGGCAGTAGCAGTATTACCTGGTCTATCGCGTAGCGGCACAACCATTGCTACGTCATTGCTATTAGGAAAAGATAAAAGCGAATCTGCTAAATTTTCGTTTATGATAGTGCTAATGCCTATAATAGGAGCTGCTTGCAAAGAAATAATTTTGCCCGGCGAAAATGCTCAGGAAGTTACAGAAACAATAGGATTTATGCCGTTATTGATTGGTTTTATTACAGCTTTTGTTGTTGGAGTATTAGCTTGTAAGGCCATGATTAAGATTGTTCGCAACAGCAAACTTATATATTTTGCTTATTATTGTTTTCTTGCAGGATTTGTTTGCGTTTTTTATAGTCTTACACACGCCTAAACATCTTGATTTTTATCCTTTGTAAATAAAGTTAGGATAAAAAAATCATTTTGGCTTGCAGTTTGCAACTCTATTTTAGAAACTGTAAAAAAAGTGTATGGTTATGAAAAAAATTCTATTTGTGTCGGTGATGCTGTTGCTTGCCTTGGTTTCAAAGGCACAAAGCCCTGCGCAGGTAATTTGGTGCGATGGTAACGATAAAATTACTATGAAAACTGCTAAAACCGAAGGTCTTAAACTTCAAGATGTTTTGGCTATTGAAGCATCGTTTTCGCCACAGGAAATAGCAAAAATTTCGCAATCTGTTGATTTTGAAATTAAGTGGTATTACTATATGAGTACCAAAAAAACTCTTATGGGAACAAGCCGCGTTACAGTTAATGCAAACGACACAAGTTCTGATGGGTTTATAAAACTTAAAAGCGAACGGAAAAACACACGTCAAGGTTGGTGGGAAGTGCAGATACGTTGTAAAAATTCTGATGCCCAAATTTCGTTTGCAGGAGAAAAAGAATACCAAATTTTGTTGAAATAATAAAGTATAAATTATAAATTATAAAAATATTGCAAATGGTTGTTCAAATAACTAAATCTTTTGAACAACCTTGCAAAAAATTACACTTCTTTTGTCAATAAGCTCAAAAAAAACTATACCTTTGCAAAAAATATATCAGAGATGTTAGTGTTAAAAACAATATCCGAGGTGCGCCAAGCAGTGGCACAATACCGTAAACATGGCAAAACAATAGGGTTTGTTCCTACAATGGGTGCTCTTCACGATGGACATATTAGCCTTGTAAAAAGGTCTTTTGAAGAAAATTTCGCCACTATTGTTAGTGTGTTTGTAAATCCAACCCAGTTTAACAACAAAGAAGATTTAGAAAAATATCCACGTACTCTTCAAGACGATGTTAATCTACTACAACAATCGGGTTGCGACATTGTATTTGCTCCAGAAGTAGAAGAAATGTATCCTCAACCCGATACACGCCAGTTTGAGCTTGGAATGGTGGCAGAAGTTATGGAAGGAAAGTTTCGTCCTGGGCATTTCAATGGAGTGTGTCAAGTAGTGAGCAAGTTACTTACTATTACAACGCCCGACAAAGCATACTTTGGTCAAAAAGATTATCAGCAAATTGCCGTTATAAGGACAATGCTTTCAAAAGGTTATGTGCCTGAATTTAAGGGTGAATTAGTGCCTTGTCCAATAAAACGTGCCGATGATGGTCTTGCTCTTAGTAGTAGAAATCAACGTCTTTCTCCACAGCAACGAATAAGTGCATTAACAATAAGTAAAGCACTATTTTCGGCAAAGGATAAGGTTAAAGACGGAGCAACGGCTAATGATTTACGAAAATATATTGAGGATACAATAAGTTTTGATAGTAATCTCAAAATTGAGTATGTAGAAATAGCTGACAAAGATACTCTCTGTTCAACCAACGATTTACATAACGCTATAATCTGTGTAGCCGTTTACGATGGCGATGTGCGCCTTATCGATAACATATTATTATAATGCGCAAAATGCAGATAGAAGTATTAAAGTCAAAAATACATAAAGTTACTGTAACAGAAGCTAATCTCAATTATGTTGGTAGCATAACCATTGATGGAGCATTAATGGATGCTGTTAATATAATAGAAAACGAAAAGGTACAAGTGGTTAATGTCAACAATGGCGAACGTCTTGATACTTATGTTATTAGAGGGAAGGAAAAATCTGGTACAATATGCCTAAATGGACCTGCAGCAAGAAAAGCAGCTGTTGGCGATGTTGTGATAATAATGTCGTATGCGTTGATGGATTTTGAGGAAGCTAAGTCTCATAAGCCAATTGTTGTTTTTCCTGATACTGCAACTAATATGTTGGTGTTGTAAGAGCCGAAAATATTCATAATTTATGGATACCGATTTGTCAAAATATACAAAGGGCAATTATAGTGTGGGAAAAAACAAGATTGTTCAACTATTGTGGTACATGGTTAACCATACGGTATTTATGTCGGCATTTTTTGTATCCAAAGGGTTAAAACGTTTTTTATTACGTCTTTTTGGTGCAAAAGTAGGGAAGTGTGTGGTTATAAAACCGTGTGTTAATATAAAATTTCCATGGAGATTGTCTGTCGGTGAAAATTCGTGGATAGGAGAGGGTGTATGGATAGATAACCTCGATAATATTATTATCGGTAAAAATTGTTGTATTTCGCAGGGCGTGTTGCTTGAAACAGGTTCGCACAATTACAAAAGTCCTGACTTTAAACTAATAACAGCCCCAATAACTATACACGATGGTGCTTGGATATGTGCCAAGTCGGTTGTGCTTCCAAAAACTGAAATCGGTAAAAATGTGGTATTGTCGGCATCAAGTGTTATACAAGGAAATACTGAGGAAGGTTTTATTTATCGTGGCAATCCTGCCATAGCAATTAAAAAACGTGAACAATGAAAATCTCAGTTATTACAGTATGTTACAATAGCGAAGAAAACATTGCTACATGTCTTGATTCTTATGCCTCACAGACTTATTCTGATAAAGAACATATAGTTATTGATGGTGCTTCAACAGACCGTACTTTGTCTATTGTACAACGTTACAGACCAGAAAGACTTGTTTCTGAACGAGATAAAGGTCTTTATTATGCTCTCAACAAAGGAGTAACTTTTGCTACGGGTGATGTGGTATGTTTTCTGCATTCAGACGATGTATTTGGCTCTCCAAATGTACTCGAAAATATTGCAACAATTTTTGAAAAATACAATACAGATTCTGTTTATGCCGATTTACAATATGTTTCTAAAAATGATATTTCGTATGTTGTACGTAATTGGCATTCGGGAAAATTTACACAAAATGGGTTAAGAAGAGGATGGATGCCGCCGCATCCGAGTTTCTTTGTTAAAAAAAGTGTATATGAGCGTTATGGATTGTTTGATACGCGATATAAAATTGCAGCCGATTATGATATTATGATGCGTTTTCTTGGCAAATATCGTATTTCAACAGCATATTGTCCAATTGTTGCTGTTAAAATGAGGGTTGGCGGTGCATCTAATCGTTCGTTAAAAAATATTATTCTTAAAACTAAGGAGGATTTTCTTATTGCTCGTGCCAACAACATTGGTGGGCTTTTTACTGTTGTTTGTAAAAATTTTAGAAAACTAAATCAATTTTGTGCAAAATAAAAGTCTTGTACATTAGCATTTTTTTTATCTTATAGTCATTTTAATAGTTGATTGTTTCAGCCAATTCTGTTGCTTGTTTGTGAGTTTCTATAATGTCGTTGAGTGTGGGATTGGCTATGAATGACATTTTGTTAATTGTTTTTTCTATCAAGTTGCTCATTTGGAGAAATCCTATATTACCATCAAGGAATTTTTTTACAGCAACCTCATTTGCAGCGTTCATTGTGCATGGCATATTGCCACCTTGTTTTGCTGCATGCATTGCTATAGCAAGATTTGGAAAGTTGTTGAGGTCTGGTTTTTCAAATGTTAATCCGTTGAGTGAGAAAAAATCTATTTTTGGAAAGTTACTTTTTAGTCGGCATGGAAACCCCAATGCGTATTGTATAGGCAGTCGCATATCAGGCATGCCCATTTGCACTTTAACACTACCATCTTCAAATTGTACTCCGCTGTGTATCAAACTTTGCGGATGTATAAGAACTTCTATTTTTTCAACTGGTACGCTAAACAAGTGCATAGCCTCTATGGTTTCGAGACCTTTGTTCATAAGCGATGCACTATCTATTGTTACCTTTGCTCCCATGTGCCAATTTGGGTGTTTAAGTGCTTGTTCTTTAGTGGCTTTTTCGAGAAATTCTCTATTTTTTCCCCTAAATGGACCACCAGATGCGGTTAAAAGTATTTTTTCAATGTCGTTACCTTGTTCGCCCATTAAACACTGAAAAATTGCAGAGTGTTCGCTATCTACAGGTATGATAGGAGCGTTGTTTTGACGAGATGTTTGTATAACGAGTTCACCAGCAGCCACAAGCGTTTCTTTATTTGCTAAAGCTACCATTTTGTGGTGTTCAAGTGCGTTTAGCGTTGGAATAAGCCCGCTGTAGCCCACAACAGCAGTTAAAACTATGTCTATGCTATCGTATTCTACCACGTGTTTAAGAGAATCTGCTCCAGCATATACTTTTATTGGGTAGTCTTTGAGTGCTTCTTTAAGGTCGATGTAGTGGTTTTCGTTGGCAATTACTACACAATTTGGTTTAAATTTTATTGCTTGTTTGGCTAACAATTGCCAATTGTTTGCAGCTGTTAGGATCTCCGTTTCAAATTTTTCGGGATGCTGTTCCATTACGTCAAGAGCTTGTGTCCCGATGCTTCCTGTGCTGCCTAATATTGCGATTCTTCTTTTCATTGCAAATGGTAATTTATGTTTTGCATTGGTAGTGCAATTAATAAGCTATATAGTCCTCAGGGTTAATGGCAACGCCGTTGTGCCATAATTCAAAGTGAAGATGAGGCCCAGAGGTTAGTTCGCCGCTATTGCCTATTATGGCTATTGGTTCGCCAGCTTTCACTTTGTCGCCAACTTTTTTGAGTAGCGTACTATTATGTTTGTATATGCTTATGATATTGTCTTCGTGTTGAATTTGTATCGTATTGCCAGTGCCAAGACTCCAATCTGCAAGTGTAACAGTGCCGGGTAAAGTTGCAAGTATTGGTTCGTCTTCTTTTGCTACTATGTCTATGCCGAGGTGTTCTTTTGTATCAAATTTTGTGGTTATAACGCCTTTTACTGGCATAAAGAAATTAAGATTTTTAAACCTATCGTTTTCTATTTGATTATTTATCATTGCCAAAGTTTGAGCTTCTTCTTCTTCAATGAGCATACGTAGGATACTGTCGTGTTTCGACTTTGTAAAATCTACTTTTTGACGGCTGAGTGTTGATGTGTCTTGTGTTTCGGTATAATTTTCAGGGTCGCGACCTTCCATTAGTAGCCTTATTCGTGAAAAATAATCTTGTCTTTGATTTAAAATATGTGCAATAGAATCGAGTTTGTCGGCACTTTCTGCCAATTGCTCTTTTAATGCTTTGTCTTTTGAACTTGGTAAAAATTGATTGAGTGGTGTATGTAGCAGAAAAAGTATTACAAACACCGTTATTATTATAAACAATCCACCAACGTAAGCAGCTATGTTAAGAGGAGTTATACTAAAACTTGTCTCTTCTTGGAGTGTTGTGTCGTTGTAGAGAATTATTCTAAATTTATTTTGTTTTTTCTTTTTTGCCATAATGGGTGCAAAGATAATGCTATTGTTCTTTTTTCAAAAAAAGATTGTAGATAATTTTTTTTATAAAAAAAATATATCTACTTTTGAAAAAACTATACTATAGTTGGCAATGGAAATAGACCAAGTTGAAATATCGTTGTTAATCAAGACATTGAAAAACTGCGGTGGATACGATTTTTCAAATTATTCAGAGAAATCGTTCTGTCGTAGGGTGGAAAAGGTATTGATGGATAACAAAGTTGATATTTATACACTCGTTAATAGGCTCAAATTTGATCGTGTGTTTCTTGAAAAGGTAGTTAGAGATATAACCGTTAATACAACAGAACTTTTTAGAGACCCACAAACATGGCAAGCCATAAGGTATAGAATATTGCCGAGGTTGGCCAATAAAAACGAAATTTTAATTTGGCATGCAGGATGTTCTATCGGTATGGAGGTTTATAGTATGGAAATACTTCTCAACGAGTTAGGCTTACTTGAAAAGGCTAAGATATATGCTACTGATCTTAATACCGAAGTTCTTGAAACTGCAAGAAAAGGAGAATATAGTTATAGATACAAAGACGAGTATATTGATAATTTCACTAAGGCGTTGGTTGAAAATCCATTTAACTTTGAGGAAAAAAACGAAGTAAACGTCGATAAGTATTTTGACAGCAATCCGGCAAAAGATGTTTTTAAAGTTAAGCCTTTTTTACTCAATAAAACTATATTTTTAAAGCATGATCTTGTAACACAAGGAAATCCGTTTTGTGTAGGATACGATCTTATCCTTTGTCGCAATGTGTTGATATATTTTAATCACGATTTACAAAATAAAATATTCTGCGATTTTTGGAATTACCTCAACCACAATGGTTCGCTTGTTTTAGGCATACACGAGAGTATTCTTGGAACAATGGCTTTGCGATACGAAAAGAAAGGTTTTTTCTATATAAAGAAACCATTTGATACAATTAACCCAAAATGATTGACCGATGGATTATCTTGCACCAATAGAAATGTCGCAATTCAGGAAAATAATCGCTACATTAAGAGATGTACGAGATGTTGACTTGTCTGATTATGCAGTATCGCCATTGAAACACCGTTTTGAGAGAGTGATGCAGTTGCATGGTTATTTTTCTGCTGATAAACTTGTGGAAAAGATTATGCACGATGATGTTTTTGCCGACATCTTTCTTAAAGAGATTGCTACACCTGTAACAGAAATGTTTCGCGATCCACAGATGTGGGCAGAACTTGAAAATATTCTTTCGCGCCAAGATAAAGAAGGCAATCTAAAAATTTGGCTACCAGAAGTATGTGGCGATGAAGAACTATATTCACTTATGATATTGCTTCAACGAACCAAACTTTTTCAACGTAGTGTGGTTTATGCTACGTGTGGCAACCAACGTGTGCTTGAAAATGTGCAAAGAGGTGCGGTAGAGATTAGAAAAATGGAAACAAATCAAGCCAATTTTAAACGTATGGATGAGAATGGCGATTTGTCACACTATTTTTCGCGAGTTGATAAGTTTGATATTTTTTCGGATGATTTACTATCGGCTGTTGTTTTTTTGCAACATGATTTATTTCGTAAATCGCCTCCCGACAAAGGTTTTGATATTATCCTTTTTCGTAATAAGATGGTCAATTATAGCATGAGGCTTAAATCGTTAGCGGTGGAGATAATGAACGATAGTCTTGCGCCAGGAGGTTTTTTTATTATAGGTGTTGGCGAAACACTTGAAAATTGCGATAAACGGAAATATTTTAAACTTGTAAGTCGTACCGAAAATATTTTTCAAAAAATATCTATTGTCTAATTGACATTGGTATTTGGATTAAAATAATGACAAAAAACTATTAATAACGATGATGCACATAGTAATAGGAGGGTCGGCTGGAAGTTTTCAGTCAATAACGCAGATATTGGCAGCATTGCCAAAGACATTTCCTTATCCTATATTTTTATGCCTTCATCGGCTTAAACATGTACGAAATGGTTTTGTTGAGGCTTTATCAATAAAGTCAAAACTTCCAGTTCTTGAACCAAAAGATAAACAAGAATTTTTGCCTGGAAATGTTTATTTAGCACCAGCAAACTATCACATGTATCTTGAGTTTGGCAATACTTTTGCTTTAACAACAGAGGAAGTTGTAAACCATTCTCGGCCGTCAATTGATCTTACGTTCATGTCAGCGGCTTACACATTAAAAAACAACGTGTTGGGTATATTGCTTTCTGGTGCAAACAAAGATGGTGCTTTAGGTTTAAAAGCAATAAAAGATGCAGGCGGCAAGGTTATTGTACAATCTCCAGAAGAGTGTCAAGTAAAAACTATGACAACGGCTGCGATAAAGGTTACTTCTGTGGATCATATACTTTATACCCAACAGATTATTGATTATTTGTTAAGACTAAAAGAGTAAAAGAGTATGAAAAAATTTGATAATGGTCAGAGATTTATAATAATATATTTGGTTATCTACTTGGTTTTTAGTTTTGTAGTTGGCCTTTCGGCTTTTGAGTATCTTGGTATTAAGTTTATTAAAATAAACTATTTGTTAGGTATTTATGTTGCTATATCTATTTGTGCCGCCATTTACATATATTTTTATACAGTAAAAATGTTTCGCCACGGGGATGAACTCGAAGATAATATTAATCCCGAAACTGGAGAAGACGAAAGTAAAAAACGCGAACGTGAACGTCAACAAAAACTTGAAGATGCTACTCAACGTCGTAAAAAAGCTTTGGAAGAAAAAAAACGGCTTGAGTCTATTGTTTCTGAAATTAGTAACGGTCTTTCTAAGTCTGCAGATATAAACGAGTATTTTGATAAATTGTTGATTAATATTTCTCAACCTTTTAAAACTGTTCAAGGTATAGCGTATGCCCTTAATTCAAAAACTAATAAGTTTGAAACAAAAAGTACTTATGCTTATTATACCACAGAATCTTTTAAGGAGTTTGAATTAGGAGAGGGGATACCAGGTCAAGTAGCAAAAGATAAAAAAATTCTTTTGATGGAAAATATACCAGAGGATTATATTCGTATTGTTTCTGGTTTAGGAACCGGTACACCCAAGTATTTGCTTGTTGTGCCAATTATTAGTCAAAACGAAACTATTGCCATTTTAGAGTTAGCATCGTTTGAAAAAACAGATATTAACTTTGATAATTTTCTTAATATGCTTAACAATGCTATTAGTGGAGGAGTTGTTAATAAGTTAAGGGGCATTGGTTCATCTATACATGATGAACAAAAATCAAGTCAACAATCAGAAAATAATAATAAGTGATGAAACGTGCTGCAATAATAGTGGCAGGTGGCAAGGGAACTCGTATGGGAGCAGATATTCCCAAACAATTTTTGCCAATAAATGGAGTTCCGATATTGTGTCTTACTGTTAGTAAATTTATTGATTTTGATCCAGAAATAACTATTTTTTTAGTATTGCCAACTTCGTTGATGGCCTATTGGCTACAAGTAAGTACACAATGGATACCCATTGATAGGTGTAAACTTATTCCTGGTGGTCAAGAACGTTTTTTTTCGGTTAAAAATGCAATTGATAATTTGCCAGATGATATTGATATTGTGGCAATTCACGATGGAGTAAGACCACTTGTTTCTGTAAATTGCATCGCTCGTTGTTTTACCGAAGCCACACTTAATGGTAATGCTGTGCCAGCAGTGGATGTGGTAGAAAGTTTAAGATTTGTTGATAGTAATGGTAGTCGTCCGTTGGATAGAAAAAGTGTTAAAATAATTCAAACACCGCAAGTTTTTATTACCGATGATATAAAAAAAGCATATCAACAACCTTATGATGAGCATTTTACTGATGATGCTTCTGTTATGGAAAAATTTGGAAAAAAAATAAATTTGGCACAAGGAGAAAAACAAAACATAAAAATTACCACCTTTGACGACCTGCAATATGCAGTATATTTGTTGAATCAAAACAAAAAGTAAAAAATGTTTTTAGAAACTGCCAATACAAAAGGAAGCATTGAAGTTATTTCAGGTTCGATGTTTTCGGGAAAAACCGAAGAACTTATTCGACGTATGAAACGTGCCAAAATTGCTGGATTGCAATGTCAAATATTCAAACCTGCCACTGATACACGTTATAGCCATACTTGTGTGGTTTCGCACGACAAAAACGAACTTATGTCGATGGTTGTAAAAACTTCTGACCAAATTCTTGCTTTAACAGAGCAACGTACCAAGGTGGTTGGTATTGATGAGGCTCAATTTTTTGACCAAAATTTACCACAGATTTGTGTTAAACTTTCGCAGCGTAATGTTAGGGTTATAATCGCAGGACTTGATATGGATTATCTTGGAAGACCATTTGGCCCAATGGGTAGTGTGATGTGTATTGCTGATGATGTAACAAAGGTGCATGCTATATGTACTCGTTGTGGAAATTTAGCGCAGTTTAGTCATCGTCTAAGCAATAACGATAATCTTGTTGAACTTGGTGAAAAAAATATTTATGAGCCGCTATGTCGTGATTGTTATGCTAAACAGAATCATAATTCCTTAGCAATGTCTTTGCATGAAACTATCTCTGATAATTAAAAAAATATATTTGCTGCCTGTATATTTTTATAGGGCAGCAATATCTCCTTATCTTCCTGATTCGTGCCGTCATACACCTACATGTAGCCAATATGCTATTGAGGCGGTAATGGTTCACGGAATTTTTAAGGGTACTTTACTCGCTATATGGCGTATTTTGAGATGTAATCCATGGGGAACACATGGGTATGACCCTGTTCCGAAACGAGGAAAATGGAAAAATAATTAGTTTAAACGCTTATTTGACCTTTTATTGTTGGGTGGCATTGGTAGTTTTCGAGTGAAAAATCTTCGTATTTAAAACCAAATATATCCTTTACTTCTGGATTTATTTTCATTTGTGGAAGAGGGTAAGGTGTGCGAGAAAGTTGCAATTTTACTTGTTCTATATGGTTGAGGTATATGTGTGCATCACCTATTGTGTGTACAAAATCTCCGGGTTGTAATTCGCATACTTGAGCTATCATCATTGTTAATAATGCATAAGATGCTATGTTGAAAGGTATTCCTAAAAAACTATCGCCGCTTCGTTGGTATAATTGACACGACAGCCTATCGTTGGCGACATAAAATTGAAATAGTGTGTGGCATGGAGGAAGTGCCATGTTGTCAACTTCTTCGGGATTCCATGCTGTTACTATGTGCCTTCGAGAATTGGGATTTCTTTTTATGCTTTCTATCGTATTTGCAATTTGGTCGATACCTTTATTATTCCAATTTCGCCATTGTGAGCCATACACTGGTCCAAGTTCTCCGTTTTCGTCTGCCCATTCGTTCCATATTCTTACACCATGTTCTTGCAAATACCTAACGTTCGTTTCTCCGCGCAAAAACCACAAAAGTTCGTATATTATCGATTTCAAGTGCATTTTTTTTGTTGTAAGTAACGGAAAACCTTCTGAAAGATTAAATCGCATTTGGTAGCCAAAATAACTTATTGTACCAGTTCCTGTACGGTCGCTTTTTTTTATTCCTTTGTCTAATATTGTTTTTAGTAGTTGTTGATATTCTAACATTTTGATTTTCTTTGTTATTGAAATAAGTTTTCTATCAATAAAATTGGTACGCAGCAGCAAAATAATAGTATTTTCTCACCATTATTTAATTCTGGGGGTGGCATAAGATATGTGTTTGCCATTTGTGTGGTTTTAATGCTATCTTGTATTTCTGAATTTGTTTGTTTTGCGTTGTCAATTATTTGCTCTATTTGCATCTTATCATCAAAAGGATCTTTGTCTGCTTTGCAGATAGTTATGCTTATTGCCAAAAAAAATATTGTAAAAATGAATTTCATTTTGTTTTTATTTGTCATTGTTGGAATTTCTGCGGCTAATTTCGTCGCGAATTTTTGATGCAAGTTCGTAATCTTCTCGTTTTATGGCTTTTTTAAGCATTTCTGCTAATTCTGTATCACCAAGAGTTTCTAATCTTGGCGCGCCTTTTTCTGCTGTAGAAAAAGGTGAGTTCCATTCAAACCCAGCTTGTTGTAAAACTGGCTCGTATGTGTAAATTGGACTCCCAAATTTTAATGCTAATGCCACGGCATCGGATGTTCGTGCCTCAAGCCTTACTATATCTTCTTCGTCGCCGAATGTACGATTGCAAACTATTTCGGCGTAAAATATTCCTCGTTCAAAGTTTGTTATTACAACTTCTTGTATTTCTATGGAAAATCCAGATGCTAATTTCGCAACTATGTCGTAAACCAACGGTCTTGATGCTCGTAATCCCTCGTGATATATGGCTATGGCTTGTGCTTCTTGTATGCCAATCACCACTGCTAATCGTCTGTTACCTTTGGCTTCTGACAAGATTAGGGTGTAAGCATTGCTTTCTGCTCTCGCTTGACCCATTACGCCTGATACTACCAACGGAATTTTTTCCATATTTTTTGCTTTTATTTAGCAAATGTATTAATTAATTAATTAATAAAAAATTTACTTGTTGTTTTTTTTGATTATTGCAAAAAAAAACCGATGGTTTTGCCATCGGTTTTGCTTAAATTTTTTTTATTTTAGTTAAGTCCAAAACGTACCATTTCTACCACGGTTACATCTTTGTCGGCTTGTTTTAGATATTCCCTAATAGTAATTTTGTTGTCTTGCTCAAATTTTTGATTTAAGAGCGTGTATTCTTCGTAAAATTTGTTGATTCTACCTTTTGAAATATTTTCTATCATTTGTGCAGGAACAACAGTTTCAGCGGCTACTTTTTGTTTTATTTGTTTAGCAAGTTCACCTTGTTCTTCTGTAATCCAACCTTTTGTAATGTTTGATGATATATGTTCGTCAGAATCTACGTGAGCAGGGTTGATGCCTTCTTTTTTCAAAGCTGCTTCTATTTTTTTCTGAATTTGTTCTTGAACTGTTTTTTCTTTAGCAACTTCAAGTTCTTTGTCAATAATTTCTTGTGAAATACCATCTTTGTCTATGGCTATTGGAGCCATAGCTGCAATTTGCATTGCAACATTTTTCTTAACTTGTGCATCAATAGGTTTGTTGAATGCTGCCAAAGCGGTGAGTCGGTTGTTCATGTGGTTGTAAACAACAACATCTTCGCCTTCAACTT
Organism: uncultured Bacteroidales bacterium; assembly: GCA_937877455.1. Classification (GTDB taxonomy): domain Bacteria; phylum Bacteroidota; class Bacteroidia; order Bacteroidales; family UBA3824; genus UBA3824. The sequence continues at coordinate 67,211 of CALFIU010000054.1, forward strand.
TTCCGTAAAATCCAAGTTCTATTTTTTCTCCAGTTTTACCACTAAATTGTACAATTTCTTCGCCAAGGGTGCTATTGTTGAATGGTAATGCTTTTAAAGCTTCAATGTCAGCAGGGTTTGCTGCAATAGCAAGATCAAGAATTTTTTTAGTAAAGTTGACAAATTCTTCGTTTTTGGCAACAAAGTCGGTTTCGCAGTTGAGAGCTACAACAACGGCACGTTTTCCACCGTCTGCTTCTGCTCCTGCTACATATCCTTCTTTTGCATCGCGATCTGCTCTTTTGCTTGCTATTTTTTGTCCTTTTTTGCGTAATATGTCCATGGCTGCATCGTAGTCGCCGTTGGCTTCTTGCAATGCTTTTTTACAGTCCATCATGCCTGCGCCAGTAATATTTCTTAATTCTTTTACGTCGGCTGCTTTTATTTCTGCCATTTTGATGTTCCTTTTAAATTTTTGCTTGGAAGTTAAAAAAATGAAAAACACGGATTAAAATAATCCGTTATATAATCCGTGTTTATTTGTTGATTTTTTAATGATTAACCTTTTGTGGTTAAATCAAATTTTAGTTTTCGCTTTCTTCTGCGTTCTCGTTTTTAGGTTCAGCTGCATTTTCGTTGTTTGCTTGAGCATCGTTACTACCTTTTCTTGCACGAGTTTTTCTTGCACGAAGGTGTTTGTCTCCAGCATTTTTTCCGTCTTTTTCATTTGCAGCATTATCGGATTTTCTTTCGTTGATACCTTCCGAGATTGCTTTTGTTATTGTGTCAAGAATTAGCGAAATAGATTTAGCTGCATCGTCGTTTGCTGGAATTACAAAGTCTATATCGTTAGGATTAGAGTTTGTGTCAACCATTGCAAACACGGGAATATGCAAGCGTTTTGCTTCTTTTACAGCGATGTGTTCTTTGGTTACGTCAACAACAAAAAGAGCAGCTGGTACTCTTGTAAGATCAGCTATCGAACCAAGGTTCTTTTCTAATTTTTCGCGTTGACGATTTATTTGAAGTTTTTCGCGTTTAGAGAGCTGGTCGAATGTGCCGTCTGTAGCCATCTTGTCGATGGTTGTCATTTTTTTTACGGCTTTTCTAATGGTTGGAAAGTTTGTAAGCATACCGCCTGACCAACGTTCTGTTACATAAGGCATTCCAACTGCTTGTACTTTTTCTGCAACAATTTCCTTTGCTTGTTTTTTTGTTGCAACAAAAAGGATTTTTCTTCCCGATTTAGCGATTTGTTTTATTGCAGCTGCAGCTTCTTCCAATTTTGCTGCTGTTTTGTGTAAGTCTATTATGTGGATTCCTCCCTTTTCCATAAATATGTAGGGAGCCATTGCAGGATTCCATTTTCTTTTTAAGTGGCCAAAATGTACGCCTGCTTCTAATAATTCGTCAAATGATACTGCCATTTTGTTTTCTTTATAAAATGTTTACTTTCAACTTTTACAATTGCCAGGTAGCGATGGGGCAAATCGCTTGCGCCAACGGTCGGGGCAATTTGGATACTAAACTTAATATTAACGTTTGCTGAATTGGAAACGTTTGCGTGCGCCTGGACGTCCAGGTTTCTTTCTTTCAACAACTCTTGAATCGCGTTTGAGGTAACCTTCTTTTTTGAGTGCTACACGGTCTTCTCCATTGAGTTTTACAAGTGCACGTGCAATGCCCATACGTATTGCTTCGGCTTGTCCTTTAAATCCACCGCCACATACGTTGGCTTTAATGTCGTAGCTTTCTACAACGTTAAGTTTTTCAAGTGCTTGTATTACTACTTGTTGAAATTGGGGTACAGTGAAATATTCTTTGTAGTCTTTGCCATTAACTTTAATTTCACCTTTTCCCGGTGTTAAAAATATGCGGGCAACTGCGCATTTTCTTCTTCCAATAGTATTTGTTACTTCCATTTTACTTGAGGTCGTTTAAATTGATAAGTCTTGGCTTTTGAGCCTCTTGATTGTGATTTTCATCCCTATAGACTTTAAGATTTTTGATAATCTTGTCGCCAAGTCTGTTTTTGGGAAGCATTCCGCGAACTGCTTTTTCTATTATACGTTCGGGTCCGTAGGTTTTTTTACGGAATTCTTTTGCAACCACTCTTCGTTGTCCTCCCGGATAACCAGTGTGATGTACGTATTCTTTTTGATTCCATTTGTCGCCGGTAAGACGGATTTTATCGGCATTTATGACAATTACATTGTCGCCGCAATCTACGTGTGGGGTAAATGAGGCTTTGTATTTGCCTCTGAGGAGCATGGCCACTTTTGAGGCCAAACGTCCCAATGTTGCATCGGCGGCATCTACCAAAAGCCATTCTTTATTTACGGTTTTGGCATTCAGCGATACTGTTTTGTAACTTATTGAATCCACTTTTTTAAAATTTTAATTTAATTTTTTTTACTTTTTTTAATTATTAAATCGGATAATAAATCGGGTGTGCAAATTTCTTAATTTTTTTCTGATATATAAAAATTTTTTTTAATTTTTTTTCAATTGATTTTTTGATTGATAGTATCGAAAATTTAATTTTTCAAAAAAAAATCAAAAAAATATTTGCATAGTATAAATGTTTTGAATTTATTTGCAATGTGTAAAAATAACACATTGTTTAACTTTTACTTTTGTAATTATGGTTATAAATAGTATTATTGATAACGATTTATACAAGTTTACTATGCAGTATGCTGCAATGAATTTGTTTCCGTTTAATGTTGTTAAATATCAATTTACAAATAGAGGGGAGCAAAAGTTTCCCGAAGGTTTTGATAAGTTGGTTATGGCGGAGGTTAATAAAATGACTAATCTACAACTTCAACCAGACGAATATGCTTTTTTGAAAGAAAAATGTTATTATCTTCCCCAAGCTTATCTTGATTTTTTGTCAGGTTATCGGTTTAATCCAGAAGAAGTAAAAATTTTGCAGACTGGTGGCGATTTAAAAATTGAAATTGAGGGTTTTTGGTATCGAACTATTCTTTGGGAGGTTCCTCTAATGGCCATTGTTAGCCAACTTTATTTTGAAAATTCCAATCAATCGCCTTGGAATCAAAATAAAATAGACGATGTTTTAAATAAAAAAATTGAACTTTATAAACATTTAGGTATTAAGGTAGCCGATTTTGGAACACGACGACGTTTTTCGTTTGAAAATCATAACCGTGTTGTCGGCTTATTAAAACTCAATGGTGGAGATACTTTTGTTGGCACAAGCAACGTCTATCTTGCTATGAAACATGATTCAACACCTATTGGAACACATGCGCATGAGTGGTTTATGTTTCATGCGGCATTGTTTGGTTACAAAATTGCTAATAGTGTAGCATTAGAAAATTGGGTTAAAATTTATCGTGGTAATCTTGGTATTGCTCTTACTGATACTTTTACTTCTGATGTGTTTTTTAGAAGTTTCGACACACTTTATGCTAAATTGTTTGATGGTGTAAGACACGATAGTGGTGATCCGTTGGTTTTTGCAGAAAAAACTATTGAACATTATAAAAAACTTAGAATTAATCCGTTGACAAAAACTATTGTTTTTAGTGATGCTCTCGATCCTGTTGCTGTTGAACGTATTGTGGAATATTGTAGAGGAAAAATTTTGATGTCGTTTGGCATTGGTACAAATTTTACCAACGATGTTGGTGTAAAACCTCTTAACATGGTTATTAAGTTGAGCAAGGTTAAGGCGGAAAAATCTGGCGATTGGTTCAATTGTGTAAAACTTTCTGATAACGTGGGTAAGCATACTGGTAACCCAGAAGAGATTTCTTCTGCATTGTTTCAACTTGGTATTGACCGATAACATATTTATAAAAACTATCCAAAAAGTATTCACTTTTTGGATAGTTTTAAAATGGATTTTTGGTAATTTACCAATTAATTCCATTTCACATTTTGGATAGTTTTTTTATGTGTTTTTCTTTTACAAAATTAGCATTGCATCACCGTAAGAACCAAATCTATATTTTTCTTTTACAGCTACTTCGTATGCTTCCATGAGAAATTCAAAACCCGCAAATGCTGCAGTGGTCATTAGCATGGTGGAGTAGGGGTGATGAAAGTTTGTTACCAAACTTGTGGGTACTTTAAACTCGTATGGTGGAAATATGAATTTGTTTGTCCAACCTTCAAACGGTTTAAGATAACCTGTTGTGGATACAGAACTTTCCAATGTTCTTACTGTTGTTATTCCTATTGCGCAGATGTTTTTTTCTTCATCTTTTGCTTTGTTTACTATATCAACAGCTTGATCGTTAATCCAAATCTGTTCAGAATCCATTTTGTGTTTGGTAAGGTCTTCTACATCTACACTTCTAAAGTTTCCCAAACCTACATGAAGCGTTATCTCAGCAAAGTTAACCCCAACTATTTCAAGTTTTTTAAGAAGGTTTTTGCTAAAATGTAGTCCTGCAGCAGGAGCAGCAACAGCACCTTCGTGTTTTGCAAAAATAGTTTGGTAACGGTCTTTGTCTTCGGGTGTTACTGGACGATGAATGTATTTTGTTGGTAGTGGTGTTTCTCCAAGACTATATAGTAACGATTTAAATTCTTCGTATGGACCATCGTAGAGAAATCTTAATGTGCGTCCACGCGAGGTGGTATTATCAATTACTTCAGCTACAAGACTATCGTCTTCTCCAAAATAGAGTTTGTTGCCAATACGTATTTTGCGAGCAGGATCAACGAGAACATCCCAAAGATGTTGTTCTTTGTTGAGTTCGCGTAGTAAAAAAACTTCTATTTTTGCGCCAGTTTTTTCTTTGTTTCCATATAGGCGTGCAGGAAATACCTTTGTGTTGTTAAACACCATTACATCTCCATCGCAGAAATAATCGGTGATGTCTTTGAATATCTTGTGTTCAATGGTTCTTTTCTTACGGTTGATAACCATCAATCTTGATTCGTCGCGGTTTTCTGCAGGGTATAGAGCTACCAATTTTTCCGGCAGGTCGTACTTAAATTTTGATAACTTCATTTATTTTACAAAACGTTTTTTATAACACTCTCATATATAATTGTTGCAACGTGCAAAGTTAAAGTAATTAATTACTAATATGCAAATTTTTTTTAATCTTTTTTTATAAATATCTTTTCAAAGTCTTCTATTTGCATTGCGTTGTTGAGTGTTATGTTTCCTATTTTTGTTCGTTTTAGTCCTATAAGGTGTGCGCCAGTGTTGAGTCGTTTGCCCAAATCGTCGGCAAGTGTGCGTATGTATGTGCCTTTGCTACATAGTACTCTTACTTTGATGATATAATCTTTAAAATCAAGAAGTTCTATTTCTTTAATTTCTATTTCTTGTGGACGGGTTTTAACTTCCTCTCCTCTTCGTGCGCTTTCGTAAACGCGTTTGCCATTGATTTTTTTTGCTGAAAACACTGGTGGATATTGTATTTGCCTACCTAAAAAAGTTTTCAGTGTTTCTTCTGCAAGTGGCTTGGTTACAAAAGAACAATCGTATGTTTGGTTAATTTCTGTTTCCAAGTCGAACGATGGTGTTGTTGCTCCAAGTTTAATGTCGGCGATATATTCTTTATCGTGGTCTTGAAAAGAAGTTATTTCTTTGGTTTTTTTGCCAGTGCAGATAATCATTAGTCCTGTGGCAAGTGGGTCGAGAGTGCCAGCATGTCCTACTTTTATTTTTTTTCCAATGCTACGACTTATAAGCCATCTTACTTTGTTTACAAGATCAAACGATGTCCAATGTAGTGGTTTGTTGAATATCAACACTTGCCCTTGTGTGTATATGTCGTCGGCTGTTTGTTGCTGCATTTTATTCTTCGTCTTTGTTTTTGGGTTTGCGCATTATAGCGTAAATCTCAAATATAAAACCTGCCAATACCACAATTGGGGCGAGTGTTATGCGGCGAAAAGAAAATATATCTTCGTTAAAAACGTTGGGGTCTTCGCTTGCTCCACCAGCCATTAACATAAAGCCTAACACTATTACGGCAAATCCAATACCGAGTAATATGTAGTTTATCTTTCCGAATGCGAAATCAAATTTGTTGTTTTCGTTTTGCATAATTAGTTATTAATTGACTTTTAAAAAATATTTTCTGGAATTATTCCCGTTATTTCTGCGCATGTAAAAAATGAAGTCATGCTTACGCCCAATATTCCGTGTAGACTTAAATTTTGTCCTGTTAAGTAGAGGTTTGGTGCTGGTGTTTTTGGTGTCAACAGAGTGTACATCAGTTTGTTGCAATCTTTTTCTATGCCGTATGCAGCTCCGTTTTTTGTAGCAGTATAGTCGGCGTATGTAAGTGGTGTAGATGTATATACGCTATCGATACCATCTTTTAGCCCATCTATGTATTTTGCTGCCAGGTTTATTAATTTTTCTGCTTTTTGTTTTTTAAGTTCTTCGTATTCGTTACCTCTACTACCAATCTTTGTGCCGTTAAATTTTTCTACATCAGCATAGTCCATAGGGCAAAGTAAATCTATATTTTCGGCATATTGCCCTTGTTCTTTCTGCGGTACTCCAAAACTTGTTAATGCGCATATGGGATTCTCGCTGTGAAGTAGATTAGGCTCTTGCCATATGTCGCTTGTTTCGTGAATGTAGATGTTACGATTTTGGTAGTTTACCTTGTTTGGTTTGAGAAGAATGTTGGCGGTGAACATTCCAAAACCGTTTTGTAGATTATTGATGCGTGTTCGATATATTTTTCTAAAAAACGATGTTTCTGCACCCATGTTTACGGTTACGGCGGGGTGAAGGTTTGAGATAAAATCGTTGCCTTCTATTATTTGTCCGTTGCTGGTTTCTACTGCCGATATTTTGCCATTTTGTTCTATAAATTTAGTGGCTTTTGTGTTTGTAAATATTTCTCCTCCAAATTTTTTTATACTATTGGCTAAACTATCGGCTATTTGCATTCCACCGCCTTTTAGTCGCCATGCACTTTGTATAAATGAACTATTTATTTGTGCAAATATATAAAGTGGTAACTTGGCTTTGTTGAGTTGCATTTTTAGTGATGTACCCGACAAAACATTTATAAGTGTATCATCGCCTAATTTTTCTTTTAAAAAACTATATGCGTTGGTGGCAAAAAGTACATCGTCGGTGATATTTGTACCGGTTGTATTTTTTTTAAATCTTGAAAATATTCCGTAACCTACTTCTTCAAGAAATTTTACATACTCTGCAATTTCCTTTTTATACTTAGGAAAATATTCTGTCATTCTATTGGCAAAATTATCGTATCCGTTGCAGAAAAAATAATTTTTACCATTATAAACTATTTGGTCAAATGCTTGTGAATCAAGCTTCTGCCATGGAAGATTTAATAGGTCAAAATAGTCAAATAGTCGGTTTAGTGGTTGTCCTTTGTCAAGCCCACCTACGTAATGAAAACCTGTATCCATAGTTTTTCCTTTACGTTTAAAGCTTTGTAAACAGCCACCTAACAGACGGTTTTGCTCCAATACGCACACTTTTTTACCTTGTTTGGAAAGTATGTATGCGCATTGTAAGCCACCAAGTCCTGCTCCAATTACCACAACGTCGTATTTTGCCATCTGACAGACATTTTAGTTTTTGCTTTCCAAACTACCTGTTAGCGTCATATAAATTGTATCTTCAAAAAATATTGACGCGTTTATTTTCAGAGGGTTGGCTTCGCTAATTTGAACTTTTACTTTTAGATTTGGTGAGCCGTTTGGTGTTACCATAGCTGTAAGCCTACACTTGTCTATTTGTGTTAGAGTGAGAGATTTTCCAACTAATACTTCGGCGCATTCCTTTATCATTTGAATGTTGCAGACTCCTGGTGTTATTGGCCTTTCGGGAAAATGTCCTTTATAGACATCGTGTTCTGTGTTGAGCGCAATGTCGAAAATATGATTTCCTTCAGCATCAGTTGTCTGTCCATTAACTTTATAAAAATCTTTTATCAGCATTGTTGATTATCTTTTATTTTCAATCGCGACGATGATATGTTCCATCGGCTTTTCCATTCTTTTACAAAGTCGGGATTGCTTGGTTCAAACTCACCACTACGCGACACAAAGAGTTGGATTGTTTCGGCTTCTAAAATCACAGCATCGTCCTTGGGTCGTGTGATTATATACCTAAATATCATTTTGGCCGCAGCAGTGGGGACGTAAGTAATTTTTATGCGTAATACATCGCCCATTCTTGCCGACACCTTATATTTAAGGTGCATATCAACCACAGGTGCAAGATAGCCACTCTCAAAGATATGAAGATATTCAAAACCATACTTTGCTCCAAAAGCTTCTCGTGCATTTTCCATGTATTTTACATAGTTGCCGTGCCACACCATTTGTATGGCATCAAGGTCATAGAACGGCACGGTAAACTCTATGGTTTCGGATAGTTCGGTTGTGGACTGTATGCCATTCATTTTTTGTCCATGAAAATTTTAATCTTGCACTTGGCCACGGTATTGTCGCCTATTTTGGTCTCGGCATCCATTAGCGTTATGTTCATGGCTTGCGAGACCGTTTTAAGCGACGATTCGAGTTTATCTCCAATCTTGGCTTTTGATAACAAAGAAAATTTTTTTATTTCGGCGATATATCCCAATACAATAGGACGACCGTTTTTCCAATCGTTGTAACCTGCAAATACAGCCGCAGATTGAGCTATATGTTCTATCACTCCCGATTCGGAAAAATTGCCTTCTTCATCGCAAAAAATATTTGTCTTTGCTATTGTCAAACCCGTATCAACACTGGTGTCGTCGGCTTGATAAAGCGCGTCCACCATAAGCATTGGCTCTCGTTGGGGGATAAAGGTTTTTATGCCTTCACCCTCATACATCGTGTTACGCGGCATGACGTTTTATGCGTTGGTTTTATCGTAAACAAAATCGTAGAGATTTTGGAACGTTTTTACCTGCGATACGCTTTGACCTTTTATTTCTACGCCAAATTCATCTTCTATTAGCGCAATCATGTCAACCAGACTAAGGCTGTCGAGTTGAAGTACGTTTTTAATATTACCTTCTGGTGTTATGGTGCTTTCTTCTACTTCAAATTCATTAGCGAGCACCGAGTTGATTTTTGCTATAAGTTCGTTTTTATCCATTTCTAATAATGTGTTAAAGTTTTATGGCTGCAAATTTGCGTAAAAAAAACGGCAAATGCAAAATTTTTTATTGGCTATGCACATTTTAATTAAAAAAAACTGCAAAAATAATTTTTTTTACACGCTAAAAGTTTATACTTTTGCCGTGCTAAAAAACAATTATTTAACGCTCGCATAGGTTTTTAAGTGATAATATCTTTGATATTACCACCTATACGACAAAAAACAAATACAAAATGTACGCAATAGTAGAAATAGCAGGTCAACAATTTAAAGTTGAAAAAAGCAAGAAGGTGTATGTTCACCGTCTTAAAAACGAGGAAGGCGAAAATGTTAAATTCGACAATGTCCTCTTAGTTGACAACGACAGCAATGTAAGCGTTGGAACTCCATTTGTAAGTGGTGCAAAAGTTTCGGCAAAAGTTTTAAAACATCTTAAAGACGATAAAGTAATCGTATTTAAGAAAAAACGTAGAAAAGGTTACGCCGTTAAAAACGGACACCGTCAATACCTTACCCAAATTCTCATCGAAGATATTAGTTTGTAAGGTTGGTTTTATTAATTTTTTAATGTAAAACAGAAAATTTTTTTAGAAAATGGCTCATAAAAAAGGTGTCGGCAGTTCAAGAAACGGCCGTGATTCACACTCCAAACGCCTTGGAGTAAAAAAATTTGGTGGTCAAGTTGTAAAAAGCGGTAATATTTTAGTACGTCAAAGAGGTACTGTTCACTATGCAGGTGAAAATGTAGGCATGGGTAAAGATTATACTTTGTTTGCTTTAACTGATGGTGTGGTTAAATTCCAAGTCCGCTTTGGAAACAAATCTTATGTAAATGTTGTAGCACAACAAGCAGAAGCTTAGATTTAATTAGTATTAATTAATAATAAAAAAACTCCGATGGTTAGTCGGAGTTTTTTTATTATTATTAACTAAAAAAAAATTAAAATACGCTTGCATATTGCGATACATCTCCAATGGTATTGATACTATCACGATTGTTTATTTCATTGCCATCGCGAAAACATTTATAAATTTTCCCATCAAGATAATATACATTGTCGTTGGGGCAGTCGCTACCTTGAATACCATTTTTGCTCATATAAACAAGTTTAGAATCTCGCATATACAAATCCACCATATCTGTTTGGCTCGAATCTGAAAGTATAGATATTTTTACCGTCTGCCCATCTAATTTGCATACTACAGCAGAACTATTTGCTGGTTTTTGTAGTTTTTGTCGTTCGATAGAAAAATTTTCGCCATGTTGTCGTATAAAATAAACATATTCGTCTATGTCGGCGATAAAACTTTCTGGATTGTATTGTGGCGTTTCCTCTATTTGTGTTGTAGGTTTATTTTTGTCGGCTGTAGTTTTTGTATTGCAACTTGTTACTGACATTGTGCTTATTATTAACAACCCAATGATAAATTTGATAATATTTTCTCTTTTCATAAGCCCTTTTTGGTAAATTTTACGTTAAAAAAATCATTTTTGTTCTAGAAAAAAGCAAGTTTTTTTGAAAAGTGTTGAATTTTGAATAGTCAAAGATATGTATTATTTTGCATATCGCAAAGTTTTTTTGCTTATTTTTTTATAATCAAAAATGGCGAATATATTAGTTATTATAGGGGAGTTTTAAAAATTAGATTTTTCAAGGCGTATGAAATCGAAATAGCGCAGTTTACTGATTGTAAATGAGCATTTTGAGATTGAAATACAACGCAGAAAAAGCAATTTTTAGAACCCCCGTATATTATAAGGTGTTGCTTAACGAATAAGTTTCATTATAAAAAAACACACACGTACATAATAAAATGTGTGTGCGTGTGTGCTAAAATAAATGCTTTTGATTATTCTTCTGCTGGTTCGGTGGTTTCTTCTTGTCCACCTATATAATCAAAACCAGTGTATTTTCTAAGTACTTCTGGTATTTCTATGCGGTCTGCCTTTTGATTGTCTTCGAGTATGGCGGCCACTATACGAGGCAATGCCAAACCGCTACCGTTGAGGGTGTGACAAAGTTTTGTACGTTTGTCGCCTTCTTCTTTAAAACGGAGTTTTAACCTATTGGATTGGAAAGATTCAAAGTTTGATACAGAACTTACTTCTAACCACTTGCCTTGTGCTGCCGAATATACTTCAAAATCGTAGGTCATTGCCGAAGTAAAACTCATGTCGCCACCACAAAGCCTTATTATGCGGTAGGGTAGATTAAGTTTTTTAACCAAACCTTCTACATGCAACACCATTATTTCCAAGGCTTTGTATGATTTTTCTGGATGGGTTATCTGTACAAGTTCCACCTTGTCGAATTGGTGTAGGCGGTTGAGTCCTTTAACGTCCGAACCGTAACTGCCTGCTTCGCGACGAAAACATGGTGTGTATGCGCAGTGTCGTATTGGAAGTTGTGACGCATCAAGAATGGTGTCGCGATAGATGTTGGTAACTGGCACTTCTGCTGTTGGTACGAGGTACATTTTATCTGCATTGCAAAAATACATTTGTCCTTCTTTGTCGGGAAGTTGACCTGTTCCAAATCCTGAATCTTCGTTTACCAATACAGGTGGCTCTACTTCCATATATCCCGATTTGGCAGCTTCATCAAGGAAAAAGTTTATAAGTGCACGTTGTAATTTTGCACCTTTGCCTTTATAAAGTGGAAAACCTGCTCCTGCTATCTTAACACCTGTTGCAAAGTCGATAATATCATACTTTTTGGCAAGTTCCCAATGGGGTAGGGGGGTAATGCCCGTAAAGTCGGGGCTGCTTCCGCCACGGCGTATTTCTACATTGTCGTCGGCACTTTTGCCTGGTGCAACAAGTTCGTAAGGTAGGTTAGGTAGTGTAACAAGTATGTCGAAGAGTTCTTTGTCGGCAGCTTGAAAACTTTCTTCCTGTGTGTGGATTATGTTTTTAAGTTCCGATGAGCGTTGTTTTGCAGCTTCGGCTTCTTGTGGTTTTCCTTGTTTGAAATATTCTCCGATTTTTTTAGCCAAGTTGTTTTGCTCGGCTTTGTTGTCTTCTAGAGCTTTTTGAATTTCGCGTTTCTGCTTGTCTAATTCCACGATTTTTTCAACGGCGGCGCGTGCGTCGCGGTTTTTTATCGCCAACCGTTCTATCACAAATTCGGGATTGTCGGTTATTGTTTTTACTAACAGCATAATTGTTTATTTTTGTTGATTTTCTACGCTGTAAAATTATTGTTTTTTTTGATAATAAACAATAATTTCTACAGTTTGTTTTTGGCTTTGTTGCCGTTTATATGATACATTCTACCAACGAATGTCCGTATTCCATTTCGTATATGTTGCTAACTGTTAAGCCTGCTTGCTTTACTATTTCCAAAAAGTCGTCAGAATGATACATCTTGCTGTTGCCATTGGCCATTGCTGTAAAATATAGACTTGTTAATGTTAAACAATAGGCGGCAGTTTCGTATTTTTGTCTATCCCAAAACGTTTCCATTATGTAAAGCCTTCCTTGGGGTGCAACACTGTTTTTTGCTTTTTGAAGTATTTGCAATATTTGTTCTTTTGAAAAACAATCAAGAAATTGGCTCATCCATACAACATCGTGAGGCTGTGGAAATTCGCTATTTTCGTTAAGTACATCACAAGGATGTTGGTTTATGCGGTTTCGCCCTTCAACTGCTTCAATAGCATTTGCCATTAGTTCAAGTTGCTGTGGCAAATCCATTACTGTTACACTAATATCTTTGCTACGTGCCACGCATTGCACTGCAAACCGTCCTGTGTTGCCACCTATATCAAGTATAGTTTTTGGATTGTTTTTTAGTATAATGTCGAGTGCTTGCGAAAAATTATGGTCTGAATAAAAATGGTCAAACTCAAACCACGATTTCTGAACGTCGGCTGGCAATTGCGAAAGTCCTTGATATATTGTTGGCCAATTGCCAAATATTTTAAGACCTTCTGGCTTGCCATCGGTGAGCGATTTTTCGAGATTAAAAAAACCTAAATAGTTGACATCTTGCACAAAATTTAAGTTTGCATTGGTCATTGGGTCGTTGAGCAGATACCAACCTGTTTTTGAGATAAAGAATAAATCGTCTTTTATCAACACTGTTCCAATGGTGAGCGAGGCTTCCATCAACACTTTTACTGCATAGTCTGATAGTTTAGACTTAACAATTATTTGTTCCATGGTTAAACCCTTGGGGTTGTCGTTAAGTAGTTTAAAAATGCCAAACTCCAACATCGTGCGCGACACTTGAAATACTATTGGACCAAATGCTATTTCTTGCGCAGCTCGCTGGGCTTCAAACACCGTGCGGCTTTCGCGTGAATATCTCTGCTTAAGATTTTCGGGTAGATTCATTTTTTATTAAAAAATGTTTTTTTGTTTGGGTGTTTTACAAAACATTCTATTAATAAATGTTGTTGTAACATATTACCCTTAATAAAAAAGGTCTTACATTTTTAATCAATTGTAAGACCTCTTTTTTAGTAGCGGGGGCAGGACTTGAACCTACGACCTTTGGGTTATGAGCCCAACGAGCTACCAACTGCTCCACCCCGCAGTATATTTTTTATTTTTCCAATATTCTGCTTTTATTGTCTTCCCTTAAAAGACGCTGCAAAAGTATAAGTGTTTTTTGTAATTTCCAAATTTTTTTTAATATTTTTTTTATTTTTTTTTATGATAGACACGGCAAATTCATTTGAACTGACATCAATGCGGGCGGGCACATAGACCCGCCCCTACAAAAAAATGTGATATTCAATATTATAAATAGGAGTTTGAGAAAAGGCGGCAAAGCCGCCTTTTCTCAA
>CALFIU010000055.1 GCA_937877455.1 uncultured Bacteroidales bacterium
AAACGTTCCACTGAATAGTCTTTCATATAGCCGCTACCGCCAAGAATTTGCAACGAATCGTATGCCACTTGATTACACCATTCGCTACTAAAAAGTTTTAGCAACGGTGTATAGGCATCGGCAAGACGTTTAAAATATTTTAAATCTGTGCGTTCCTCGGCTGTGAGAGGGCGTTCGCGATTGGTCTTTATTTCGTCGAGCAATTTGCTCATATCCACAAAACGAGCAGTTTCGTAAAGTAATGTACGCATGCCTTTTACTTTTGCATCCATGTTGGCAAGCAACTGATAAACAGCAGGGAACTGTATAATTGCCTTACCAAACTGACGGCGTTCTTTTGCATACGCAAGAGCTTCACGATATGCTGCCTCTGCAATACCAACACTTTGACCACCTACGCCAAGCCTTGCACCATACATCAAGGACATAACATATTTTATAAGTCCCATTTTGCGTTCACCCACAAGTTTTGCTGGTGCGTTTTTATACACCATCTCACATGTTGGGCTACCGTGTATACCAAGTTTATTTTCTACGCGGCGAACTTTTTCGCAATTTTTGTCTTTATCGTATATAAAAAGCGAAAGTCCGCGTCCGTCTTTTGTCCCTTTTTCGCTACGTGCAAGAACCAATTGAATATCAGCGTCGCCATTGGTAATAAAACGTTTTACACCGTTGAGCAACCATTGATTTTTATCTGGGTCAAAATCGGCACGTAGTTGTACAGATTGCAAATCGCTACCTGCATCGGGTTCGGTGAGAACCATAGAATAAGTTTTACCTTCAAAAGTTTGAGGAAGATATTGTTGTTTAAGTTCTTCACTTGCAAACTCGTTAACAGTTTCGGCGCAATCTTGTAATCCCCAAAAATTGGCAAATCCTCCGTCTGCTCTCGAAATCATTTCGCCAACCATTATATATGGCACGTTAGAAAAGTTGAGACCTTTGTATCTGCGAGCCAAGGTCATACCCCAAACGCCTGCTTTGCGCAATGCCTCATAATTTTCGAGTGTGTGCTTATTGTATTTTAAATGGTCGTTTTCTATTGAATGACCTTCATTGTCGTTTGCCTCTGCATTGGCTGCAATTATTTCGGCGCATATTTCGCCACAAAGTTCCATTACTTTGTCGTAACTATCTATTGCATCTTCGTAGTCTTTTGGCGCATAATCAAAATTGTCCTTGTCGGCATAATTGCGTTCTCTAAGGCCGATGATACGAGCCATCAATGGATGGGTAAGATGAAATTTTAAATCTTCGTTGTCGGTATAGAAATTTGACATTTTTTCTTACTTTTTTGCGATTAAACAATGTGGTTAACCTTTTTATTTAGTGTTGGCCTTATAATATTTTATCATCTTAGGCAACACTTGCGCCACGTCGCCAACAATTACATAGTCGGCAATTGAGTTTATTGGCGCGTTTTCGTCGGTGTTTATCGACACAATAATCGACGATTCTTGCATACCCGCACGATGCTGTACTTGCCCACTTATTCCGCAAGCAATATAAAGTTTTGGTCTAACGGTAACACCAGTTTGACCAATTTGACGTTCATGTTCTGTAAATCCAGCATCAACAGCAGCACGAGATGCGCCTACTTCGCCACCGAGAACTTGTGCTAACTCATGTAGCAATTGGAAGTTTTCTTTGCTTCCTACGCCATAACCTCCTGCTACAATCACAGGAGCTCCTTTTAAATTGAGTTTGCTTTTTTCTATTACACGGTCGAGTATGTTAACAATAAAATCTTCTGCTGTTACTATTTTTTTGAAGTCAAGTTTTTTTATCTCGCCTTTGTGTTTTTTGTTGAAAATTTCTTTTTTCATCACACCTTCTCTCACCGTAGCCATTTGTGGGCGTGCTTCGAGATTGATAATGGTGGCAATTATGTTTCCTCCAAATGCAGGACGTATTTGGTAGAGCAAATTTTTATATACTTTTTTGTTTTTTTTATCCTCATGTTCGCCAATTTCAAGGCTTGTACAATCGGCTGTTAAACCAGTTTTTAAAACAGAGGCGATACGCGGAGCAAGGTCGCGACCTATACTTGTTGCTCCAAAAAGTACAATTTGTGGTTGTTCTTTTTTTATCAAATCGGTAACTATCCTAAAATGTGGTAATGTCTGATAAGGCGACAATTTTGCATCGTCGGCAACAAAAATGGTATCGGCACCATAGGGGAATATTTGGTCGCCTATTTTCGATAGGTTTTTATCAATAGCAACGGCTTCGAGTTTACAGCCAAGTTGGTCGGCGAGTTTGCGACCTTTTGATAGTAGTTCTAAACTAACATCGGCTACAACTCCGTCTTCTATTTCACAATATACTAACAAATTGTTCATAATCTGGATTTTAATTTTTTAAGCGTTAAACTTGCAATTGTTTTTATTTTACCAATTAGCATTTAACCCAAGATGTGTTTTGACGCAAGTTCTTTCATCAAGTTATCAATATCAGCATCAGAATCTGAAAGTTTTTTCGATTCTTTTGCTTGTAATTCCACCATTGTTATTGTTTTAACCTTGGTGGGCGAACCTGCGAGTCCTACTCTTTCTGGCTCTGCTTCTACATCTTGTGCGCTCCACACCTTTATATTAAGATAATCTTTGTGGGCAAGGAGTTCCTTGTCGGTTTCTTCGGTTACTTCGAGAGGTGTTTTAGCAAATTTATATTTCATATAAAATTTTGCATTTCTACTTCTGCATGGTGCTGCACTTCCATGAACTGTTACCAACAATGGGAAAGGACAACTTACCACTTCTGTACCACGTTCAAGCCTACGACGTATGGTTATTTTCTTTTCGGAAATGTCGGTTATTTCTTCTGCATATGTTACTTGTGGAATATTTAGTTTTTCAGCAGCTTGTGGACCCACTTGTGCAGTATCTCCGTCAATGGCCTGACGACCACAAAGCACTATGTCGTAATCTTTTATACGTTTAATAGCTTGCGAAATAGCATAACTTGTGGCCAATGTATCGCTACCGCCGAGTTTACGATCGGTAAGAACAATTCCTTTGTCAGCTCCACGGAAAAGTCCTTCACGAACAATATCGGCCGACTTTGGCAATCCCATCGTCAAAATAGTGATTTCGCTGTCTGGAAATTTGTCTTTTATCCTCAAAGCCTGTTCGAGTGCGTTGAGGTCTTCTGGATTGAATATTGCCGGCAGTGCGGCGCGGTTCATTGTGCCGTCTTCTTTCATAGCGTCCTTACCCACATTGCGAGTGTCGGGCACTTGTTTGGCCAAAACGATAATTTTAAATCCTTTCATTATTAGATCGAAATTTTAATTTTAGATTAAGCAAATGTAAAAACTTTTTTTTACATAATAAATTTTTTTGACCTAAAATTATTTTTTTGTCAATAGTTAAATTTTTATCAAATTAAATTATTGATGCAAAAAGCACATCAATTTCATTTATAAATACACACGGATTTTTTGCAGATTTCGTTGATTCTGCAAAAAATACATACGGATTTTTTGTAGATTTCGTTGATTCTGCAAAAAATACACACGGATTTTTTGCAGATTTCGTTGATTCTGCAAAAAATTAACAAGAAATAAAAACAAAAAAAATAATTTGTAAGGTAATAATATCAACAAAAAAAATTAATTTTGCATTTTTGAAAAACATAACAATCAAAGCATAAAACTTATGTCAAAAGTTAGAGGTGCGGTAGTTGTGGACAACAACAAATGCAAAGGATGTGGTCTTTGTGTAGAAGCGTGTCCATGCAAAGTGTTGACACTATCGCAAAAAGTAAATTTAAAAGGTTATAGTTATGCGTACATGGCCGAACCCGACAAATGTACCGGCTGTACCAATTGTGCAACAGTATGCCCCGACGCGGTGATTACCGTTTATAGGGCCAAAATTGATTAAACGCTAAGAAAATCAAAACAAAATCATGGGTGAACTTAGATTAATGAAAGGCAACGAAGCCTTGGCCGAAGCCGCAATCCGCGCTGGTGTTGACGCATACTACGGCTACCCCATAACCCCACAATCGGAAATTATGGAACACCTCATGGCCGAAAACCCAATAAAAACCACAGGAATGGTAGTATTGCAAGCAGAAAGCGAAACCGCATCCATAAATATGGTTTACGGAGCAGCGGCCGCTGGAAAAAAAGCAATGACATCATCGTCGAGCCCAGGTGTAAGTTTGATGCAAGAAGGCTTATCTTACATTGCTGGTGCCGAACTACCTTGCGTGGTGGTTAACGTTGTTAGAGGAGGTCCAGGATTGGGTACTATCCAACCTTCACAAGCCGACTATTTCCAAACCGTAAAAGGTGGTGGTCATGGCGATTACAAATTGATAACTCTTGCTCCTGCAAGCGTGCAAGAAATGGCCGATTTCCTAAAATTAGCATTCGACCTCGCTTTTAAATATCGCAACCCTGCCATGATACTTTCTGATGGTGTTATTGGTCAGATGATGGAAAAAGTTGAACTATTCGATTATATTCCAAGGCTAAGCGATGAGCAAGTTGCCGAAAATTGTCCTTGGGCCACTACTGGCAAAAAGAAAGGCACTCAACGACGCATAATTACATCGCTCAACCTTGTGCCACATCTTCAAGAACAGTTTAACCAACACCTTGTAGAAAAATACAAGACCATTCAAGACACCGAGGTAATGTGCGAACAACTTGATTGCGAAGATGCCGACTACATAATAGTAGCATACGGAAGTAGCGCACGCACAAGCATGAAAGCGGTGCAGATGGCACGTGAAAAAGGACTAAAAGCAGGGTTGCTGCGTCCTCAAACATTGTGGCCTTTCCCTATTAAACAGATTCAAAGCCACTTATCTCACGCCAAAGGATTTCTTTCTGTAGAAATGTCGGCGGGACAAATGGTAGAAGACGTAAGGCTTGCTGTTAATGGAAAAGTGCCTGTAGAACATTATGGGCGCATGGGTGGTATGATAGCATCGCCAGCAGACATTCTCCAAGCCCTCGAAAATTTCAAACAGTCGATTAATTAAGTAGGTTAATAAAATGGAAAACAATATATTAGACCAAATAATAAAACCCGAAAACTGCGTATTTAAGAAAACGCGGCTTTTAACCGACAAACCATTTCACTATTGTCCGGGTTGCGGACATGGCGTTATTCACCGTATAACCATGGAGGTAATAGAAGAACTTGGCATAGAGGAACAAACCATTGGTGTGGCACCAGTAGGATGTGCAGTTATGGCATACGACTATATGGATATTGACGTTCAAGAAGCCGCACACGGACGCGCTCCCGCTGTTGCAACAGGTATTAAACGTGTTTATCCAAATAAATACGTATTTACATATCAAGGCGACGGCGACCTTGCAGCCATCGGTACTGCCGAAACAATGCACTGTTGCAACCGCGGCGAAAATATTCTTATCATTTTTGTCAACAACGGTATATATGGTATGACAGGTGGTCAAATGGCTCCAACTACTCTCGAAGGCGCAAAAACCGCTACTTGTCCATACGGACGTGATGTAAGCACAATGGGTTATCCAATAAGGATTACCGAACTTGTTGCCCAACTTCCTGCGGTAAGGTTTGTAACACGTCAGAGTGTACACACACCAGCAGCCGTGCGTAAATGTAAAAACGCTATTAAAAAAGCTATGCAATACCAATCTGAAGGCAAACAAGGTACATGTATAGTAGAGGTACTTAGCAATTGTAACTCTGGTTGGAAAATGTCGCCAGTGCAGGCTAATAAATGGATGGAAGAAAACACATTTAAATATTACCAACCCGGCGACATAAAAGACAATTTCAAATTATTAAAATCTCCGGTAATAGAACAACAATGACAAACGAAGAAATAATAATAGCCGGTTTTGGTGGACAGGGTGTGCTGTCGATGGGCAAAATACTTGCCTACTCCGGCATAATGCAGAATTTAGAGGTAAGTTGGATGCCATCTTACGGACCAGAAATGCGCGGTGGTACGGCCAATGTTACTGTTATTTTGAGCGAAGAACGTATTTCATCGCCTATTTTGACATCATTCGACACCGCAATAATACTCAACCAACAATCGTTGGATAAATTTGAAACTGCCATAAAACCCGGTGGAACATTGCTATACGATCCCAATGGTATATCCAACCCGCCAACCCGTACCGATATTAAAATATATTCGGTTGAGGCAACCAAAGCGGCTCATGAAAAAAACATGGCAAAAATATTTAACATGATAGTTCTTGGCGCATATTTAAAAATCAACCCAGTGGTTGACGTAGCCAATGTGGAAGCTGGATTGAAAAAATCGCTTCCCGAACGCCATCACAAACTCATACCTGCCAATCTTGAGGGATTGAAAATAGGTAGCGAAATTGTTAAAAAAGTTAATTAATTTTTTTGATGAAACTAAAAATGGGGATATTTTATCAAGTATCCCCATTTTTTTTATAAATAACTATAAAACTATGGATTAAGCACCAAAATTAATTTGATTGCTATCGTCTAAAAAGCCTTTGTCGTCTAAAAGATGCTCCTTATCAAGGGCGGCAGCAACAGCAAGTCGGTCGCAACGTTCATTTTCTGGCGTATCTGCATGACCTTTTATCCATATAAAATTAACATTATGCTTACAGTAAACCTTTAAAAACCTAAGCCACAAATCCTTATTTTTTTTACCAGCAAAATTTTTCTTCAACCAACCTTTTATCCATCCTTTTTCAACGCTATTGACAACATATTGCGAATCGGAATAAATAGTTACGTCCATTCCATCTTTTTTTAATGCTTCAAGCCCAACAATAACAGCAAGCAATTCCATTCTGTTATTGGTGGTAAGTTTAAAACCTTGCGATAATTCTTTACGCATTTTAAGTTCTTCGCAAATAAGCACCGCGCCATAGCCTCCGGGACCCGGATTGCCCCGTGATGCTCCATCTGTATATAAAATAATTTTCACTTTTTATTGACAATTAATAATCAACATGTTAATATTATTCCACAGCATCTTTTTTACCATACTTTATAATTATAGGTTCGCTGGGTTGACTTTCGGCATGATTTCGATTGTATGCCACTATTTTGTATGTATAAAAATTGCCGCCGAATAATACAAAACGTTTTTTACGAAATAATTTTAAATTAGATTCCGAAATATTTTTTACAAAATTTTCGCTCGATGGCACAAAGTCGGGATGTTTACCCTTAACCCTAAACACAGAATAGAAAACTGTGGCTTCGGCTTCGGGTAATTTTTTACCATTATCCTTGTTCCACATTACAAGAAATTCATTTTGACGTTTAATAACTTCCAAATCAATATTTTGAGGTCTATTGTCGAGCCATGGCATCTTAGGCATCATGCAATAATTGTTGAAACATTGTTTTTTTACAACGTCAACCATTTTAAGCGGATTTTGCACAAGCGTTGTTGAACGATAAACAACAACACCTTGAACGTTGGGAAATTTTCTGCATATTTTAATTTGGTTTGCCACTTCGTTTGGGTCGCCCCAACCATCAGCGGGTTTTTCTTGGTTGTATGCACCAATACCTATATATATGTTACGTCCATAAGAGTGGTTGTTCCACCATTGAACTACACTTTCAAATTTG
This sequence comes from uncultured Bacteroidales bacterium, assembly GCA_937877455.1. Lineage (GTDB taxonomy): Bacteria > Bacteroidota > Bacteroidia > Bacteroidales > UBA3824 > UBA3824. Next base: position 7,590 of record CALFIU010000055.1, read on the forward strand.
TTGGTTTTATGATTAATATTCCAATAAATTTGTGGAGCAGCATAATCTATCCAACCACCTTTTAGCCATGCCAATACGTCGGCATAGAGATAATCATATCCCGACAAACTTTTTGTGTCGGAGCCATCGGGATCTTGTTGTTTGTTGCGCCATACGCCAGCTGGTCCAATGCCAAATTGCACCCATGGTTTAACTGCCTTTATGGCTTTGTTTACCTGTTCTACAAATATGTTAACGTTGTTGCGTCGCCAATCTTTTATGTCGGAAAAGCCATTGGGATATTGCCTAAATGCAGCTCCGTCTGGTATTTCTTCAAATTTTCCATTTCCCGCTGAAACAGGATAAGGATAAAAATAATCGTCGAAATGCACACCGTCGATGTCATAACGTTTTACAACGTCAACAATTATTTTTACAAGATAATCTCTAACTTCTGGCAACCCTGGATTAAAATATTTGCTGCCTCCGTATGTAAAAAACCACTCAGGTTTTGTTTTGGATATGTGCGAGGCGCAAACATCGGCATATTGTATGGTAGCCACGGCTCTAAACGGATTGAACCATGCATGAAACTCCATATTTTGAGCATGAGTTTTTTCTACCATAAATTCCAATGGATCGTAATAAGGACTTGGTGCACGACCTTGTTTACCCGTAAGCCACTCACTCCAAGGTTCGTAATCAGATTTATAAAATGCGTCAGCGGCAGGTCTAACTTGAAAAATAACAGCATTGTAACCAGCAGCTTTCCAAACAGCAAGAAGGTCGGTGTAGTTTTTTTGAAGTTGTTGCGCCGTCATGTTGCGAGCCTTGGGGTAGTCTATCATTTTGGTAGTGGCTACCCAAACACCACGAAATTCGCGAGTTGTGTCGGGATATTGTGTCTGTGCGGCAACGTTTAACATTAAAAAAACAGCCGCAATTGTTAAAAGGTTTTTCATTTTTATGGCTATGAACGACTTTTTGGCAAAGTTAAATCATTTTGTTAGAATAAAAAAATTAACAAAAAATAAAACTTTTGTTTTGGCAACAGCATTTAATCAAATATCTTTGCAAAAAACTTATAAAACAATGAATAAAAAATTATTGTTGCTGATTATTGTAATATTGTCGCTTTCTAAAATATCAACGGCACAATATTACGTATCCAATGAATTTAAATCTGCCATTGAAAAACAAACCCGCACCGAAACAGGATTGCCGGGTGCGGAATATAAAACCAATTTTGCTGAATACGTTATAGATGCCAATTTTAACACAAAAGATGGCATGCTCGAAGGTACCGAAACAATCACATATCACTATAATTGCGGTGCAAAATATTTAGGAAGCTTGCGGCTACAGATTTATCGCGATGTTTATAAAAAAGGAGCTATAAGACAAAGAAGCGTTGATAGCAGAGATATTTTTGACGGTGTAGAATTAGAAGTAAGTCAAAATGGAAAGGCACTGAATGTAAATCGCAAGGGTACAATAGCCATTGTTTCGCTCAAAAAAGTAATTAGTGTCGGAGAAAAAACAACAATTACCGTAAAGTGGCGTACCCCCATAGCAGCCTACACACATCTACGAGGAGGAAAATATGCCGAAAACACATGGGTTGTTCCGTATTGGTATCCACAAGTAGCTGTGTATGACGATATTTATGGTTGGGACGAAGTTTCACATTCGGGCAACGAAGAGTTTTATTTTGAGTTTGCCAATTACCAAGTCAACCTAACTGTTGGCAACAATTGTAACGTATGGGCAACTGGAACTTTAACAAACGAAAACGAAATATATACCCCCGAAATTCTTAAACGTATAAATAAATCAAAAACATCAAACGAAATTGTAAAAATTATATCTACCAACGACTTTGGACATACCTTACGAAAACAACAAAACACATGGAAATTTAAGGCCGATAGCGTTTCTGATTTTGTGTTTGCAGTAAGCGATCGTTGTCAATGGCAAGCAACATCCACCGTTGTAGATAAAAAAACTGGTCGCAGAGTAGTTGCAGAATCGGTTTTTAGAACACCAGACTTTGCCAAAACAACTATGATGACCAAAAAAACAATCGATTTTCTGTCGTCAGAGCGTCCCGAAGTACCGTTTCCCTATCCTCATGAAACCATTTTTGAAGGAAGTGGCGGCATGGAATTTCCAATGTTTGTAAACGAAGATTACGAATCTTCGAATAAAGACCATTTTTTTACCACTTCTCACGAAGTTACACATACCTATTTCCCGTTTTATCTTGGACTAAATCAAGCATGTTTTGGATTTTTGGACGAGGGATTAACCATGTTTGCTGCTCAAGATTTACAAGATAGAGAGTATAAAGCCACAGCAAATCGTTCAACAGCAGAATTATACACAATAAAATACACATCAGGAACACTAAAAGATTCGCCATTGATAACTCCAAGTTACAATTATAACAACCTATGGAGTTTTACTGTAGCATCGTATTACAAGCCACAATTAGCATACACCACGTTGGAAAGCATTGTGGGACGAGATACAATGAGTTTAATAATGAAACGTTTTGTGGAAATATGGCACAACAAACACCCACACCCATACGACTTTTTTAACCTTTGCAAAACCATTTCAGGCAAAAATCTCGACGAATTTTTCGGAAAATGGTTTTTTGTAACTTCACGTCCCGATATTGCGCTTGAAAGCCTTGAAAAACAAGACGGTAAATATGTTGTTACACTAAAAAACAAAGGCTCGCTGCCTATGAGCGTTTCTATGGAAGCTGTGTTTAAAGACGATAGCAAAATAACTATTGAAAAAGATGCAGGAATATGGCTTGATAATAACGAAAACATTTATAAATTTGACATCAAAACCAATAGAAACGATCTTAACTACGTTAAAATCTTAAATCTCGACAATGATATGTCGAACAATATTATCTCCTATGAATAAAACAACAATTTAAAAGTTGTAAAAAAAACGGAAAAATATGGTTATCAAAGCATTAAGATACATAGCCATAGGTTCACTTATAGTTACCTTAGGCTGTAACAACGAAAAAAAAAGCAAAGTAATAACAAGCACAACGGCAGAAGACACAGCCACAAGTACTGATATTTATCTAAATCAAGTAGATATAACACCAGCAAACGATGTTGCAAGGCTTTTGGCTGGAAAAGCAACCGACAAATATGCCGATATACAAGAAAAAGATTATTATAAAGATTATGCAAATTCCATAAACCAACAATGGAAGGATTTGTGTAACAAAACGTTAGACCCAATAGAATATTGGAAATCACAAAATATCGCAGATATAACTCGCGACACAACATGTCTATTCTATCCATTTGGTGGTCCAGATTTGTTATTTGCTCTAACTTTTTTTCCAGATATGAACAATTATATATTGTTTGGATTGGAAAATCCGGGGGCGTTGCCAAATGTAGAGCAACTTAAAGAAAACCAAATAAAAGACTATCTCGAAAACTTGGCTTATTCTTTTAGATATGTCAACAAATTTGGCTTTTTTGTGGCATCACACATGAAAGACGATTTCAACAACCGAATTCTTAATGGAACGTTACACCTAATACTCTACACTCTTGCAATGAAAAATTGTAATATTTCGAGTTATAGACAAATAAGTCTCGACAACGTTGGTAATGTTATAGACCGTGAAGAAGGAACAACCAAAAATCCATACGGTTACGAAATAAAGTTTTATAAAGATGGAGAAACTCGTCAACGCACATTGTGTTATCTACGCCTTGATGCGTCAAACACCCCAATGAGCGAACATCTTGAATTTGCATATTTCATAAAATCGTTTCCAAAGAAAACATGCTACCTTAAATCGGCATCATACCTACTTCAAGACGTTGATTTTACAATAATGCGCAAAATTATAACCGACCAATGCGACAAAATAGTTCAAGACGAATCTGGGCTTGCATATTCTCACGTTGTAAAAGATTATGATGTAAGGCTTTACGGCACTTATACACGACCAATGAAAGTATTTAGCAAGTTTCAACAAGAAGACTTAAAACGCACACTAATAGATTTACATTCGTCGCCATTGCCTTTTAAAATAGGCTACGCATCACAAATAAACGAAAGCGTATTAATGGCATGCACTCGTAAAACCACAAGAAATAATTCGCCAACGGCATCGACCACCGATATGCCAAAAAATTACAGCAAAGACACTGTTTATAAAGTGCAATTTAAGGTTAGTTGGCAAAAACAAAAAATAGACGATCCCAAAATAGTTCACCTTCCCGACATGGATTATTATACCGACGGAAGTTACTATAAATACACAGCAGGCAATACAAAAACTCCTCAAGAATGTGAACCAATATTGCAAGAACTAAAAAAAGCAGGCTACCAAGACGCATTTATAATAAAATTCAACAACGGAAAACGCATAAAATGAAAAAAAGAATATTATTTATTGATCGCGACGGCACATTAATAAAAGAACCACCAGAGGATTATCAAGTTGATAAACTCGAAAAATTTTCTTTTATCGAGGGCGCAATAATTTCGATGAACAAGATACGCCGTTACACCGACTTCTTATTTGTGATGGTTACCAATCAAGATGGTTTAGGTACAAAGTCGTTCCCCGAAAATGATTTTTGGCCATTGCAAAATCTTATGCTCGACACATTAAAATCGGCAGGTGTAGAGTTTGACGAAATTTTTATTGACCGTAGTTTTGAATACGAAAATCTGCCTACTCGTAAACCCGGCACCAAAATGCTTGAAAAGTTTTTTAATCAAGAAGAGTACAATCTCGCTGAATCGTTTGTACTTGGCGACAGACCAACAGACGTAATGTTAGCAAAAAACCTTGGGTGTAAAGCAGTGTATTTTGGCGATAGTCTTAGCGAAGAACTTAATCCATATTGTGCTCTAAAAGCTAAAAACTGGACACAAGCCGAACGTTTTATAATTTCGCACAACAATGTAGTGGAAGTAACGCGCAACACTGCCGAAACCAAAATAAACCTAAAAATTTATCCAGGAAATCCAGAGATAAAGAATGTAAGCACTGGGCTCAACTTTTTTGACCACATGCTTTCACAATTACCTGTACATGGTTGTTTTGGAATGGAACTTGTCTGCAACGGCGATTTACATGTTGATGAGCATCACACCATAGAAGATGTTGCAATAGCACTTGGAACAGCTGTTGAAAAACTTTGGCGAGCCAGAAAACTTATAAATCGTTATGCTTTTGTTTTACCAATGGACGATAGCCTCGCACAAGTGGCATTAGATTTGGGCGGCAGACCGTGGATAATTTGGAATGTTGAGTTTAACCGTGAATTTATTGGCGATTTTCCGACTGAAATGGCATTCCACTTTTTTAAAAGTTTTGCCGACAATGCTAAATGTAACCTCAATATATTAGCCGAAGGTGATAATGAACATCATAAACTTGAAGGCATTTTTAAGGCTTTTGCCAAATGTCTAAAACAAGCAATAAGTTACGATTTTAGTTTGCAGACTATACCAAGCAGCAAGGGAAGTCTTTGATGCGATTTTTAAGGTTTAGCAAAAGGCAATTTTAGAATGTTGTTGACTAACTTGTTTTTTACCTTCTGTTAGTCAACAGTTTTTGATTATTTTAATCAAGCATTTTTATTAAAAAATGATACGCGACAAAAAAATAGGAGTTGTACTACCAGCCTACAATGCCGAAAAAACACTTGAAAAAACGTTTTCAGAAATACCAACCGACATTGTTGACGAAATAATACTTACCGACGATTGTAGCAAAGATAAAACAGCAGAAATTGCTGCAAACTTGGGAATTAAACACATAATTGTTCACGAAAAAAACCAAGGTTACGGTGCCAATCAAAAAACTTGCTATGCAAAAGCACTTGAACTTGGCTGCGATATTATTGTAATGCTTCATCCCGACTATCAATACACCCCAAAACTCATTCGTCCGATGTGCTACACTATTGCAGACGGAGTGTATCCAGTGGTAATTGCATCAAGAATACTTGGCAAAGGTGCGTTAAAAGGTGGTATGCCAATATATAAATACATCGCCAATAGGTTTCTAACTTTTGTACAAAATATGCTTATGAACCAAAAACTATCGGAATATCATACAGGTTATAGAGCATTTTCGCGAGAAGTTATCCAAAGTCTTAATATAAAAGCTTGCAGCAACGATTTTGTATTTGATAATCAAATGATTGCGCAAATATTTTATGCAGGATTTGAAATAGCAGAAATAACATGCCCTACAAAATATTTCAAAGAAGCTTCATCTATAAACTTTAAACGTAGTGTAAAATACGGTTTGGGCGTTTTGGCAACATCGTTTAAATATCTAATAGCAAAAATTGGTATAACAAAACCAGAAATATTTAATGCACCCAAAAGTAATGTTTAATGTTAAACATTATGAAAAAATGTTTGATTAGTTGAAATTACGAATATGTAGTGCTTGTTTGTAAAATCTACAAAAATCATTTATCTTTGCTAAAAATAAATAAACCAACAAATCACTATGTCGAAATATCTTAATCCAAAAGTTGATTTAACCTTCAAAAAAGTTTTTGGCGAACACGAAAATCTCGTTAAAAGTCTATTGAATGCTTTATTGCCGTTACCTGAGGGTATGACCATAGAAAAAGTTGAGTATCTCACTTCCGAAAATGTTCCCGAAAATCCTGCAAAAAAACATTCAATAGTTGATGTCCGTTGCACCGACAATAAAGGTCGTGGCTTTATTGTTGAAATGCAGAATTATTGGAATATGGAATTTTTTTCTCGAACACTTTTCAACGCCACTTCTATGTATTCAAAACAATTAACAAAAGGCAACCCATTTGAAAAATTGCAAGAGGTTTATGCCTTGGCTCTTGTTAATGATGAATCATTTGATTATGCAGATGATAACGGTTATATGCAAGAATTTTATATTATTAACAAAGCACATCCAACAGATATTCATAGAGATTTGTCCCTAATTTTTGTAGAACTAAAAAAATACAAACCATTAGATCGAGGTAGTAGAGCAATAAAGGAATTGTGGCTCAGATTTTTAACAGAAATCAATGAGGAAACAGAAAAAGTTGACGTAGTAATGCTTGAAAACCCAGAAATTAGCCAAGCCTTAGAAATTGTAGAGCGGTCGGCATATTCTGATGGTGATATTTATGCTTACGAAGATTATTTGCTTGAAGTTATGACTCAACGAAATGCAATGTCTAATGAACGTGAGGAAGGTCGTGCAGAAGGTCGTGCAGAAGGCGAAAAAATTGGCATTGAAAAGGGTCGTGAGCAAGAACGAAAGAAAGCCCACTTAGAAAAACTTGAAATAGCAAAATCAATGCTTGTTAACGGAATTGACAAACAAAGCGTTGCAAACATCACAAAACTTTCGTTAGAGGAAATCAACAAGTTAAGTTAATTGGAATTATAGTGATTTTTGGTAAAAACGACAAATAAAAACACTTTATATATTGCGTCACGCAAAAAACAAAATTTACGGATAAAGAAGACAAAAACCGTCCATTGGGTTACGTTGACAAACTCAAAGCCCATAAACTTGGAAAATAACTCAAAGTTCGCAAAGTAATTACAATTAGTAACTCTCTTTTTTCGATTTCGTGCGCCTCGAAAAAATCTAATTTTTAGAACCTTTTACATTGTGCATATCAATCAAAAAATAAATCAAGGGGCATCGTCCGTCACGGAGTCAGCCCCTCTCTCGCTTTGCCTGCTATACAAAAAAAATCCTTCAATAACTCATATTGTGAATATTCTTAACAGCGCGACCAGATGGGTCGTTGAGGTTTTTGAACGAAGCGTCCCAAGCCAAAGCCTCTGCCGTTGAACACGCAACCGATGGAACTGACGGAACTGTCATGGCTGCCGACTTGCTTGGAAAATGCTCTTCAAAAATCGAGCGGTAATAATATTCCTCCTTGTTCATCGGGGTATTGACAGGAAAACGCTCCTTGGCTGTTGCCATCATCGAATCTGTAACAGCCTCTGCTGTAATGCGTTTTAGTGAATCTATCCAACTATAACCCACGCCGTCAGAAAACTGTTCTTTCTGACGCCAACAAACCTCTGTCGGCAACATATCTTCAAAGGCCTTACGAAGAACATATTTTTCTATTTTACCGTTGCTAACCATCTTGTCTTGAGGATTTAGCGACATTGCAACGTCAAGAAACTCTTTGTCTAAAAATGGAACACGACCTTCCACACCCCATGCCGAAAGCGATTTGTTGGCTCTCAGACAATCGTAAAGGTAAAGTTTTGACAGTTTTCTGACCGTTTCCTCATGAAACGCCTTTGCATCTGGAGCCTTATGAAAATACAAGTAGCCGCCAAAAATCTCGTCAGCACCTTCGCCAGAAAGCACCATCTTGATTCCCATGCTCTTGATTACACGAGCCAACAGATACATCGGCGTACTTGCTCTTACAGTTGTAACATCGTAAGTTTCAATGTAATAGATGACATCGCGAATAGCATCGAGACCCTCTTGAACGGTGTAGTTGATTTCATGATGAACTGTTCCGATATAGTCTGCAACTTTTTTAGCGGCAGAAAGGTCGGGTGCGCCTTTTAGTCCAACGGCAAACGAATGGAGTTGAGGCCACCAAGCCTGTTGAGTGCTGTCGGTTTCAACACGCATTGCCGAATATTTCTTTGCAATCGCCGAAATCACCGAACTATCCAATCCGCCCGAAAGTAGCACTCCGTAAGGCACATCTGACATCAATTGACGTTTTACCGCATTTTCCAATGCTGTGCGAATGTCGGTGGAGTTTAGTTTTGAGGTTTTGACATTATCATACTCTTGCCAATTGCGATTATACCAGCGGGTCATTTTTTTGGTTTTTGACCAGTAATAATGTCCAGGCAAAAACACTTCATATTCAGTGCAATAACCTTCCAATGCTTTTAGTTCTGACGCGACACAGATATTGTCGTCGCTGTCATGACCGATATACAATGGAATTACGCCAATCGGGTCGCGAGCGATGAGATATTCGTCGCGTTCTTCGTCGTAAAGTGCAAAAGCAAAAATTCCTGACAAAACCTCCAAAAAGTCAATGCCTTTGTCGCGATAGAGGGCGAGAATTACTTCGCAATCGGAGCCAGTCTGAAAATCAAATTTTCCAGCGTATTGTTCTCTGATTTGACGGTGATTATAGATTTCGCCGTTGACAGCCAAAATCACTTTGCCGTCTTTGGTTTTTAGCGGCTGACTTCCCGATTTAGGGTCAACAATTGACAGCCTTTCGTGCGCCAAAATTGCAGTCTTACCAACGTAAATGCCCGACCAATCGGGTCCACGGTGTCGAATCTTTCCCGACTGTTCCAACGCACGGCGGCGAAGTTGCTCAGGATGATTTTTTATATCAAATATTCCAACTATTCCACACATAATGAATTGAAAATTAAAAATTGAAAATTAAAAATTTGCATCCGCCTGACAGCAGAATTGTTCGACCTTGCTGGCAACCTCTCTACCCGACGCAATTGCTCTTACAACAAGCGATGCTCCTGAAAATGCGTCGCCACAGACAAAAACATTGTCGGCAAATTGTGGGTGTTGAGGTTTTAAGAATCCCATCGCCAAAAGTGCCATATCACATTCTATGATTTCTTTTTTGCCAGTCAGTTTCATTGTAGGGCGACCGCCGTTTGGATTAGGAATCCATTCTACTTCTTCCACTTCTGCACCAGTTAACACACCGTCTTTGCCAATAAACTTGTTGGTGTTGAGTAGCCAACGACGCTCGCAACCCTCCTCGTGAGCGTAAGAGGTTTTGAGAATTTGCGGCCAATAGGGCCAAGGTGTTGCGGGATTATGACCCTCAGGTGGTTTGGGCATGATTTCGATTTGAGTTACCGATTTGCAGCCTTGACGATGAGCAGTGCCGATGCAGTCGCTTCCAGTGTCGCCGCCACCAATTACAAGCACTTTTTTGCCTTTGGCGTTAATAAGATCTTTCTTATCAAAAGTTTCTCCCATAAGTATCCTTGTTTGTTGCGACAAAATTTCAAGTGCAAGATGAACGCCTTTCAATTCGCGGCCTTCGATTTTTAGGTCGCGAGCCTCTGGCGTGCCAGTTGCAACGACGTATGCGTCAAAACCTTCTGGAAGATGTTCTGTGTCAACGTTTTTATTGTAACAAAACACAATTCCTTCTTGTTCCATGAGTGCAATGCGGCGGTCGATTACTGTTTTGGAGAGTTTGAAATTAGGAATACCAAATCTCAACAATCCACCTGCGGCTTCGTTTTTCTCGAAGACTGTAACCGAAAAACCTTTCTTGTTCAGTTGGTTTGCTGCTGACAGACCTGCCGGTCCCGAACCTATCACAAGCACTTTCTTTCCGTTTCGTTGAGGAATTTCGGGCGTGATGTAACTTTCCATAAAAGCACGCTCGATGATTGCACATTCGTTTTCGCGACAAGTTACGGGTTCTGAAATCGTTAGGTTCAAAACGCACGATTTTTCGCATAGTGCCGGACAAACTCTTCCTGTAAATTCGGGAAAGTCGTTGGTTTTGGAAAGTAATTTATAGGCGAGTTCCCAATCGCCTTTGTAAAGAGCGTCGTTCCATTCGGGTTGCTTGTTGCCAAGCGGACAAGCCCAATGACAGAACGGTACGCCGCAATCCATGCAGCGGGAGGCTTGGAGTTGACGGTCTTTTGTATTTAAAGTCTGTTCCATTTCCGAGAAGTCGTGAATCCTCTCGCTTACAGGACGATGTCCTGCCTCTTTTCTCGGAATGGTTAAAAATGCTCTTGGATTTCCCATTTTTATTTAACTTTTTTAATTGAAAATTAAAAATTAAAAATTAAAAATAAATTGTTCATTGTTCATTGTCAATTGTGAATTTTCAATTTTCAATTATTAATAATCACGTTGAATATCAGCGATTTTGTCGCGAAGTTTTTTGAGTTGTTCCTCTTGAAGAACTTTTTTGTATTCAATCGGTACTACTTGTATGAAGTCTTCGATTGAGCGATTCCAATCGTCAAGGATACGTCTTGCAAACGCCGAACCCGTGTAACGCCAATGACGCATGATGAGTTCGTGAAGTTCTTTGCGATAAGTATTTTCCTCAACTAAAGATAGTTCCACCATGTCGGGGTTACAGAAATAGTCGAAAGTGTGTTGAGGGTCGTAGACGTAAGCCACGCCACCTGACATTCCTGCGCCGAAATTTCTGCCCGTTGGACCAAGCACAACAACACGTCCGCCTGTCATGTATTCGCAACAATGGTCACCTGTGCCTTCGATGACTGCTGTTGCGCCCGAATTTCTTACGGCAAACCTTTCGCCGACACGACCGTTGATATAAATTTCGCCACTCGTTGCACCGTAAAGTCCTGTGTTACCGGCAATTATGTTCTTCTCTGGGGCAAAATTGCTTGATGAGGGCGGCAAAATGAAAATTCTTCCGCCTGATAATCCTTTGCCAAAATAGTCGTTGGTTTCGCCTTCGAGTCTAAAGGTAACGCCTTTCACCAAAAACGCACCGAAACTTTGTCCTGCCGAGCCTTTAAACTTGACATTTATAGTGTCGTCCTTGAGACCTTTTTCTCCGTATTTTTTAGCGATGACACCAGAAAGCATTGTGCCGACAGCACGGTCTGTATTTTTAACAGCATAATCGAGTGTTATCTCATGTCCTGACTCTATTGCCTGCGCCGCTTGTGCGATTATTGCATTGTCCTTTACTTCGGGTATTTTGGTGAAAGGACGACAATCGTAATGCAACTGTTCGCCTTGACTTTTGGTTAGCAATCTTGAAAAATCAAGAGTTTCGGTTTTAGACCCTGCATCTTGTTTGCGTACTTTTATCAAGTCGGTACGGCCGATAATATCTTCAAATTTCTTGAACCCTAATTTAGCGAGATATTCTCTAACTTCTTGCGCCAAAAACTTGAAATAATTGACGATATATTCGCTTCTGCCCATAAAGCGTTGTCTTAATATCGGGTCTTGAGTAGCAACGCCAACAGGACAAGTATTGGTGTTGCATTTACGCATCATAACACAACCAAGCACAATTAGCGGCAACGTACCGAAGGCAAATTCGTCGGCACCGAGCATTGCCATTAGCACCACATCGCGTCCAGTCTTGAGTTGTCCGTCGGTTTGAAGCCTTACTTGCGCTCTCAACCCGTTGAGCGAAAGTGTTTGTTGAGTTTCGGCAAGTCCAATTTCAGGACTGATTCCAGCAAATCGCATCGACGATGCAGGAGATGCGCCCGTGCCGCCTTCAGCACCCGAAATAACAATTAAATCGGCTTTTGCTTTTGCAACACCAGCCGCAATTGTGCCGACACCAGTTTCTGCTACAAGTTTCACCGAAACGGCTGCCGAAGGGTTGATGTTTTTGAGGTCGAAAATAAGTTGCGCCAAATCTTCAATTGAATAAATGTCGTGGTGCGGCGGCGGCGAAATCAATGAGATTCCGGGTATTGAATTTCGTGTTTTTGCGATTATTTCGTTGACTTTGAAACCCGGCAACTGTCCGCCTTCACCCGGTTTTGCGCCTTGTGCTACTTTAATTTGGATTTCTTCACCGTTGACGAGATATTCTGCCGTAACGCCAAAACGACCAGAGGCAATTTGTTTGGTTTTGGAAGCGAGGTTGGTGTGATAACGGTTGTTGTCTTCGCCGCCTTCGCCGGTGTTTGAGCGTGCGCCGAGAGTGTTCATAGCCAATGCAATAGCCTCGTGCGCCTCTTTAGAAATTGCACCAAACGACATCGCACCTGTTACAAAATGCTTTACAATGTTGTCTACGGGTTCTACTTCGTCGATTGAAATCGGTTTTCTTTCTGCAAAATCGAAGAAGTCGCGTATAAAAATCGGATTCTGTTTGTTGTCAACAAGTGATGTGAACTCTTTGAATTTCTGATAGTTGCTGGTACGTGTTGCAATTTGTAATGTTGCAATAGTTTCGGGATTCCATGCGTGAACAATTCCGTCTTTTCTAAAAGAGAAAAGTCCTTGGTTTTGCGGTGGAAATGTTTGTCTATTTTGTTGACTATAAGCCAAATTGTGAAGTTTTTGAGCATCGTCAGCAATATGTTTTAGACCAATGCCGCCTATTGTGGAAACTTCTGTGCCAAAGTAAGTTCGTAACAATTCTTCGCTAAGACCGATAGGTTCAAAAATCTTTGCGCCACGATAGCTGCGGATTGTCGAAATACCCATTTTCGACATTATCTTGAACAAGCCTTTGCAAACGGCTTTGATATAGTTTTTTTCTGCGGTTTCGTAATCCTCTTGAATTTTGCCTGTTTTTACGAGTCGGTCTAATACTGCAAAAGTCATGTAAGGATTTATCGCCGACGCACCGTAACCGAGCAGCAAAGCGGCGTGCATTACCTCACGAATTTCTCCCGATTCTACGATAAGAGCCGTTTGAACACGTTTGCCTGCCGAAATCAAGTAATGATGAACTGCCGATACAGCCAAGAGCGACGGAATCACAGCTGTCTTTTCGTCCAAATCCCTGTCTGACAATATGATATAATTGATACCAGAATCAACAGATTCCTCGGCTTTTTTGCAAAGCAAATCCAAGGCTTCACGAAGTCCGCGCTCGCCTTTCTTAGGGTCGTAAATTAGCGGCAACTTGGTGGTTTTGAAACCTTTGTAACGAATATTGCAAAGAATATCAAGCCTTGTGTTGTTGAGTACGGGGTGAGGAAGACGCACCATTTTGCAGTTGGTTTCGTCGGGGGTGAGAATGTCTGTTCCGACGGAGCCTATGTATTCTGTCAGCGACATCACCAATTCCTCTCTGATAGGGTCGATGGCGGGATTGGTTACTTGCGCAAATTGTTGACGGAAATAATTGAAGAAAATTTGCGGACGGTCAGACACAACCGCGAGTGGCGTGTCGTTTCCCATTGCGGCAACGGGTTCGCTTCCAGTGGTACACATCGGAATTATAGTTTTCTCGATGTCTTCGCCAGCGAAACCGAAATTAATAAGTTTACGTTCAAAATCGGGAACTGAATTATCGGTTTTGCGACCCGACTTCAAGTTTTCCAACTGAATACGGTTTGTGTTGAGCCACTGTTTGTAGGGATGCTCTTGAGAGAGTTGTTTTTTCAGTTCGCCATCGTAATATATTTTGCCCTCTTGAGTGTCCACCATAAGGATTTTTCCGGGCTGAAGACGACCTTTTTCTTTTATTTGCGACGGTTCAAAATCCATAACGCCTGTTTCTGAGGCTACTACCATCATATCGTTGTTTGTGATGGTGTATCTTGATGGGCGCAAACCGTTTCTGTCCAACATTCCGCCAGCAAACCTACCGTCAGAAAAGAGCAAAGCCGCCGGACCGTCCCAAGGTTCCATGAGAATAGAATGATATTCGTAAAATGCTTTTAGTTCGTCGCTTATGGGGTTTTTGTCGTTGAAACTTTCCGGCACAAGAATTGCCATTGCATGAGGTAGCGACATACCCGAATTAACAAAAAATTCAAAAACATTGTCTAACGAAGCCGAATCCGACATGCCCGGTGTTACAATCGGTCTTAAATCTTTGATGTCGCCGAGTTTGCCTGACGAAAGAACCGATTCGCGTGCTTTCATCCAGTTTCGATTGCCGCGTATGGTGTTGATTTCGCCGTTATGACAGAGCATACGGAACGGTTGAGCAAGTTTCCATTCGGGGAAAGTGTTTGTTGAGAATCTCGAATGAACGAGTGCCAATCCGCTTGTGAGATATTCGTTGGAAAGGTCGGTGAAATATTCGCGGAGTTGCATCGAGGTCAGCATTCCTTTGAATACTATCAATTTTGACGACAACGATACGATATAGAAATCGGGATTAGAAACGCGATTTTCCACACGTTTTCGGATTTTGTAGAGAATGCTCTCAAATTCAGGCACTTTGTCGTCAGAAATTCCAGTGATGAAAATTTGTCTGATGTCGGGTTCGGTTTCTTTCGCACCTTTACCGAGGCACTCAGAATTTACTGGAATATTGCGTAGGTGCATAAGGTTAAGACCTTCTTTTTCGATTTCCTCAATGAAAATCTGAAGGATTTCGCTTTGAGCGTTTTCGTCCTTAGGCAAGAAAATAAGACCGGTGCCGTATTTGCCTTTTTCGGGGACGGGGATACCTTGCAGCAGAATAAATTCGTGTGGGATTTGGAGGAGGATTCCAGCGCCGTCGCCAGTTTTGCCGTCAGAACCCTCTGCGCCACGGTGCATCATGTTTTCGAGGACTTTGAGAGCGTTGTCCACAAGTTCATGCGACTTGTTGCCGTGAATATTCACCACCATGCCCACGCCGCAGGCATCGTGTTCATTTTCGGGATTGTAGAGTCCGTTGATTGCTGTTAGATTTTTTTGCATGACAGTAATATTTTTTTCACTGTGCAAATTTCAAGAAAAGAATCCGTCCATGCAATAAAGGAAAAACGTAAACACAGTCCGTAAAACCACGTATTTTTTTTGTAAGGGAATTACGTAGAAGGGATTTTAAATTTTAGAAAATTTGATTTTATTACAACTTTTTGCGTAACGTGTGAAGTACGTTTTGAAGGAATTGAAGTAGGTGAGTAGATATTATTCCTCTCGGTTTTGTCAAAAAAGGAGTCGTTATTCCTCTCGGTTTTGTCAAAAAAAATGTTAAAATATTTGTAAGTCTTTGTACAACAACATAAATTTGCATAGTTCTTATTTATCACAAAACCTATGTATCTAAAAAGACATATAGATGCGATTCTTTTGGAGTGGAAGAATAGCTCACCATTGAAACCCCTGTTGCTCCGTGGAGCGCGTCAGGTGGGCAAATCGTGTGCAGTGCAACATCTTGGTGAATCATTCGATTATTTTATAGAAGTCAATTTTGAAAAACGTCCCGAAATAAAAGAAGTGTTTGAGAGGATTCACGATGCGCACGAATTGGCGAACAATTTAAGTTTGATTTATAATAAGCCTGTCGAAGTGGGAAAAACATTGATTTTTCTTGATGAGATTCAGGCATCTCCAGATGCTATCAAGAGTCTTTGGACTTTTAAGGAAGATTTTCCAAAGTTGCACGTTGTGGCTGCAGGTTCGTTGCTCGAATTTGCATTGAAAGAACTACCGTCGTTTGGTGTAGGGCGGATTCGTTCGTTGTTTGTATATCCGTTTTCATTTGATGAGTTTCTTGTTGCAGAAGGTAAGGAGTCATGGATTGCAGCCAAACAGTTAGCCAATAGTCAAAAACCGCTTTTGACACCTTTGTATAATGATTTGGTTCAGCATTACCGTACATTTCTGATGGTGGGTGGAATGCCTGCAAGTGTTGTGGCTTGGGTTACGACTCACGATTACCGCAATTGTCAAGCAGAACTCGATGATATCCAATTGACTTATTATGACGACTTTGCAAAATATGCAAAGAAAGTATCACCTTCGTTGTTGCGCAATACACTTCAAAGTGTAATTTTGCAGATAGGAGGCAAATTTACTTACAGCAAGGTCGATGGCGAGCATCGCGCTGACGCAGTTAAAAATGCACTTTCATTGCTTTGTGATGCAGGCATAATCAAGCGTGTCAGCCATACAGCAGCCAATGGACTGCCTCTCGGTGCAGAATCCAACAGCAAATTTCGTAAGTATATTTATCTTGACAGTGGACTCCTTTTGCGTATTCTTGATATGGATTTTGGAGGTGCTAAGCCGCTAACTGACACCATTTTGTTAGGTTCGGCTGTTGATTTGGTCAATAAGGGAGGTCTTGCTGAGATGATGCTTGGTTGGGAAATTATCAAATATAACAATCCTCGTTCGCAACATGACCTTTATTATTGGGAAAACACTTCCGAAGGTGCGACTTCAGAGGTTGATTACATCATCACACGCAATATGATGGTCATGCCCATTGAATGCAAAGCGGGCGTGAGTGGTAAGATGAAAAGTTTGTATGTATTTATGCGTCAAAAACATCTGACAGATGCCGTGCGCTGTTCCTTGGAGAATTTTGCAACGCTTGAAACTCATGACAAACAAGATGCAGAAGCGATGAGGCGTGTAAAGATTGTACCGCTGTTTGCAGTATCGAATCTGTTTTATGGTTAATTTCAAGAAAAGAATCCGTCCATGCAATAAAGGAAAAACGTAAACGCAATCCGTAAAACCACGTATTTTTTTTGTAAGGGAATTACGTAGAAGGGATAAAAAACAACGGCTATGGCAATGCCACAGCCGTTGTAAATATCAAACTTTCATTCCCTTTTTTGTTGATTTATAGTTAATTTTTTATAGTTCCATATCCATGACATTCATTACATGGATAATGATAATGCTCACTATATCCACCACAAATAGGACATTTACCGCTTCTATGATGATATGGTTGCTTCCAACCATAGGCAGAACTTGCAGCAGAAGAATACGACGTATGTTCATATTTCTTTCCCCTGCATACGGGGCAAGGTGTTCTACTTGATGAAGAAGATGATGATGACGAATAACTACCACTATTTGTATGAACATTTCCATCTTCATCGTACCCATAAACATTGCCATTGGCATCCGAAACACAAGTGGTAACAACATAACCTTTACCTTTACAAAACGAGCAACTTCCTGTTGCTCCACAAGCATTACATGGTCGGTATCCGAGGTATGAACCGTAATAAAATTGCCCCGTTCCCTGACACATTTGGCATTTATTATATCCACGACATCCATAACAAGTATTTACATACCATACGGTTTGTGTACCATCTGAATTGTTTTTGAGATACATTATAGAACCGCCAGTTGATATGATTTTTTGATCATAATCCCTTGGTGTAAAAATTTGGGAATTAAGATTAAGAGAACATAAAATCCATAATAACATCAATAATACCTTTCTCATAATATTCCTTTTTTTATGTTAAACATTCTTGATTAATCCAACACAAAAAAGAAAGGATGCGAGTTACTTCATAGCACATCGAAGGCCGACCAAGACCATGCACAACTATAAAGTAAGCCCACACTCCTTATATGGAATGCGAGCATTCGCAAGTGCTGACTATGCAAAATTTGGTCGATTTATAAGGGAGTCAGCCCAGACGAACGCTCTTTCAATTTTATGTCTTTAATGTCGAAAGATATGTATTATTTTGCTTTTGAACAAAAAATTTTATATATTTTTTTTGGAAAATTTTGGTATCAATTAAAAATCAATAAATTAGAAAGCCAATTAAACTTTTTTTATTTTCACAATAAAAATAAAGAAATGCAATTTTGTTGTTTATAGACAATAAAAGATATTTATCTTTGCAGCATAAAAATGTGATTAAATGCCTAATCTGATTTGTCTTACGTTATCACTTCAAACAAGTCCTCTAATGTAACATCAAAACTTATTGATTGAGAGTACATGTTTAACTTTCTCGGCATGGCAAAGCACGGCAATACGAAGTACGATTATAAGGACAAGCAGTTGACTATAAACGAATTAATAGCCAAAAGGAAAGACATAAAAACATCAAAGCAATACAACTGCAAGTATATCCGTCGCAACGTAGTGTTCAAGCAAACTCCAGTAACATTGTTCTGCATTAGGCTCACCAAAAAAGCAAGTGGCGCACAATCATAACCACAGACGCGGACTTGAACTTTGAAAGTGCCAAGGAAATTTATGCCATGCGGTGGTCAATAGAAGTTTTCTTCAAGGAATGTAAACAGCACTTACTACTAAACAATTGTCAATCAGTGGATTTTGACGTTCAGATAGCGGAGATAACTTTCTCTTTCATACGGTTCAACATCCTCTCTACGATACTTCGCAAACAAAAGTATGATACAATGGGCGGCTTGTTTGAAGAAATAACCAAAGACACTCTCGAACTAACAATAAATGAACGTATCATTCTATTTATCAGAGATTTAGTTGAGAATATTAAGAAACAATTAAGTAATTACAAGAATACTTTACTTATTGATTTAGTCATTGAAAATCAATTAGTTAAAAATTCAACAAAGTTGGAATGGATTGATTGATAACGTGTTACAACACTTGCGAAAGTTTAGTATATCATTTTTTACGCATCTCACTTATGCCGAAAAATCCCCAAAAAATTCATACCTTTGCCACGCGGATAATTATCCCGATTTAGATCATGAAATTTTTTCGACTCACAAAGTGTTGCTCCTTGGGTCGGGAGCATTGAAGAAAATAAAAAAACATATTTTGTTTATACATTTTTTATATCTATTTTTGCACTGCAATAAAACACACAATGAGTTACCAATCTATTGACAAAATACAAAGCCTAATGGCTTCTACGATATTCGGATATGCCGCCGACAACAAGAAAGCCGCCGGACGTGCTCTCGGAACCTTCGTGGAGTCGATAACGTTTTACCTATTGAAAACATGGGGATTTGAAAGTTTTATGGCAATAGAACGCCCACTGCCTGAGTTTGCAAACAACGAAATCACACACAATGTAGAATTTACACTGCATGGCAAAATACAAGAACAAAGTTTGGTAATCACAAAAAACGATAGTCCAATTACATCAAATTACATAAAAAAACAAATTTCTGCTGATGGATTGGAGTTCAAACATGCTACGTTGCTTGATAAAACAAAAATCAAAAAAAATGCTTGCACAATAGCCACTTCCGAAAATATATTTTTGAACGCATATCTTGACAACAAGTCAAATACAATTAATTGTGTATCGTTGATCAACCAGCCGTTTGCAATGTTCGAGTGCAAACGAGTAGGCGTGGAGGAAGGCATGAAAAAAGGTCCTCAAACAATTGAAAAGGCGAAGCAAGGCTCTTATGTGGCGCGTACAGTGTCATCGTTGCAAAGGATTCGCAAAGACGACGGCAAAATGTATGGTTGTTGTTTTGACGAAAATGGGAATTGCATCATAGACGAATATTATAAACTCCAAAGAGAAATCATAAATTCTGACAGCCACGTTTTATTACGGAATTTTATTTTGACAGTTGGTGTAATAAGCAACCACGGCAATTGGTTTACGGCTGAAAACATGAACAAAGAACTTAAAGTATTGGCTCAATCGTATGATTGGCTGATATTCTTGACCGACAGTGGATTATCTCAGTTTATTTCCGATTTGCTTATAAATCCACAAAAAGAGTATGAACCTGTAAAAGTGGCGTTTGAAGCAAGTTATTCCGCTGGAAAATACACAAATATGTTCACAAAATCGCGAATAAATTTAGACGCGGATGTGGCGATTGCAAAATATTTCGCCAAAAACATCGAATCCATCGAAAAATGGTTTAATGTTATTGCTCCCACAGAAACGTCGTTGTCGCAGTTAAAAAATGATTTGCAAATCCTTTCGCACAAAAACTTTGGGGAGGTTTACTGATGGAAACAACAATTGCTAAAACCGATTTTGCAGGAAGGAGCGTGCATTCACAGTCGCAGACGTGGTGTACGCCGCCCAAATATGTTGATGCGGTTAGGAAGATGTTTGACGGCATTGTCAGCCTTGACCCTTGTTCCAACAAGGACAGCATCGTCAACGCCCAAACCGAATATATCCTTCCAGAAAATGACGGGCTCAAAGAAAGTTGGAATTATCCAACGATATATGTCAATCCTCCATACGGTGCTGATTATGAACGTGGTACAACAATAAAAGATTGGATAGGCAAGTGCGAGGACGCCTATGCGACATACAATTCAGAAGTATTGGCTCTTATTCCCGTAGCCACAAACACTGCGCATTGGAAAAAATACATATTCGGCAAAGCAACTGGTATTTGCTTTCTGTACGACACGCGATTAAAGTTTCTCGTAAACGGAAGTACAGAAAATAAAGGTGCGCCAATGGCTTGTGCTATAGTATATTGGGGCAACAATTATGATAAATTCTGTGAAATTTTCTCGCAGTTTGGCGCAACAATTGACGGTAAGTGTATAAACTTCAGAGAAAAAACCAAACAACTTACAATGGAGTTTTAAACAAACTACTCATTTTATCATTTTTTACGCATCCCACTTATACCGAAAAATCCAAAAAAATTCATAACTTTGCCACGCGGATTTTTACCCCGGTTTAGATTATGAAATTTAACGACATACACAAAGTGTTGCTCCTTGGGTCGGGAGCGTTGAAAATTGGCGAGGCAGGAGAGTTCGACTACTCTGGCTCGCAGGCACTTAAAGCACTCAAAGAAGAGGGCATCCAAACTGTCCTCGTGAACCCCAACATCGCCACCGTGCAGACTTCGGAAGGCGTGGCAGACAAGATTTATTTTCTGCCCGTAACGCCCGAATTTGTCGAAAAGGTAATCGACAAAGAGCGTCCCGACGGCATTTTGCTCGCCTTTGGCGGACAGACGGCTCTCAACTGCGGCGTCGCGCTCCACCGTCAGGGCATTTTGGAAAAATACAACGTCCGCGTCATCGGTACGCCCGTAGAGGCAATCATCGACACCGAAGACCGCGATATTTTCAATCAAAAGTTGGCGGAAATCAACGTCAACTTTACCAAATCGCACGCCACCGAAACCGTTGACGAAGCCCTGAAAGCCGCCAACGAACTCGGCTACCCCGTCATATTGCGCGCGGCATACGCGTTGGGAGGCCTTGGCAGCGGTTTTTGCAACAATGACGACGAACTCAAGTCGCTTGCGTCCAAGGCGTTCACATATTCCAATCAGGTCTTGGTGGAGAAATCCTTGAAAGGCTGGAAAGAGATTGAGTATGAGGTAGTTCGCGACCGTTACGACAATTGCATCACGGTCTGCAACATGGAAAACTTCGACCCATTGGGCATCCACACCGGCGAGAGTATCGTTGTGGCTCCAAGTCAGACACTTACCAACTCCGAGTTCCACAAACTCCGCGAAATTGCCATCAAGATAATCCGACACATCGGCATCGTTGGCGAATGTAACGTTCAGTACGCCCTCGACCCCAACTCCGAGGATTACCGCGTCATAGAAGTCAATGCAAGGCTCTCGCGCTCATCGGCGTTGGCATCGAAGGCGACAGGCTATCCATTGGCATTCGTTGCCGCAAAACTCGGTCTCGGCTACGGTCTCCACGAACTCAAAAACACTGTTACAAAGGTAACTACGGCTTGTTTTGAGCCGGCGTTGGACTATTGCGTCGTCAAGATTCCGCGTTGGGACCTCAACAAATTCGTGGGCGTCAGCAAAGAAATCGGCTCTGCAATGAAGTCGGTCGGCGAGATTATGGCAATCGGTCGCACCTTTGAAGAGGCTGTCCAAAAGGGACTTAGGATGATTGGACAAGGTATGCACGGTTTTATCGCCAATAAGCATATCGACAATATCCAAAAGGAACTCGCCGAGCCTACCGACATGCGTATTTTTGCCATCGCCGACGCTTTTGCAAATGGTTTTACCGTCGATAAAATCCACGAAATCACCAAGATAGACAAGTGGTTTTTGTACCGGCTCAAATACATCTTCGACCTCGGCGAAAAGGCAAAACAATATAGTAACGTCCAGGAAATCACCGACGATTTTATGCGCGAACTCAAACGTGCCGGTTTCTCGGATTTCCAGATTGCTAAAATCGTTTATAAGCATACAGCCGTTGACATTACCGCCGATATGCTCAAAGTCCGCGAACATCGCAAAGCGTTGGGTATCACGCCGTTTGTAAAACAAATCGACACCCTCGCCGCCGAATATCCTGCGCAGACCAATTATCTTTACGTTACCTATCACGGCTCGGAACACGACATCAAGTTCCATGACGACAAACAGTCGGTAATCGTGCTTGGTTCGGGCGCGTACAGGATTGGCTCGTCCGTAGAGTTCGACTGGTGCGGCGTTAATGCCATCAACACAATCAGAAAGCGCGGTTTCCGTTCGATTATGATTAACTATAATCCCGAAACCGTCTCCACCGATTATGACACCTGCGACCGTCTTTATTTTGACGAACTTTCATACGAGCGTGTCCTCGACATCTACGACCTCGAACAGCCTCGCGGCGTGGTAGTTAGCACCGGCGGTCAGATTCCTAACAACTTGGCAATGAGGCTTTACGAGGCAAAAGTTCCCGTACTCGGCACATCGCCGCTCGACATCGACAAGGCAGAAGACCGCAACAAATTTTCCGAACTTTGCGATTCGCTCAATATCGACCAGCCCAAATGGAAGGAACTCACTCACGTTGACGACATTATGAAGTTTGCCGACGAGGTGGGCTTCCCGCTCCTGATACGTCCGTCGTATGTGCTTTCGGGTGCGGCGATGAGCGTTGTCAGCAACAAGACGGAACTCGGTCATTTCCTTGAACTTGCCGCAATGGTTTCCAAGCAATATCCCGTGGTGGTTACTCAATTCTTGGAAAATACCAAAGAGGTTGATTTTGACGCAGTTGCGCAGAACGGCGAATTGGTTTTGTATGCCATAAGCGAACATCAGGAATTTGCGGGCGTTCACTCTGGCGATGCCACGATGCTCTTCCCGCCGCAAAAGTTGTACGTGGAAACTGTCCGCCGTATCAAACAGATTGCCAAGAAGTTGGCGAAGGCGTTGAATATTTCTGGACCGTTCAATATGCAGTTCCTCGCCAAGGACAACGACGTGAAGGTCATCGAACTCAATCTTCGTGCGTCGCGCTCGTTCCCGTTTGTGTCCAAAGTGTTGAAATGCAACTTCATAGAATATGCTACCGACATTATGTTGGGCTTGAAAGTTACTCCGCCGTCCAAAACTCTCTTTGACCTCGAATATGTTGGCGTCAAGGCTCCGCAATTCTCGTTTGCACGTCTTGCAAAGGCCGACCCGATTTTGGGTGTCGAGATGGCTTCCACAGGCGAAGTGGGTTGTTTGGGCGAGAATTATTACGAGGCAATCCTCAAGTCGATGCTTTCCGTTGGCTACAAAATCCCCGAGAAAAACATCCTGATTTCGTCGGGTCCGCTGAAGAGCAAGATGACTCTCCTCAATCCTGTCAAGGAGTTGGTGGAGAAGGGCTACAATATATACTGCACGCGCGGCACGTCAAATTTCTTCCACGAAAACGGCGTTGAGACCACCACTCTCAATTGGCCCGACGACGACCGCAAGCCAAATATCGCCGATTTTATCCGCGAGCATAAGGTGGATTTTGTCATCAACGTTCCCAAAAACCTCTCCAAGACGGAACTTGACAAGGATTACGTAATCCGCCGCATGGCCATCGACTTCAATATTCCGCTCTTGACCAACGCCCGCCTCGCCGCCGCCTTCATCCGCGCATTCCTGCGCTATGGCGTTGACGATTTGAACATCAAGGCGTGGAATGAGTATTAAAAGTATTTGATATGGTTCGGGCGGATAAGGTTCGGGCGGATAAGGTTCGGGCGGACACATAGGTCCGCCCCTACGGTCAGAATCCCATTATAAAAAAATTGATGTGTGTTGGCGGTAAAGCCGCCAACACACATCAATTCCCAATCATTTAATTTTTTTTTGTACGGCGTATGTAGGGGCGGGCCTATGTGCCCGCCCGCAATTGGCATCGCCCACAATTGGCATCGCCCGCGAACAACGAAAATAAAATGATTTAATTGAAATACAAAATAAATCTTTAGACAATTTTGACGAAAATGATAATAATAAAACCGAAGAAAAAAACGAGTTTTTATGTAAAGGTTTTAAAATTGAAAACCAACAACTAAAAACTATTATTGAAGAAGGAGAGGAAATATACAAAAAAATGATAAACAACCAAGACATATCTGATTGTAGCAATACTCAACTAACTAATATGTTGATATATTACAAAACCATTAACACAAAATATATGCAAAAACTTCAAACCAACAATTTTACGCCCAAGCAACAGATTTATTGTATTTTATCATCAATAGGAAAAACCAAACAACAAATTCTCAAAATACTCAACATACCCGAACCAAACTATTATATCATCAAATCAAAAGTTGAAAAAGCCACGAAATTAGAAAAATAAACTATAATCAACAAAAAAACATACCAATAACAAGAGCAATAACCAACTTTAACCCTTTAACAATAAAAAAATCTTTTTTATTTTCAGCAAAAAGCGGAATTGCACCATGACCATCTTGCACTATGGAATTGGCCAAAAGAATGGGTAAAGGTATTGTACCAGAAAGATAAAGCGAAATAAATATAAGATGTGGACCAGATTCTGGAATTACCCCAATAGCAACAGCAACTAACAAAACATAAAAATAATTGCCAGTTACAAAACGCTCTACGTCAAGATAAAAATTCATTATATAAATAGCCGATAGAGCAAACAATGTCCACAAAAAAACTTTTACAAAATGTTTTTTTATTACATGATTCCAAAGATGATGGTCGAGAAAATGCTCTGGCACAGTTAGCACAATAAACAAAGAAAACAACGAAATAATTGCAAAAGTTACAGTTACCCAATCAATTGTTTTACTTTCGTGTACATCTCCATCACCTCCCGAATGATGAAAACCAAGTTCAATGGTTGTAAGCGAACCATTATCATGATGATTGTCTTCAATAACTCCGGTCAACAAAAGAGTCATAAAAACAACTATGCTTACGAGCATAACGGCTCTATGAAAACTAAGTTTTTTTAACG
This sequence comes from uncultured Bacteroidales bacterium, assembly GCA_937877455.1. Taxonomy (GTDB): domain Bacteria; phylum Bacteroidota; class Bacteroidia; order Bacteroidales; family UBA3824; genus UBA3824. Next base: position 33,158 of record CALFIU010000055.1, read on the forward strand.
TAAAATCACCACGAGAAAAATCATTGGTTTTATGCACATGATCAGCCTCGTGCAACTCAAAATGTTTTTCTTGTCCACATGTGTTACGCTTATGTTTTGCAACAAAATTAACTCCATATCCAACAGCTACCGCCAATGCAAGCAAAATACCGTTTACCAAAAGTGCAGTCTTTGGCATAAGTGCATACATAAAAAAAGCTTCATCACCAGTGGTGGCTATAAGATTGGCAACAAGTGCCCCAAAACTAACAACATCGTGAGTATAGAGCGAAACTAAAGAGTAAGAACCAAGACAACCTGGAATAAGACCAAGAAAGGCGGCAATAAATATCTGTAGCCACTCGTGCTTACGCATATAATTGTTGCAAATACCATTGGTTTTTACGTTGATATACTCAATAACGGTTATCATAGAAAGAACAAAATATGTTATGATAACAGTTTGTCCAATAACAGAAACCATGTTACAAAAAAATTAACTATCAAATAATTAATAAATATATTTTTTATAAAAAATATATTACCAAAACCACCAACGTTTCTTTTTAGGCTCTTGTAAGTTGCTATCGCCACCAATAATAGACTGATAAATATTGCCCCACCCAGGAAAACCACCTACATTACGGTCGTCAATATAAATGTCAGCTTCTATTTTTCGCATTACATAAGGGTCGTATTGCTCTTCGGGATAATTTTTGTTAACTGCATAAAACTCTAACCCATTTTTACGACAAAAATCCACAGCCTCGTCCAACAACTTGCCAGTACGACATGTCCACAAAATAAGTTGATGTTGTTTGGCAAGAAGTTTCAATGTATCGAAAGCAAAAGGCATAGGTTTTCCTATTTCTGGATAACGGTTTTCGGCAATAGTACCATCAAAATCTACAGCAATCTTCATAATTTTTAAGAAATATCAACTTCAATTTTTAGATTATTAATTATCATTGATTTACAATTTCATTACGCATAGCAGTTATTTTCCCGATTATATCTTTGTAAATTTCGGAATCAATGTTAACTCCCGACTTATTTACTTTATCATATACATCTTTTAGATTGTTAAGTTTAAGAATAAGCAACCTAATATCGTAACTATAATAAAACGCTGTAGATTCAATCATAACTTCGTAAAGATAATTTATCAAGTTGTGTAATCCTTCTTTTTGATCCATTATCTTTTGACGTGTACTTGGCAAATTGTTGGATACAATGGTAAGATACTGACTTTCAACCCATCCGCTGTAAACTACAAAAGGTAAAATATTGTTTTTTCCATTCATATCCAAGAAGTCGCAAGCGTTCCAATAACACTCCGTAGCAATGGCAGAAATAGAATCTGCCGAATTAATGTTGTTTTCGATACGCTCCATATTTTTATAAGAAAAGCCCGCTTCAATATTGAGTTTTGAAGCCAACGATGATGCACAATTAAAATATTCAAGCACTTCTTGTTGTTTGCCATATAACGAGCAATAAGCCACCTCTGCCGAATAAAGACCGAGAGCAAGTGCTTGTTTGGTTTCCGTAGTATATTTAGGCAAGTTGGATACATCGTTTAGAAAGTCGATATTAAATGGCACATCCTCTCTAACCATATATTTAAACAATTCAACTGGCAACGGAATATTGTATTTTGTGTAAATAATATTCTTTACCTCTGCTTTTTTAGCCTCAGTTTTTGAGTCGTAATTATTTTTTTTAGATGTACTTTGATCGCAGGCAGAAGTTATCAAACCAATCAAAAGCACAATGACATATATAATTTTTTTCATCTCAATATTTTTTTCAACTCGCAAAGATACTACATTATTTTAAAAATGTAGAAATCTAAGAAAAAAAAAACTTACAATTCAATTTCATTTAAATCTACATCAATGCGGGCGAGTACATAGACCCGCCCCTACAAAAAATGTTATATTCAATATTTTAAATAGGAGTTGGAGAAAAGGCGGCAAAGCAGTCTTTTCTCCAACTCCTATAATCCCCATCTCAAATAGAATGATGTGTAGGGGCGGACCTGCGTGTCCGCCCAATCAAATGAAATTGACGTGGGTGGAATCGACGATTTTTTGTTCGATTCCGCCCAGATTGTTATATTCTGTCCATTGCTAAGCGAGTATTTTCGGTGGTGTTGAAAGCGGTCAGGCGGATATAGCCCTCGCCTGATGCTCCGAAACCTGCGCCGGGCGTGCTGACGATGTTTTTCTCTTTCAAAAGGTAGTCAAAAAACGCCCAAGAATCACCGTCGGGTGTTTTGAGCCAGATGTACGGCGAATTTATGCCGCCAAAAACTTCAAAACCTTTTGACGAAAGACTTTCGCGGATTATTTTGGCGTTAAGAAGGTAATAGTCAATCAATTGACGCACTTGCAATTGACCTTCTTCGCTATACGTCGCCTCTGCTGCTCGTTGAATGATATATGGCGTACCGTTGAATTTAGTACACTGACGACGTTTCCATAAACTATTGAGCGAAAATGCGTTACCATTGCTATCGTAACCCTTACATTCCTTGGGAACAACGGTGTAAGAACATCTCGTACCCGTGAATCCAGCTGTTTTGGAATAACTTCTGAACTCGATTGCGACTTGTTTTGCACCGTCAATTTCATAAATTGAATGTGGGACGTTACTTTCGGTAATAAATGCCTCGTATGCAGCATCAAAAAGTATCAACGATTTGTTGCGTATCGCATAGTCAACAAAAACCTTCAACTGCTCTTTGGTTAGTGTTGTGCCGGTCGGATTGTTAGGGTAACAAAGATAAATGACATCGACCTTTTCTTTTGGAAGTTCGGGGACAAAATCGTTGGATTTCGTGGTGGGCATACGGACGATATTGCGTCCCGACATCACGTTGGTATCAACGTAAACGGGATACACGGGGTCAGTTACTGCTATGACATTGTTGCCCAAAATGTCGGTGATATTACCAGTGTCGGATTTCGCTCCATCGGATATGAAAATTTCGTCGTTGTTGATGTCAACCCCATGACTTTTGAAATCAAATTGTCGGATTTTGTCCTGCAAAAACTCGTAGCCTTGCTCTGGTCCGTAACCTCTGAAAGTATCTTTTTGGGACATTTCGTCAACGGCTTTGTGCATGGCTTTGATGCAGACCTCTGGCAACGGCAATGTAACGTCGCCAATACCCATTCTGATAATTGGAGCGTCGGGATTGGTGGCGGTGTATACTTTTAATCGTCGCGCTATTTCTGTAAAAAGATAACTATCAGATAGTTTAGTAAAATTATCGTTGATTTGTACCATTTTGTTCTGTGTTTAAATGTAATCGAAAACTCCGTCGAATACTTTTTCTGCGCCGCCAGTCATGTAAACGCAATTGTCGGCCTCTGACCAGTGAATTTTCAAGCACCCGCCCAAGAGTTGAATGTTAGTTTCTCTGTCAGAAAAACCGTTCAAAATTGCTGCCACTGCCGTTGCACATGCTCCTGTGCCACAAGCCAAAGTCTCGCCCGCGCCTCGTTCCCAAACTCGCATTTCAAGATGTTGACAATCAATAATTTTCACAAATTCAACATTAGTGCGTTCAGGGAAATTGGGATGAATTTCGATTTTTTTGCCGATAGTTTCTACGGGAAAAGTTTTTACTTCGTCAACAAAAATAATGCAGTGCGGATTGCCCATCGAAACGGCTGTGTAATCGTATTTTTCATCGTCGATTTTTAGCGTTTCATGTTCGGCGATGACAACGGGATTTCCCATGTTGACAGTAATCAAACCGTCGTCTTGAATCTCGATTTGCTTGTTGCCGGCTTGAGTCTGCAATGAAAGTTGTTTGCTGTCAATTAAATGATTATCATAAGCATAACGAGCCACACATCTCGACGCATTGCCACACATCTGCGCTTCCGAACCGTCAGAATTAAACATTCTCATTCTAACATTTGAGCCGTTATCTGAAGGCATTATCAACACCAAACCGTCGCTGCCGACACCAAAATGACGGTCGCTAATGCGGCGTGAAAGATTTGCAATGTCAGGCAACGACTCTATCGACGTCTCAAAACAGTCGATATAAACATAATCGTTGCCTGCACCTTGCATTTTTGTAAATGGGATTTTCATTGCTTAATTATCTGATAAACAACAATTCCCTATATTTTGGTAATGGCCACATTTCATCGTCAACAAGCAATTCGAGTTTGTCAGCATGGTAACGGATTGTGTCAAAATACGGTAAAACGGTGTCGTGATAAGCAATAGCCTTTTCTTTCTCGCTTTCGATTTTGTTTGCGACTTTGCGAGCGTTTACCATCGCTTCTACCGAAGTTTCCAATATTGAGATGTGTTCAGAAATCTGTTCAATTGTTTGTAGCGTTTTTTCGCTGAGTTTCAACGCTTTGTCGCGACCAAAAACGTTTTCCATCTTTGTAACAGAATCCAACAGAATGCTCTGATATTTGGTTGCGACAGGTATCACCGAACTGATTATCATATCGCCAAGAACACGGGCTTCAATCTGGATTTTCTTGGTGTAAGTGTCCCATTTAACCTCGTTACGAGCAATAAGTTCTTTCTCCGAGAATACACCCGTTGAAGTAAATAATTTTACAGATTCAGGCGTTGTGTATGCGTCGTAAATCTTTGGCACTGACGTTTCGCAGTCGAGACCACGTTTGGCTGCCTCAGCTTTCCATTCGTCGCTGTAGCCGTTACCGTCAAAACGGATTGGTTTGGAGATTTTTATGTACTCTTTGATGACTTCAAAAATTGCTTTTTCCTTGGCTATGCCGCTGTTGATTTTTTTGTCAACCTCTGCCTTGAACTCTTTGAGTTGAGCAGCCACAGCAGTATTGAGGGCAATCATTGCCGAGGCGCAGTTGGCTGACGAACCCACTGCGCGAAACTCAAATCTATTGCCAGTGAAAGCAAAAGGCGAGGTGCGGTTGCGGTCGGTATTGTCAACAAAAACCTCTGGAATACTGCCGATGCCAAGTTGCATTTTTTTCTTGTCGTCAAGAGTGATTCCGTCTTCGGAGTTGGAGTTTTCGATTTTGTCGAGAAGTTGCGAAAGTTGAGTTCCCAAAAACGCAGAAATAATTGCTGGAGGTGCTTCGTTTGCGCCAAGACGGTGAGCATTTTGCGCGGTCATAACAGATGCTTTGAGGAGCGCGTTGTTTTTGTAAACCGCCATCAAGATATTCACCATGAATGTTACAAACTGAAGATTTTCGGCAGGAGTTTTGCCCGGAGTGAGCAGACCAACGCCAGTGTCAGTGCCGAGCGACCAGTTGTTGTGCTTGCCCGAACCGTTGATACCTGCAAATGGCTTTTCGTGAAGTAAAACGCGGAATCCGTGTTTGCGTGCAATGCGTTTCATAATTGACATTATAAGCAAGTTGTGGTCGTTTGCAAGGTTGGTTTCTCCGAAAATTGGAGCGAGTTCAAACTGGTTTGGCGCAACTTCGTTGTGTCGTGTTTTGCAAGGGATTCCGAATTTATAAGCCTCGAATTCTACCTCTTTCATGTACGCCTGAACGCGCTCTGGAATAGAGCCGAAATAATGGTCTTCGAGTTGCTGATTTTTGGCTGATTCGTGTCCCAACAATGTTCTGCCAGTCAATAAGAGGTCGGGACGTGTGGCGTAGAGACCTTCGTCAACAAGGAAATATTCTTGTTCCCAACCGAGGTACGAATATACTTTGTTGACATTTTCGTCAAAATATTTGCATACATCAACAGCTGCTTTGTCAACGGCAGAAAGAGCCTTCAAAAGAGGTGCTTTGTAGTCGAGACATTCGCCAGTGTATGAGATAAATACGGTAGGGATACAAAGGGTATCGTCAACGATGAAAGCGGGCGACGACGGATCCCAAGCCGACTAGCCGCGAGCCTCACAAGTGTTTCTCAAGCCGCCGCTTGGAAAACTTGACGCATCGGGTTCTTGCTGAGCGAGCAATTTGCCCGAAAACTCTTCGATTACGCCTTCGCCAGGTGCGCCTGCGTATTCGATGAAGGAGTCGTGTTTTTCGGCTGTGCCTTCTGTTAGGGGCTGAAACCAATGGGTGTAATGGGTTGCGCCAAGTTCAGTTGCCCATTGTTTTATACCAGCGGCGATGTGGTCGGCGAGAGAACGGTCGAGAGGGTTGCCGTTTTTTACTACTGCCATGAATTTTTTCAAGGTGTCTTTCGACAAATATTTCAACATCTGTTCTTTGCCGAAAACATACTTTCCGTAATATGCGGGTGTTGATTTTTCGGGACTTTCTACTGCGAGAGGCATTTTCTTGAATGCCTCTGATACTACTTGAAATCTTAATCCACTCATTTTTGTGTCGTATTTGAGGTTTGTTTTTACAACGCAAAGTAACGGCAGATTTTGCGTTTTTGCAATAAAGGAATAACGTAAACACCGTCCGTAAAACCACGTATTTTTTTTGTAAGGGGATTACGTAGAGAGGGGAAGAAAAATTGTACTAACATTATTCCACAAAAAATAAAAAAAACAAACTAATAAACATAATTTTATATCTAAAAAAATGTAATGCAAACTATAAATCCGACAGGCGTCGGATTTACCCAATTGAAAAAAATTGGCATTTTCGTCAGGCGTCGGATTTACCCAATCGTACAAAAAGCACATTTTCGTCAGCGGTTTTTTGACCCAATCGTACAAAAAGCACATTTCCGTCAACGGTTTTTTGACCCAATCGTACAAAAAGCACATTTTCGACAGCGGTTTTTTGACCCAATCGTACAAAAAGCACATTTCCGACAGCGGTTTTTTGACCCAATCGTACAAAATTGACACTTTCGTCAACGAGACCTCACCCCCTTCCCCTCTCCTAAAAGGCGAGGGGGGTATTACTTAAATTCTGCTTTTTCTATGCATTATATTATTTACCTCACCCCTATCCCCTCTCCTAAAAGGCGAGGGGTGTAAATTAACGATTGTGGTAACTTGGATTATGTATTTTCCACGTCAATTTCATTTGATCGGGCGGACACGCAGGTCCGCCCCTACACATCATTTTATTTCGGATGGGGATTATAGGAGTTTGAGAAAAGACAGCTTTGCCGCCTTTTCTCAAACTCCTATTTATAATATTGAATATAACATTTTTTTGTAGGGACTGGTCTATGTGTCCGCCCGCATTGATGTCGATTCAAATGAAATTGACTATCCTACACCACACGTTGGCAAATCAAACGAAAAAATAGTTTCCAACTTCGATGAGATAATGCTCAATTTGCTATCGTGACGTTGCAAAAAATATTTACATATCCAAAGTCCTAAACCTGTACCCTGCTCACCAAAGGTTCCTGCGGTGGAAATACGCGAATCTGGATTAAGAATTTTTGCAATATCGCTGTGAGAAAGCATCACACCAGTATCCGACACACAAACCATAGTTTTTGTTTGATTTTTTTCTGCAGATACTCTCACAACTCCATCTTTATTACAAAATTTTATAGCATTGTTTATAAGATTTCTTAACACTGCCGAAATCATATTCATATCACCACTAATACAAATATCTTCAGCAATTTGGTTGGAAAGAATAACATTTTTATGAAAAGCAGATGCGTAAGATAGATTAAAAATACTTTCAACAATACGGTGTAAATACAAGTTTTCTACACACATTGTAATACGTCCCATTTCGCACCGTGAGTAATCCATGATGTTGACAAGCAAATCATATCCCTGCGAAGCCGACGACTTTATTATTTCTACATATTCAGCAGCATCGTCAAATCTACTTTCTGCGATGCTACGCGACAAAAGTTCACCAAATCCAAGAAGTGAGTTGAATGGATTTTTTAAATCGTGGCCAATTATCGAGAGCAACCTATTTTTTGTTTCTATCTGTTTTTCGAGCCGCAAAGCTGTTTCTTTGTAAAAAGAAATGTCGTTAACCATTCCAACAATTTTCAATGGTTCTCCAAACGTGTCTGTAACAACACTGCCACGTAACTCCAACCAACGAATTTCTTCATCGCAAGGACGTTTTATGCGAAGTTCAAAAGAAAAATTCTCCAAAAGACCATTTTTTATTGATACAAAAAATTTGTTGGCACGGTGAATATCTTCCTTAAAAATAAGGTTACACATACCCGCAAAAGTATTTGGATACCCCTTTGATATTCCCAACCAATCGGCTACAATGTCAGAACAATGCCAAAACCCTGTACTAAACTCATATTCAAAACTGTTGGAATAAAAATTTTTCAAAAAATCATCAAAATTACCCAATCCATCTTGATGTTGAATGTAATACGGATTGTTTTTTATAGCACCATCTTCGGCTCCAACGTATTTTGCAGCACGTCTCATAAGTTGACTACCGTAGCCACAAATAATTTTTACCGCGCGTCTAATAATTCCAAGATCAAGCCTTACGCCATCTTCTACAGCTGTATAATCTTTTTGGGCGACAGAAAAAAAACCTGCCACAACAACTCCACAATGTTGTTGGTTAAAAATAATAGGAATAACAGCCGTATAACTTCCTATCCCTTCAAAATCTACGAGCAAAGAATCGTCTATGGTTATTCCTACTGCATTTTTTACAGCATCGGTAAATTTTCCATTACGTTGGGTAGTGGGCAAAAAATAACGACTTTTTTCTCCATTTGCAAATACTGCAATTTCCACACCAAGCAATTCTGATAAATTGCGGAGATTTTTGCTCATACCAAACAACTCCACAAAACATTTTACAGCATTGGTTATGTTGTGGTTTCCAACATCAAGATTGCCATAGTCTAAGCGGTTTGGTATTATTACAGAATTTTCAATATTGTTTTTTTCTGTATCCAAATGTATTTTTTTTAAACAGTTTTGCTATTATCTACGTTTTTTCTTTTAAAAAAGTTCACAATTTTTTCAAAAAACATTTTATATGCGTCGATATTAAACAATTGTGCATCAACGGTGGCTTTGTATGTTAAAAAAATACCAATAGGCAAAATTATTATAGAAGAAATCCACATTCCTTGCCATGGTTCCCACACACCTTCGCGACTCATTTTCATTCCTGCAGTAGAGATTATGTAATAAATAATAAACACAATGACCGATACCACAATTGGAACTCCAAATCCACCTTTGCGAATAATGGCACCAAGAGGCGCGCCGATAAAGAAAAATATCAAACATGCTATAGAAAGTGTAAATTTTTGATGCCACGCATTTCGATATTTTGCAATGGTTCGTCTTCTTGACGAAAAATCGTCGCAATTGCGAATTATAAGATTCTGTGTTTCTGTTGCAAATTCTTTGATTTTTGTAAGCACCATACGTTGGCTATCCGTTGGCATAGCAAGATAAAGGCTATCGAGGTTTATCACCGATTCAAGTTCTTGAATTGGTGTACTATAAAGTAACATCATTTTTTTATTATTTTCTGCAATTTGAGCCTTTATAATTGAATCTTCGTGTAAGTATGCTGTATCCTCGTCCTTTAATAAAAAAGCCATTTCTTCTGGGTTATCAACGCTGGACAAACGATGATTTTTTGACTTATTTTTGCGTTTTGCATTAATCGAGTCGGTAAAATGCTGTTCTGAATGCCTTCCATTTCGCATGTAGTTGCGATTGTTGAGCGTTGAAGAAAAATTTTCGGTGCGGATATTAAAATTTCCTGTCATAGAATCTATCGCGCGTTGTAGTTGCTCTACGTTTTTTACTTGATAATTGTTTCTGAAAAGATTTTCGTCTGTTTTGTTAAAATCAAAACCTGCCAAATTAAATACTATTGTCTGTGTAGAAAATTTATCTTTACGCTGAGGATAAGCATTTTTATCTTTTGAATCGCTTTCTTCATAACGTACGCCGTCATAAAGCGTTACAAGCATATAACGGTTATCGTCGGTCATTTTCATCATTCCGCTATCAGCCAAGGTTACTGTAGTGTTACCCTTACCCTTGGTGTGTTCGTAAACCATAAAATCGTACATCATATTGGTAACGGGATTTTTTTCGCTTATCCTTATTGAAAAATTGTCAAGGTCGTTGTTAAATATACCCGGTTTAATATTCAACTCAGGACGTTGTCCCTTAATGCTGTACAGCAAAGCGGAAAATTTGAGATTGGTATAAGGTATAAGATTGTTGGCAATAAAAAAAGCACCTAAACTTATTGCAATGCTCAAATAAATAAGTGGTTTCATCGCCCGTTGTAACGATATACCAGCAGCCTTGATTGCCGTGAGTTCAAATTTTTCGCCAAGGTTTCCAAAGGTCATTATCGAAGCGAGCAAAATAGCGAGTGGCAAAGCCATTGGAATAAGCCCTGCCGAAGCATAGAGCATAAGTTCGGCAATTACCGACGCGTCAAGTCCTTTACCAACAAGGTCGTCGATATATTTCCACAAAAATTGCATTAGCAACACAAACAACGATATAAAAAACGTTGCAATAAGTGGCCAAACGTATGATTTTATAAGAAATAAGTCGAGTTTTTTCAACATATCTAAAAATAATAACTAAATTACTTTTTTTGGTGTAAAAGTATCAAGATGTCTTGCCTTTTTGTCGGGAAAAACATCATCAATGGTTATTAGTATTCCGGTTTCTTCTACACCGCCAAAAAATGGGTTAATTGCTGTTCCAAACATTTTCATTGTTGAAGAAAGGTTCATATAAGCATTAACCAAAGGTGGAATATTTTCGTTAAGTTCGCGTACTTTTTTATTAAGCAACTTAAAATCAGATTTGTAATCGTTACCCGCAAAAATATCTAAAATATTTTGTTGTGTCTGTATTTTTATTGCTTCTTTTGGTGTAACAAGTTGCTCTGTATCGCGAAAATATTTATTGAGAAATGTTAAAATATAATCTCTTGCAGTTATATTAAATGTGGTATACATAGTAACCTTTCCAAACATGTATTTAATATGTCCAGCATTCATTTTGTATATGGCACCAAGTCCATCCCAAAGATTGTCGAGGGCAAAAATAGCTTGTTTGAAATTTTGACGACTTTGATATTTTGGCTGTACAAAACTTCGTCCAAGTTCTATGGTGTATGGCATATAATCCGTTATAAATTTTTCTGAAAAATTGAAAATTTCAGAAGTAGAAAGTTGAGGTTCGCCATTATTTCCCAAAATAGGAAGACTACAATCTATAAATCTATATCCACCAATAATTTCGCGATCTTGTTCGTTCCATACAATAAGCTGTTGATAAGGAAGTTCGCGAGTATCACATTCGTCAATATCGCATGCTTTTCCTGTTCCTCCACCTGCACCCCTAAAAGCAAGTTCGCGCAAACGTCCTATCTCTGTCATAACATTTGGCGAATTGTGGTAGTTTATTATATAAACTTTGTTGTTACCATAATTTGTAAACCTTACAAATTTATCATCGGTAAGTTCTTTTTCAAGAACATCTTTGTCAACAGGGGCAATTATTTCTTCCATTCCTCTTGCTTATTCGTTAATTAATTTTAAACAATTTTCAATTTTTGTGTCTGTGCCATAGCATAAACTTTTTGCCTAACAAATTGCGTTTTTTCTTCGGCGTTTTTAATATCATTGAGCGTTTGTGGCATAATTGGTTTACCAAAAAACAACTCTATTGGCTTATCGCGATATTTAAATACTTCAGAGGGTAGCATAACCAATTCGTAATTAAATTTTATTCCAAGTTTTTTTCGCCAATTTGCTATGGAATAAAACTTATCTGAATTTTTTGCATTTACATATACTGGCACTATTGGCAAATTATGCTGTACTGATTTAACAATAAAATTTTTTTTCCATTTTAAATCTTTAATTTCACCATCAATCCGTCTTGATACCATGCCAGCTGGGAATACGCAAATATTGAAATTAGATTTGTATAATTCATCAATATTGTTAATTATTTCTGGCGTATTATGACCATAAACATTAACACCACAAAACACACTTTTTAAACTACCAACGTTGAGCAGTAAGTCGTTTACAACACCTTTTGCTGCACCAAATTGCTTACATACCGAATATATAACAGCAAGTCCATCAATACCGCCAAGTGGATGATTTGCAGCAAATACCATTCTACTATTTTTTGGAATATCTTCTACACCGTGAGAAACAATCTCAACATTAAAATCGTTGAACACTGCTTCTATAAAATCGGCTCCGTCCAAATGCCCAAAACGCATCAATATATCATTACATTGGTCTTGACAAGCTATTTTTTCTATTTTACGAATAATAAAACTTGGCAACCGTTTGTATAAATTCGGTTTTTTGGTTTTTAACAACTTATCTATATCAATAAGCTGATTGAGATTATTAGATGCTAATTCCATGCTCAATAGTCAGATGCTTTTTGCCGCAAAAATAAAAAATATCGCCTTTATTTAAAATTATTTCAACATGAATTAATGCAAAATTACAAAATCAATAATTATTTACATTTATTCATTATAACACCTTAAAATAAAAAAAACGGAAGCTATTATGCTCGCCGTTTTTTTGCCTAATAAAAGGCAATTATAGGATTGCAACCCTGTATTGCCATAGTTCAAGGTTGCTTTTTAAGTTATTCTATTTCAACAAGTTCAAATGGTACAGTTACCAATTTTTGATACCTTTTACCAAGCGACTGCATATCTTCGTCGATGGACTCGTAAAACCAACGTACTTTTACATCTCCTTTTTCTGCCACTTTTTGGAGTAATAGTATAATTTGAATTACTTGTTTAGACGAAGCAGTATTAACATATTCAAGGTCAAAATCGAATATAGTTTGCACATTTGGATGCAATGCGTATTCTTTAATCCATTCCAACACTGGTTTGTAAAAATCCAAAGCGTTTTCTGGCACAGATATTTTTGAAATTTTAAATATGTTTTGTTCTGGATCCAAAACTATTTCTGGAGTGTCTTCTGTTTCTTCGAGAATAAATTTTTCCATCGTTTTTTTAGTCTTTAGTTTTTAATAGTTACAGCGGTTTGCAATATATAAAATTGTTCTTCGTCATTGTCAGCGATATGCTGGAACTCGTACTTTATTGGTCTGTCGCTCTTTATACGCAAATCAGAGAATCCAAGGCCTGTTTTTTTTGCGTCTTGGGTGTCAAAATCGAGCAAAATATCGTCATAATAATCAGAAAGTTCATCCTTACTCATAGAGTTAACAAACTCAAGTCGCTCAGTAATAATGGCAACAGCGTCATTTTTAATAATATTACCCGAGGTCAAGACCACCTCGTTGCCTGTTTGCCCCAAGAAAAATACACCCGAAATACCACCAGAAGTATTTTCTGATTTATCGCCATGCTTTATAATATTCTGAAGCATTTCAACCATTATGTTAGATACCTTAATAGTTGTGAGTGGCATATTCATTCTTCCCTTAATAATTGCAAGTAAACTCAATAGGTTTTCTTGATTGAAAAAACCATTAAAATAAAGCATAAGGTTTTCTAAATTCATCCTATTGTGGAGTTTTTTTACCGATTCAAGAGAACTATGCGCTTTGAGAACCTCACCACCTTGAATACTTTTATCGCCAGGAATTAATGTTTGCAAATAAAAATAAGTAAACTGGTCGTCAATTTTTTCAAAACTATAAATTAACTTATTACCCGACTTTCTTGACATTTCAATAAGACCAAGTCCTGCCCCACCCTTGTCGCTCATTGAGCCAGCAGCAAGCATTTCGCGGTGAAATTTTTTCAAATCTTCCTGATCAAGAGCATTGATAGTTTCAAGTTTGTCTTGCAAAGCAGGTATTTTATCATTTGCAACAAGATTTCCTGTTGAAATAAAATACCTCTCACCATTTTTTTGAATTGCAAAAATACCCGGATACTGTTCGCTGTTTGCATTGGCTATTTCATCTTGATGTCTCGAAATATTTTGTAACCCTTCCACCATAATGTAATATATACGTTTCTGCAAAGTTGATTGGTAGGTTACCTTAGCAATATTGGTATCGGCCAAAACAAGTATTTTTTTTGTTATGTTATGGGTAAAATATCCTCTATAAACATACTCAAAATCATCGTTGCTTATCCTCTGAAACAATGGATAAGCAATGCTAAACAATTGGGATCCGGATGTTTGTGCCATATTTTATTTACTTTTTATTTTAACGATATTACTTTATGTAGCAAATAATTCACAATTTCAACAAATGAGATTTTAATTTGCCACCCGCACTTTAAATACAATAAAAATGCCAATATCTACATGTCCCTATTTAAATTTACGTAATCTATTAAGTATAGATGTTAATTTTCGTCTACCAAAATAGATTTATATTTTGGTGGCAACGGTGTAGCAATATTTATGCTAAGACGTAAATAAGCTGGAGTATTGTCATAACTTGATAAATCAGTAATTTCACCAAAGTTTATTGTCTTAAACTTAGTTTTCATAACAGCCTCTTCAATATCATCATTTATTGTTGATTCGAGTTGTTGTTCTTCTTCATTAGACTTATCTGCGTCGGTTTCTGGAATTGTTTCAATTTCAAATTCTCTACTTTCGCCAACAGACAATTTTTCAGTTTTGTTATCATCCGAAGTATTTTTGTTATCAACTACATTATCATCAACTTTAGTTGATGTTTTTTTTTCTTGTTGCTTATCGTCAGATGTTTCATTTGCAACACCAGTTTTTTTCTCTTCTGGTTTTACAAGTTTTTTGCTTCCAAACGAAGTATTTTTTGCACCATTAATATATGGGTCAAGAATTTCACGATGTTCAAATCCTGTTGCAACAACAGTAACATTTATTGCAGATTCAAGGCTTTCGTCAATAGCATTACCCCAAATTAGGTCGGCATGATTGCCAGCATGCGATTGTATGTACTCATTAATAAAACCAAGTTCGTCAAGAGTCATTTCTTCGCTTGAGGTAACATATACTAAAAGGTTTTTTGCGCCTTTAATATCGTTGTTATTAAGCAACGGAGAATTAAGAGCTTGTTGAGCAGCTTTTTCTGCTCTACCCTCTCCAGAAGCGCGTCCAACACCCATAAGAGCAACACCTGATTTTTTCATAACAGTACGAACGTCAGCAAAATCGACGTTTACTTTACCCGGCTTTGTTATTATTTCAGCGATACTCTTTGCTGCCATTGTTAAAATATCGTCAGCGTGTGCGAAAGCCTCGCTAAATGTTTTACTGCCATAAATCTCACGAATTTTTTCGTTATCTATAACCAACATTGCATCAACACTTTCGTACATTTTATTAAGACCTTCGAGAGCTTGTTTAACACGCTTAGGTCCTTCAAATCTAAACGGAATTGTAACAATGCCAACAGTTAAAATGTCATCTTCGGTAGATGTTGCCGCAATAACAGGAGCGGCTCCAGTTCCCGTACCACCACCCATACCAGCAGTAATGAATAACATTTTGGTGTCGTCAGACGAACCTATTGCTGCTTTAACTTCATCAAGGCTTTCTATTGCAGCTTGTCTTCCTTGCTCGGGTTGGTTACCTGCACCTAAACCTTGTGTCAAAGATGCACCAAGTTGTATTCTGCTATCTATTTTTACGGCATCGGCATCTCGCAAGGCTTGAGCATCTGTGTTTGCTAATATAAAATCTACATCCTTAATGCCACATTTAAACATGTGTTTTACAGCGTTACCACCACCGCCACCAACACCAATAACCTTTATAATATGTTTTGCACTTTTTTCAAAATCTATTCCTAATAATTCATCGTTGTTTAATGCCATAATGTAATGTATTTTGGGTTGATTAAATTTTTATTGTACCTACATTTTTGTGTCGTTGTTAACGGTTTGGTCACTATTAACCAAAACATCTTTCAACTTATTCAATAATTGTCTAAATCCACCTTTTTTTGTATTAGTTCCCTTTTCAGACTCTTTTTTATCTTTCTCATTATCAGCATTGGAAGTTTTTTGACCATTCTGCTGATTGTTAGGTCCATTGCCAGATTTACGCTGTTTTTGCTTCAAAAATTCCTCAGCATATTCCAAACCCTTAAGCAAAAGTCCCATCGAAGTAGCATATTGCGGACTTTTAAGTTTTTCAGGAATATCGGTTATTGACGGTGTACCAATAATTGGAGTGCCGCCAAGCCTAAATCTTGTAAGTTGAGACAACAAATCAAGATTAGCTGTACCACCTGTAAGAATGATTTTATCGGGAATTTGGCTTCCTATTTTATTAAGGTTGTAAGCCACACCGCCAAAAATCTCATCTAAACGTGCATTAATTACATTAAATAAATCACACTCTACAATTTTGCAAGCATCTGCACGCCCCATCTGATTAAGAACCAATACGTTATTATTTTTTCTTGTAGCTGCAATTGCCTTTCCGTATTTTGTTTTTAATATTTCAGCTTGACGGGTTGAAATATTAAATCCTGTTTTTATGTCGTTAGTAATACTATTACCACCAAACGGAACAACAGAAACTGCTTTAAGTACTTTGTCTTGATAAACAGCAATATCGGTAGTACCACCACCAATATCTATAATTACAGCACCAGTTTCGCGTAAATCTGGAGTCAAAACCACTTCGGCAGCCGCAATTGATCCGATTATAAACTTAATTTTTTTAAGTCCAACCATCTTCAAGGCTCGCTCAATGGAATCTATAGACTCTTGTTTAATGGCCACAACATAAAAATCACAAGAAAGCTGCTTACCTCTACAACCAGCTACTTTGCTACCGCGTGGCACAGCAATTCCATCGGTATAATACTGCTGTGGTATAAGATGTATCACCTCATCACCGTTGTTTTTACCGTTGGCTATGTCATACATCTGTCGTGTTAGTTCTTGTATGTTTTGTTCGGTAATAAAAGGATTATCATCGTTTCCAACATACATACTATGAGTAATTTCTAACCCTCGTACATTTTGACCAGAAATACCAACAAACACGTTTTTACACTGTAAACCAGTGTTTTTTTGTAACTGCTCTACGGCCTTACGTATTGAATCGGAAGCCTCGTTAATATTAGCAACCGTTCCTCTAACTACGCCTTTTGATTCGGCCTCGCCATAGCCGGAAATTATTAGTTTTCCGTTTTGATCTTTCATCCCTGCTATTGCCACAATTTTTGTGGTGCCGATGTCTATCGCTACTATTGCTTGGTTTGTGGTATTCATTGCCTTTATCCCTTAAAATTTTAAATGTCTTCTTTATTTTTTTTATATATTTTAATCAGCCTTTCGGCATACAATCTGGTCTTTATACTTCACGTTTATTTCGCAGTATTTGTTCCAGTCTGTTTTTTTTATACCGCTAATGTAAAATGATTTTAAATAATACATCTTACGGTCATATTCATCAATACTACCAATTTTGAGTATCTGTTTACCCACCATAGGTATCAATTCGTATTCATACCCAGAATCTCTATCTCCATCAACGTATATCTGCTGTAGTTGATCGCGCCAAAAATCATCTCCGTTTATCAACAATGCAAGATAAAACAAATCAGCCAATACATCTTTTCCTTTATCGGCTACCGACACCTTATAAGTATGTTGTTGGACAAAATTATAAAAATTTGGAATTTCGCCCGATGCAACAAGTGTATTTGTTGCTTTACGTTCCGAAACAGGAAAAATTGTTCCATCTGCATCAATATAATAATTTCCTCCTGCTTTATTAATAACTCTCAACAACGGTTTACGCTGATGTACCTCAATACGCAATAGACCTCCAATAGTTTTATATATGTCTACATTACGAATAAAAGGTTGTTCTCTCAATGCGCTATCAAGCCGTGGCAAATCAATATCTTCCATTTTGTAACCCTGAATTTCTGGAATTACATCATAGATTATACGTTTTACTTCGCTATCATCTACAAAACTATCGTCATCTTTCTCGGCAATAACAACCTCTATATCGTTACATTGGCGATTTTTGTATTTTATAAACGAAATCACCACTGCCACAATAAGTACAACAATGCCGATAAACGACCACAATATATTACGTTTTACCTTCGCCAATTCACAAAATTTTTTGTTAATGGTTCTATAAGTTTATCAATGTTGCCTGCACCTAAGGTTAGCAACACCTCTGTATCACTATTTTTAACGGTATTGATTATGTCTGTTGGATTATTAATAATTTTTACATCCTTATCGTACATCAATCTTGCAAGCATTTGAGAATTAACTCCTTCAATAGGTTTTTCTCGTGCAGGATAAATGTCCATCAAAATTACAGAATCAAGCAACGACAAACTTTTTGCAAATCCTTCGGCAAAATCTCGCGTACGCGTATAAAGATGTGGTTGAAAAATTCCTGTTATTTTTTTGTCAGGAAACATCTTTCTCACCGATGTAACTGTTGCCTCAATTTCACGTGGATGATGCGCATAATCGTCTATATAGACAAAATTTGAAGATTGAACATGAAAATCAAGTCGACGTTTTACACCACAAAAAGTTTCAAGACCTTTTTTAATAAAACTATGTTTTATTCCAACACAACACGAAGCTGCAACACAAGCCATAGAATTTTCTACGTTTACCCATCCGTGCGCTCCAAGCGTAATGTTTTCAATTACACCATTTGGGGTAACTGCATCGCAAACATAACACCCATTGACAATTTTTATATTACGTGCATAAAAATCGGCAGAACTATCGGTTGCTGAGTATGTCAATTTTTTTATATCATGTGTATCAATAAGTTTTTCTATGGGTTTATTAACAATAACAAATCCTTCTTTATCTCCCAATACTGCAAACTTATTAAAAGTTTCTATTACATCGTTACGGTCTTTATAAATATCAAGATGATCCGCATCGACATAGGTAATTATACTTACATAGGGTTTTAACCAAAGGAAAGACCTATCAAACTCGTCAGCCTCAGCTACAAGTAGTGTTTTAGGATTAGCGATATTTTCTTTTTTTTGTGGCAATCTAAAATTACTCCCAAGATTTTTTGATATACCACCTAAAAATGCGAAATTATCCTTTCCCGATTCTGTTAATATGTTTGACATAATTGACGAGGTAGTGGTTTTGCCATGAGTACCAGCAACAGCAATAGTACAATAATTATCGGCAATCATTCCCAACACACGTGCTCGTTTGAGCATCAAATATTTACGTTGTACAAAAAAACCGAAAATATTATTATCCTTTGGCACGGCAGGGGTAAACACCACCATCGTTTTTTCAGGATTTTCGATACATTCAACAGGTATTGCATCTGTGTTGTCATCGTAACAAACACCAATGCCCTCATTTTGCAACTCGGTAGTAAGAGTACTTAGAGTGCGGTCATAACCATACACTTTTTTACCCATTACATTAAAATAACGGGCAAGGGCACTCATACCAATACCTCCAATTCCAAGAAAATAAATATTATCTATGTTGTCAAATCCTATCATTATACCATTAATTGCTTGTTTCCGATGCTTTTTCTTGCAAAATTACGTCAATACGTTCCAAATAATTATTTATTAAATCCATATCAACATTTTTCTTATTAAACTCGGAATAAGCACATTCCAAATAATATAAAGCCGAAGAAATGTTGTCTTCTTTTCTAATGAAAGTTCGTAAACCATCGTAACGTTCTTTTACTAAATTCATTTTGTATGCAGCTACAAGACTTTGTTTGCCGTTATATGGTTGATAAACATATTTTTGAAGTTTTTCTTCGCTAAAAGCGTTTTCATCAACTGCTGCAAGCTCTCGTTGAAAATCTGCAAACGAACTATTTAAAGCAGAGTTCCATTTTGCCACATCACTTTTCCAAATAGCATTTAATGCTTGTATCATTGTATACATTACCTTTGACACTTCATAACGCGAAGCTTGCAAATATTTTGTCAAATCGCGAGTGTATGTTACTGAGGCTGTATCGTTGATTTCTTTCATACAATTGTTAGCACTTTGAGCTGCAAGCGTAAAATCTTCACTTTTAGAAGCATAATTTTCATCGCCATACAACGAATATTGTTTTACTGCTTGTTTAAAAAGATTTATAAGTTCAATCTTTTTGCGCAAAGTATCGTTTGTTAAAACTGCTGGTGCGTAAGTAACACCACTTCCTGCCAACACACCAGCCATCGCCGTAGAAAAATCGTTGTCGGCCATTTTATCTTCCACAGTTGAATAAATCTCTGCCATACGCTCCAACACCGTTGCCGATTGATTGGCTGCGTTAGCTTGATGGCTTTCTTGCTTTTGACTTTCTGACTTTGGTAAAAAGCAACCGCTCAAAAAGACTACAAAACCAAGTATTAAAACCGACATTATTTTGTTCGGTACATTTTTTCTATGCATAATATTTTTAATTATTCTGTGCGTAAAATTATACAATATTTATAACTCATACATTAATTTTTTCAAAAAAAAATTAACAAATTTATTTTTTTCCACCTATTTCTAAAATACGGGTTGCTATAATGCTTGCTGAATCTTTAACAGCAAGTTTTGCAATATTACAACTTAGCCTTTCTTGTGCATTTTCGTCATTACAAAGTTGTCCAACAATTTCAAACAACTTATCCTCGGCTTCGTTGTCCTTGATTATCATAGCAGCATTCTCATTAACCAACGCCATTGCGTTTTTTGTCTGATGGTCTTCTGCAACGTTTGGCGAAGGAATAAAAACCACTGGCTTTGCAGCAAGACACAATTCCGACACCGACAATGCTCCACTTCGCGACACAACAACATCTGCCGCTCGATAAGCGAAATCCATACGTTTTACAAACGCCATTGCTTTAACCAATGGGAAATCTCCTGCATTTAAAAAAGTGGCTATTTCATCGTAATATATCTTACCAGTCTGCCAAAGCAACTGAATTTCAGAGTTTTTAAACTCATCAAGATGTTTTTTTACACTTTTGTTAATAGTGGCTGCCCCAAGACTACCACCAATAACTAATATAGTTTTTTTATCCTTGTCTAATCCAAGTTGCTCGCGAGCTTCTTGTTTTGAGGCTACACATTCCACAATATCGCTACGTACGGGATTGCCAGCAAACTCAATTTTTTCGGCATCAAAATATTTTTCCATGCCATGATAAGACGTAAAAATCTTTACTGCTTTTTTAGCAAGTATCTTGTTGGTTACTCCTGCATGCGAATTTTGTTCTTGTAAAACCACAGGGACATTCTTTTTTGCCGCAGCTCTTAATATAGGACCACTTGCATACCCTCCAACTCCTACTGCTACATCAGGCTTAAAATCTCGCACTATTTTTCGCGATTTTAACATGCAAGCAGCAAGTTTGAAAAAAAACGTAATGTTTTTAAACGAAAGTTTACGTTGAAAACCAGCGGCTGGCAAACCTACAATTTCAAAGCCTGCAGCAGGCACTTTTTCCATTTCAAGCTTATCCTTTGCACCCACAAAAAGTATCTCAGTGTTTGGTGCAAGTTTTTTTATAGCTTGTGCAATAGCTATGGCTGGAAATACATGCCCACCGGTGCCGCCGCCGCCTATTAAAACTTTCATTTCAAACTTTGTTTTACAATTTTTTTAACGGCAAAATTAAATAATTACTTTTTTTTTGCAAAAAAAATAAGGCTTTGTGTATAACTTTTTTTGGAACGATATTTTCTATAACGATTAGTTATTATTTTCTACACACTTATATAATTGATAAAAGCATCATAACGTTCTTCCATCAACTGGCTATATTTTTTATCACCACCAAAAACATTTTTTACAATATAGCCATTACGCTCAAGCCCTTGAACAATGCCAGAAGTATCCTGTCCATTAAGTTTTACAACCACCTCAATAGTTTCTGCTTTTTTTGTGGCATTTGCATATAAACTAAGTATCTTTAAATTATAACTTTCTACAACACCTGCTATTACTGCCGATGAATAATTGCTTTTTGGCGTTTCAAGCACAAGCACCCCTCCATTGTGCGAGGCAGAAGTTATTTCGGCAATATGAGCAAGCAACTTTCGTTCTGTTATTGAACCAAGATATTTATTTTCGTTATCTACCACTGGCAAAACAGACAACTTATTGGATACTAAAACATTAAGAGCATCGTAAACAAATTGAAACGAAAAAACGCAAGGCTGTGGCGGATAAATACCACAATTTAAGATAGCCAAACTTATATCTGGAAGATTATAGACATCCTCATCCGATACCAACCCAACATAGCAACCATTTTTTCCAACAACTGGTAAATGAGAAACTTTTAAGTCTCTCATCAGTTGTAAAACCTTGTTGCCACTGTCTTTTAGTTTCAAGACTGGGATATTATTACATATTAACTGAGTTAATGACATACATTATTTAATTTCGCCGCAAAATTAAGCATATTTTTTTCATCAAACACTCATTAATAACATAAAAAAAACATTAAAAAAACATAAAATACCTAACTTTGCCGCAAAATTAATGAGAGCAACGGCTACGGCCCAACTGCAAAATAAACATAATAACAATGGAAATAACGCGACTGAGTGTAAACATCAACAAAATTGCCACCCTACGCAACGCACGCGGTGGTAATAACCCCAACGTTGTAATGGTAGCCAAAGACTGCGAAAGGTTTGGCGCGCAAGGAATTACAGTACATCCTCGCCCCGACGAAAGACACATTCGCAAATCGGACGTAGAGCAACTAAAAAACGTTGTAAAAACAGAATTTAACATCGAAGGCTATCCCGACGAAAGATTTATAAATCTTGTTTTGGACGCACACCCCGCACAGGTAACTCTTGTTCCTGATGCACCGGGACAAATAACGTCAAATCACGGTTGGGATGTTGTAAAATACAAACCGCAATTACGCGAAGTTATCAAAACTTTTAAAGATGCAGGAATAAGAGTTTCGGTTTTTGTTGACACCAACCATGAAAACATACTACACGCAGGTGATTGTGGAGCCGACCGCGTGGAACTATACACAGAGCCGTATGCCGCACAGTATGCCACCGACAAAAAAGCTGCAGTAAAACCTTTTGCAGAAGCTGCTGCATTAGCCGAAGAACGAGGCATAGGCGTTAATGCAGGACACGATCTTAGCCTCGAAAACCTTGAGTTTTTCTTACGCAATTGTCCTCAAGTAAAGGAAGTTTCAATCGGACATGCTCTCATTTGCGACGCTTTATATTATGGTCTCGAAAATACCATTGGAATGTATTTAAACAAAATTGAAAGAGCTTTTTTTAATTAAAACAAAAAAGAAAATAAATTATTATAACTTAAATAAACCTATAAATAATGAAATTAAAATCAGCTTTGACGCTATTAGCGGTATTTTTAATATTTGCAACGTCAGCATTTTCGCAAGTTACAACCTCTTCTATGAGCGGACAAGTAACAGAAAAAAGCGGAGAAACGCTTCCAGGTGCTACTATTGTGGCTGTTCATACACCGTCAGGAACCCAATACGGTGTTGTAACAAACGAATCGGGTCGTTATTTTCTTCAAGGAATGCGTCCCGGTGGTCCATACAAGGTAACTATTCAGTTTGTAGGCATGAAACCTTCTGAACATAATGACATTTATTTGCCTCTTGGTGAAACGACAATCGTAGATGCAACTCTTGAAGACGAAAACACTGAAATAGAACAAGTTGTTGTTGTTGCCGATGCGCCAAAGACGGTAACAGGTGCAGCAACAAACTTCAACTCTGAAAAAATCGAAAATACTCCAACTATTACACGTAGCGTCTATGACGTGGCAAAACTTAATCCTCAGGCTCAAATAAACAAAAGTGGAGGTATTTCGTTTGCAGGAAGCAACAATCGTTACAATTCGTTTCAAATTGACGGAACAGTAAGCAACGACGTGTTTGGACTTTCTTCTGACGGAACTAATGGTGCACAGACAGGTGCAAATCCAATTTCACTTGAAACCATACAAGAAATTCAAGTTGTGGTTTCTCCATTCGATGTTACTCAGTCGGGATTTACTGGTGGTGGTATCAATGCGGTTACAAAATCTGGTACAAATAAGTTTACAGGAACTGCATACGCTTATTACACCGACGAAAATTTGTATGGTAAATATTCTCAAGTAAAAGAAAAAGATGAAAAACTTGAAAACGAAATGACTCGTACTCTTGGTGTTAATCTTGGTGGTGCAATTGTTAAAGATAAACTTTTCTTTTTTGTAAGTGCTGAAAATACCAAAAAAGAATGGCCAAACAACTATTTCCCCGGTGCTGACTATTATTCAACCGACAAAAATGGCGTTACTACATATGATTATATTTCTTTGCAAGAAGCAAATGCTATTGCCGATAAATTTAAAAGCGTTACAGGTATTCAAGAAAGCGTTTCAAAACGCGATTTGGAACAACAAGCGTGGAATTTTCTTGCACGTTTAGATTGGAATATTAGTAATAAACATAAACTTGCACTTCGTTATCAGTACAACGATTCTTATAAAGATAGTTATTCATCAGGCGCAAAAACGTATTATTTTGCAAATTCTGGATACAGAATTACAGATAAGACTAATTCTGTTGTATTGGAACTTAACTCTCGTTTCAGCGACAAATTGTATAACGAACTTCGTGCTGGACTTACCACTGTTCGAGACCAAAGAGATTTGGATTATACATCTCCTAACATTTCTATTTCGTCGGCTGGTGGTGAATATGATGTTTCAACCAATACTTGGGGTACTGGCAACAAACAAATATATCTTGGAACAGAATATTCTTCTGGAGCAAACCACTTAAAAGTAGATGTTTACACCTTTGAAGATAACTTGTCGTATTACAAAGGTAATCATACTTTCACCTTTGGAACACACGAAGAGTTTTATAAGATGAACAATCTTTTTATTCAAGCGGTCAACGGTGCATATTATTACAACAGCACACAAGATTTCTTGGATGATAACGCATATCGTTTTGTTTACAATTATTCCGACCCAGTTATCACTGGCACAAACCGTTGGGCAGGAACCACCAAGGCTGGTCAGTGGGGATTTTATGCACAAGATAAATGGCGTTTAACAAATTTCTTTGTTTTGTCGTATGGTTTAAGAATTGACATTCCTCAAACCTTCAATTCTCCTTCTACAAACGATGCTTTCAATGCGAGCGATTATTCCAAAAACTATGGAGTTGAAGTTGGTCAAGCCCCAAAAGCCGCAGTAATGTGGTCGCCACGTTTGGGATTTCGTTGGTATCTTGACAGCGAGCGCAAAACACTTCTTCGCGGTGGATTGGGTATGTTTACAGGACGTGTTCCTTTTGTGTGGTTGACCAATCTTTGGAACAACACAGGTGTAGAAATGAAAGGCACAACCATTAGCAAAGATGTTCCTTCTTTTGCACAATACGGTACAGACCCAGTTGCTGCAATGAACTCAGCGGCAGGTTCTGCGTCAAAACCAACAATTAATACTGCTGACAAGAATTTTAAATATCCGCAAGTTTTCCGTACAAGTTTGGCTTTGGAGCAACGTCTTCCTTACAATCTTAAAGTTACGGCAGAAGGGCTCTATTCCAAAACACTTAATAACGTATTTTTCAGAAACCTTGCTCTTACCGAAAGTGGTCATGTCTATGCTGTTGAAGGTTTAGCTGAAAGTGCAGCACCTTATTATACTATAAATTCAGGTGATTATTATAGTATCATCAACCTTGAAAATACAAACAAAGGCTACACATACTCATTTAGTGCAAAAATAGAGCAGTCGTTGAGGTTTGGATTGGACTGGATGGCATCTTATACTTTTGGTCATTCTAAGTCTGTTAATGACGGAACAAGTTCTGTTGCATATTCCAACTGGAAATACAATTATTCTATCGACACCAATTCTCCAGACGAACTTTCATATTCGCTATTTGATATTCCACACAAGGTTATGGCAACAATTTCATACACCACACCAAAATATGCAAACGGTCTTTTATCTACTACTATTGCTGTTACATATAATGGTTTTAGCGGACAACGTTATTGTTTGAGTATGAACGAAGCAGTTGACTATAATGGTGATGGTCAGAAAGGTAACTCGCTTTTGTATATTCCTACTGAGGATGAACTTAGTAAAATGAATTTTGTGTCGGAAGAAGATCGTCAAAAATTTGCAGCATGGATTGCTGACGATGATTATGCAAGCGAGCATCGTGGAGAATATGCTTGTCGTTATTCTAACCTTGCACCGTTTGAAAATCATTTTGACCTTCATTTCGCTGAAAATATTTTCTATCTAAAAGAGCGTGGAAGCAAAGTTCAATTAACTTTCGATATTACCAACTTTGGAAATCTACTCAATAAAGATTGGGGAACTTATTATTCTTCGGCATATAATCTTCAAGTGTTGAAAGTAACAGAGGTAGACAAAGATAGTCGTGTTGCAAAATTCTCGTTCAACGATGGTAAACTTGCAATCAACGATTTTTATTCTCGTTGGCATGCTCAAATTGGTATTAAAGTTGTTTTCTAACCGCCAATAAAAAATTATATAATAAAAAACACCGTTCAAATAATTTGGACGGTGTTTTTTTGTAACTTTTTATCATTTTTTTGAAAAGTAATGCGTCAAAATAAAATTATAATGTGCGGAAATCGCATTTTTTTTGAGATTATGCACAGTATAAATTTAATCTATAAGCTTAACTTTATATTTTCTCGAACCAAGTCCTATTTTTTCGGCGTGTTCAAGAATATGAATACCATGCTGTTGCTCTATACGCTTAATAAGAGATGTAGCATCGTCGCCTTCAACATTTTTATGTTTGTAAACCAAATCAATACAAGCCTGATCCAAAGCAACAGGATCTAAGGACGCAAGTATACCCATATCTTTAAGTTCAGGAGGTGCAGGATTGCCATTACAATCACAATCTATTGAAATATTATTCATTACAGCAATATAGACAATCTTATTTTTTAAATAATCGGCTACAGCTGCAGCAGCAGTTGCCATGCACTCCACAAATTTGTCTTGGTTTTCAGGAAATATATTTTCCCATAGGTTAGACACACTTTCGGTAAGTCCATTAGAATGAATATATGCCTTTCCATTTGCCGAAGCTACACCAATACTTTGATTTTTTAACACACCACCAAAACCAGCCATTTGATGACCTTTAAAATGTGCAAGATTAATCATAAAATCATAATTGGATAGGTGGCTACCAACAATATTATATTTCATATAAGTGGTATCGCGCACTGGAATTTTAAACTCACCTTCCTCATCCATAATATCAACAACAGCAATATCACGGTAGCCACGTTTATCAATTTCTTTCCAATGGCTTTCGGTGGTATTGCGCGAACCAGCATAGGCAGTATTACATTCAACAATTGTTCCATCAACTTTATCGACAAGTTTTTTTATAAATTCTGGTCTAAGTTGATTAGATTTTTCCGATTCGCCAGTACTAATTTTTACAGCCACACGCCCTTGTGCCTCAACACCAAGTGTTTCGTAAATTTTTACAAGTACATCGGGCGAAATTTCCGTAGTCATATAAACTACAGAAGCATTTTCTGCAAAACTACTATCCTGCGATGATTTTTCCGAATTTCTAGCTTGGCCTGTTCCACCACATCCACATGCAGTTACAGCCATAGCAGTTAAAAACATTGTTGTTCTCAATCCTTTTTTCATTTTACTTTTTTTATTAGATTTCAAATACAAAATTGTCAGTTTTTGTTTAATACAAAAGTACAAAATTTACGGTAAAAATTACCTAAATTACTTTCAATTACAATTATGCTTTACCAAAATAGAACAAAATACTAAAAAAAACTCCGCATTTACGATTTCGTTCGCCTAAAAAAAATCTAATTTTTAGAACTATCCTTATGTTAAAAAACAAAAAAAAAATTGCATGAAAAAAGTTAAATAAGTATATTTGCAAAAATTAATACAAAAAAAAGAGATTATGTTAGGATTGCCTCATTTTTTTCCGCCAATGGAAATACACGAATTTGAATATCTACCCCGTTTTTACGATCCACACAAAGAAGAAATGGAGTATCGCATAGCAAAAGCACGCAAAGAACTCGGGAAAGAAGATGCCAAAGACGTAAGATTATTGCAAAAAGGGACGTTTACATCAAAAATGGAATATCGGCATAAAGCAGTAAGAAACAGCAATTTCCGCGTGCTTGTAATTTTTGGAATTCTGAGTGCATTAGTTTACATGTATTTTTTCAGTTAATAAAACACCTGAAAGAAAAAAACAGGGGAAATGGCTGATATAATAAAAATGATGTCGGATGCCTTAGCCAACCAAATAGCGGCTGGGGAAGTAATTCAACGCCCTGCATCGGTGGTAAAAGAACTTGTAGAAAATTCTGTTGATGCTGGTGCAACAAAAATAACCGTAAATATAAAAGACGCGGGGCGAACACTCATACAAGTAACAGACAACGGTTGCGGAATGAGTGAAAATGATGCGCGTATGAGTTTTGAACGACATGCAACATCAAAAATCAACACCGCCGATGACTTGTTTTGCATCTACACCAAAGGTTTTAGAGGCGAAGCACTTGCAAGTATAGCTGCGGTAGCCGAGGTAGAACTAAAAACACGTCGAGAAGAAGATGTTATGGGAACCGACATAATCATTAACGGAGCCAACTTTGTTAGTCAAACCCCATGTAACACACCCAAGGGAACAAACTTTGCAGTTAAAAGCCTTTTTTTCAATGTTCCAGCAAGGCGTAAATTTCTAAAAGCCAATTCCACAGAATTGCAACACATAATAACAGAATTTCAACGAGTAGTATTAACACATCCACAAATAGAGTTTTCTCTGTATCACAACGACAACATACTTTACCAATTGCCAAAAGCCAACCTCAAACAAAGGATAATTAGTGTATTTGGCAAAAGTCTTAATTCTGAACTAATACCCGTAGAAATTGATACATCAATTGTAAAAATAACAGGATTTACAGGAAAACCATCCACCAGCAAGAAAAAAAGCGACAAACAATTTTTCTTTGTTAATAATAGATTTATGAAAAATAGCTATTTTAACAAAGCCATCGCCCTTGCATACGATAAACTCGTACTTCCCGATTGTGTACCTGCATATTTTTTGTATTTCGACATCGACCCACACACAATAGATGTTAACATACACCCAACAAAAACAGAAATTAATTTTGAAAACGCATCAGACATATTTAGATTGTTGCAAGCTGGCATTCGTGAAACACTATCAAAAAGCGACGTTGCTCCATCAATAGATTTTGACAACGACTTCGATAGCGAAGAAGTACCATATTTTTCAAAAGACATACCTGCGCCACAAGCACCGCAAGTAAACTACAACCCATTTTACAACCCTTTTGAACACGAATCCAACACCATTGCACGACACAATGCCGAAAATTGGGAAAAACTATACAATCCACAAGAAGATACCCAAGTATTAACACAAAGTTATACTTCAAACCAACAAACAATGTTAGGTGAAGGCTTTGCTCAAAATAGTGCAGAACAAAAACTTATACAAATAAAAAACAAATACATCATAAGTCCAGTAAAATCAGGACTTATGGTAATAGACCAAAGCCGCGCCCATTATAGAATATTGTACGAAAAATATATTTCAGCCATTTCGGAAAACGCTGATGGTGTGCAAACTTTACTTTACCCAGAAACAATTAATATCGACACACAAACATTTGCAATGGCATACGACATAAGAGAAGAACTTGCAAGTGTTGGTTTTGATATAGAATACAGCGAAAACATACTTACAATAATTGGCATACCACCGTTTTTAAACTCCAACAATGCAATAGATATACTTAAAGACATAATAGATAGTTACAAAAACGAAAACACAAGTATTTTATCGTCGATAAAAGAAACACTTGCAAAAACCATAGCTCGACGCGAATCAATACCCTATGGTAAGCCACTCGCTCAACAAGAAATGCAAAACCTTATCGACAACTTATTCGCATCTTCAAGTCCAAATTACTCACCAGACGGCAAGCCCGCTGTAGTAATAATGCAAATGGACGAAATTGACAAAAAATTTATCTAACGACAAGACATGATTAACTTTACCCAAGGTGTAAAAATTATATTACTTATCAACTTAAGCATGTTTGCGCTAGCTTGGATATTGCAAAATTTCTTTGCAATAGACCTTAGCCACATACTGGGTATGTTTTATTTCAAATCTTCAAACTACCACCACTACCAAATAATAACCCACATGTTTATGCACGGTAGCATTTTGCACTTACTTTTCAACATGTACTCGCTCTATTTGTTTGGTTCTATGGTAGAACAAGTTTGGGGTACCAAACGATTTGTATTTTATTACATCTTCACAGGAATTGGTGCTGCCGCATTACACGCAGGTGTCAATTGGTGGCAAATGCACACTCTTATTGATGATGCACAATTATTTATAAACAATCCTACAAGCGATACACTTGCTTTATTCTCCGAAAATCATACCGCACTATTCAACAAACAAGCGTTATCAGATTTTTTAGCAGAATGGAGCGAACATCCAGAAATTACGCAATATAGTGATTTAGCTATAGAACAAGTGCAAGACATGATTGACCATGCCATCAACAATACGTGCATGCTCGGTGCTTCTGGTGCTGTTTTTGGGTTACTTCTTGCTTTTGGAATGATGTATCCCGACATAAAGTTATACATTATGTTTTTGCCAATAGGAATAAAAGCAAAATACTTAGTACTTATATATGGACTTTCTGAACTTGCATTTGGAATTTTTGCAACCAACGATGGCATAGCACACTTTGCACATCTTGGTGGTCTGCTTTTCGGCTTTATAATTATAAAGATTTGGCAAAAACAAAACGAATTTTAATTTTTTTAATTACAATAAAAGATATACAATGAATGCATTGAAACAATTTTTTAGCCAAAATATGCTAAACAAGCTAATAATTATTAACATTGCAATATACTTGCTGATAAATATAACAGAAGTAATATCGTTTCTATTAGCAAGGCAAGGTATAGTAGAACAATTTGTATATCAATGGGTTGCATTGCCAGCATACTTACCATCGCTCATTTTAAAACCATGGACAGCAATAACATATATGTTTACACACGAAAGTTTTTGGCATCTTTTGGGCAATATGCTATGGCTATATTTCCTTGGTCAAATGTTTTTTAGTTTTTTTAATGGCAAGCAAATGTTTGCCCTATATATACTTGGAGGATTTGCAGGAGCAGCACTCTACATCATAAGTTACAATATCTTCCCGGTTTTTAGACCTGCCCTACTTCTATCAACATGTATCGGAGCATCGGCAGCAGTAACAGCAATTGTAATAGCACTTTGCGTTTATAAACCCGACTTTAAAGTATTACTTTTTGGCATAATACCCATTTCTCTCAAATGGCTTGGTATTTTCTACATAGCCTTTGACGTAATGAGCATAATGAGCGACAACGCAGGCGGACACATATCTCACATTGGAGGTGCTATTATTGGACTATTGTTTGCCGTAGAAATAAAAAAAGGCAAAGACATAACAAATGGTTTCAACAAAATTATGGACAAAATAGTAGCATTTTTTCAACAACTTGGTGGTTCTAAAAAGATGAAAGTAAGCTACCGTCGCAGTCAAGAAGCCAAAAAGAAAAAAGAGCATTATGTAAGTACAACAGATGCCGATTATAGCAATAACGATGCCGCTCGACAAGCCAAAATTGACCAAATACTCGACAAAATATCAAAATCGGGATATGATAGCCTAACCAAAGAAGAAAAAGAATTTATGTTTAGACAAAAAGGTTAATAAACTAATTTTCAATTTGTTTTGGTTCATCAACAACCAAATCTTTTAATCTTACACCCAAAACAAGGAAATCATCAATTTGTTGGCGATTGCCCTTCCAATTAGCCATGGTTTCGGCAACTACTTGTTTTTGTTGCTCCATAGGCAAATTGCGATTGGCGAGTATCATCTCTCGAAATCTCATGGTGTTGAACTTCTCGTTTTCTGCGCCACCAAACTGATCCATATATCCATCAGAAAACATATATATAGAGGTGTCATCATCATACATAAAATCATAAGACGTAAATTCTACTTTCATATCAGGACGCAACGGACGTCCACCTATGGAATATATGTTTGCTTTTAAAACTTTAAGTTTATCGCCTTGAACAACATAGAGATTGTTTTTTGCACCAGCAAACTGAAATCTATGCAATTTGCTATCAACGGTACAAAGGCTCATATCCATTCCATCTTCGCTGTCGGAATCTTCATGCTGATTAAGTGCAAGCATAAGTCCTGTATGAAGCATCGCCAATATTTGATCGGGTTTAAAAACATGTTTTATGTTTACAATCTCGTGCAACAATGTGTTGCCAATCATAGATAGAAATGCACCAGGTACACCATGCCCAGTGCAATCTATAGCCGTAAGTACATACTTATTTTCAAATTTAGAAAACCAATAAAAATCGCCACTTACAATATCTTTTGGCTGATAATACACAAACATTTGTGGCATCCATTGGCGTATTTTTTCTTCAGGAACAAGTATTGAATCTTGAATTTTTCTGGCATAATTAAGGCTATCGGTTATTTGATTATTTTTAACCTCAACAATAGCCTTTTGTTGCTCAATCTCAGCATTTTTGGTTTCAAGCTGCGTATTTATCTTCTTTATTTTTTTTAACATTACATAAAGCACTGCCATAAAACCAACAATAATAAATCCTCCAATTATAAACACAATAATAATAGTTCTTTGCCTATCTATCATATCAGAAGAAATCTGTGTCTGTGTGCTTAACTGAGGTTTATGGTCTTCTGGTATTTTGTTTAAAGAAACAAAATTTGCCAATTCAACAGCCTTATAACAAAAATTATTATCTATTTTTTCAACAAATCCAACTGCATCACAACATTCAAAAGAAACATTAAACAACATATCCTTTGCTGTACATGGTATATACAAACAAAGATTTAACATTGTTAAAAATATAACAATCAAAAAGTTGCGCATAAAAAGATTATTTTTTTACGATTTCAAATATAACAAAAAAAAGAAAACCCAATATCAAAATCGTTTAATTTTTTTTATCTGCCATGCAAAATTAATCCAATGTATTTGAACATTTTATTAATAAAGACAAAAAAACCGGTCTGAAGTAAAACTCAGACCGGGCATTTCTCATCAAAAAAACTAAAAAAACTCAAAAAACACTTAAAAATAAACACTTAAAAATTTTTGGGAAGGTTGCGGAACTCCCCTAAAAAAAACACATTATAAAGTATCAGTCTTCTATATATGACACAAAAAATAAATATTCCCCTTAGTGAAAAAATGTTAAATATTAGTTTCCACTTTGTAACCATCATACACCACAATCCAATAATCGCCATACGAGCGTACAATATTTACCTTTCTACCTTTTTTAACATGATTTTTTAGACATTCGGCAAGACCTTCTGGCAAATTTTGAAATGCCAAGCCTTTATCTCCATAAAGCAAAATCCAACCGTTACCACTACCAACAAACTGAATATCACGTATTTTAACATGTCTTTTATTGATTTCGGCAAGTTTTTTCAACATAGACGATGGGGCAGACTTGGCAGCAAACCCGTTATTACCATAACGAACTACACTTGCACCACCCTTTGCAGCTAAACCACAAACTTTTCCCTTAGATTTAACACGCGAAAGTTCGTTAGCAATATCTTGCGGCAAACCAACCGAAGAATATTTACCATCACCATAAAACAAAACCCAACTTGTATCAGAAAGCAAACAAGCCGAATTTATCTGTGTTCCCTCGCTGTTAAGTTTTCCCAAAAGATCTTCTATTGGCGTTGGTAAATAACTATAAGAATAGCCAATATCACCAAAAATAATCAACCAATGCCCATCAGCATTAAAAGCAATGTCTTTTATTTCTATCTTTTTTTGCGAAATGTCAGACAACTCATTTTTGAGGTTTTGCATAAGTTTCTTGTTAACCTCTGTTTGTGCTGCCACCGACAAACACATAAACACCGAAAAAACAAAAAATAATATTTTTTTCATAGCAATAATGTTTTTATTGATTTTTTGTTTTATGACAATTTTAACAGTCTAAACACCCAAAAACAACCAATGGAATTGAGTTTTTTTTATAAATTAAACATTTTTTGTAGTTATATGTTAAAAAAATAAAAAAAATAGTTTTTATTTGCAATAAGTTATTTAATTTGCTAAATAAAACACAAGGAATATGAACACAATATTACACTCAGCATTAGTAGCAGCGTCATTATTAGTATTTGCAGGCTGCGCTGGCGGTGGTAACACCAACAACAATGGAGAAAACTCCGATAACGACGGCTACAAATCGGGACAAATGGTGCAGATAAACTACGCCGATTATGGTCTCGATCAAGATTTCATAAACAGATACGATTCTCTTAATATCGCGGATATAGGCGACATGATACAAAGTTTTCCATCTCCAGTGGAAATGGCAGCTATTATTCAAAACATGAACGTGCCTTACCGTACAAAATACCTATTTCCAAAAGATGCAGCCAAAAATTTTGAAACCAATTTTAAAAAAGCCTTAGGCCTCGGTGTTTATTGTGCCGACTTAGGTTACTTAAATGTATATAATCAAAGTAGGGACGTAATAGACTATCTTGTAAACATACGTCAACTAAGCGACCAACTCAAAATAGGTCAGTTTTTCGACTTTAGCACATTAAAAAACATAGCCACCAACAGCGACAACCTTGATAGCCTTTTGATACTTTCGGTACAAAGTTATTTCAACATGGACGCATACTTACGTCAAAACGACCGTAGCAACCTTAGCGCACTTATGGTTACAGGAGTTTGGCTCGAAAGCCTTTACTTAGCCTGCGATGTTTATCAAGAAAAACAAAACAAACAACTTAAAGACTTTATCGCAAGCCAAAAGCCAATTCTCGCCAACTTGCTCGGTGTTTTGGTAAAATTTATAAAAAGCGACCCAGACTACGTTAAACTTGTGGCAAACCTAAAAGATTTGGTTAACGCTATGGAAAATATAACCATAGAAACAATAGAAGGCGAAGATCAACACGAAATAGTTGATGGTCAAAGCATTACAACTCAAGGTGAACATACAGAAATAACAGTTTCAGACGAGCAAATGATGCAAATAGTAAAAGTAACCCAAAATATTCGCAAAAAAATAGCAGAACAACTTTAGATTGTCTTTTTGCTAAATTTTATAAAAAAAATTCACAAAAATATTTTTATCTAAAAAATTATTTTTACATTTGCACAAAATAAACAAATAAAACATGTTTGCAATTAACAAATATTGGTGGTGGTTGTCGCTTAAAAAAAATTAAGTGAGCATATCGCCGTACGCAAACAAATTAATAAAATAAAAAAAACGGATTGTCGCTCACACGGCAATCCGTTTTTTTGTTAAACCATAAAAAAATAATGAAAACAATACAGTTTAAAACCGTAACACAAGAATTTGCAGCCGACCTACTAACACCAATCGGCATATTCTTGAAAATAAGGGAACAATATCCCAATTCGATACTTCTCGAAAGTAGCGACTACCATAATGCCGACAACAGTATGTCATTTATAGGCATTATGCCCAAAGCCGAATTTCTCGTAGAAGACTTCAACATAAAAATACAATATCCCGATGGAGAAACGTCAGAAACAAAAGTAACAGACAAATTTACAGTGCCTAACAAACTTAACGAATTTACAAAAAGTTTTTTAGCCATAGGTAAAGCTCCAGTCAACGGATTATTTGGTTATTGTGGATTTGGCGCAGTACAATATTTTGAAAACATAAAACTTACCAAAAAAGATCTCGCAGACGAACATATACCCGAAATATGTTATCGTTTTTACAAATACATAATAGCATTCAACCACTTTAAAAACACGTTAACACTAACCGAAAACATTTTTGACACAGAAACATCACAAATAAAGAACCTCGTTCCCGAGCTTTTTAATCGAGATTTCAAAATAGGATTGTTTAAAACAGCAGGTCAAGAAAAATCAACAATCACCGATAGCGAATACATGCAACTCGTATCCGAAGGCAAAAAACATTGTTTTAGAGGAGATGTTTTTCAAATTGTGCTTTCGAGATTGTTTTTTCAACAATTTACTGGCGATGACTTTAACGTTTACCGCGCTCTTCGCCAAATAAACCCATCGCCATACCTTTTTTACTTCGACTATAACAACTATCACATATTTGGTTCGTCGCCTGAAGCCGAAATTCGCGTTTCAGAAGGCAAAGCCATAATTAACCCAATAGCTGGAACAATGCGTCGCACTGGTGATGATGAAAAAGACCGCAGAATAGCAGCCAGACTTGCCGCCGACCCAAAAGAAAACGCAGAACACATTATGCTTGTTGATTTGGCTCGAAACGACCTTAGCCGCACTGGGTTTAACGTCAAAGTAGAAAAACTTAAACAATTACAATATTACAGCCACGTAATACACATTGTTTCTGACGTAACAGCAGACCTTGAACCAAACGCCAACCCAATACAAATATTGGCAGACACTTTTCCTGCTGGAACACTTTCTGGTGCGCCAAAGGTAAAAGCAATGGAACTAATAGACAAATACGAAAAACAAGGACGGAGTTATTACGCAGGATGCATTGGCTACATCGGGTTTGATGGAACAGTAAACCACGCCATAATGATACGCTCGTTTTTATCAAAAAACAACACACTATTTTATCAAGGTGGAGCAGGAATAGTTGCTGCTTCGGTAGAAGAAAACGAACTTCAAGAAGTAAACAACAAACTTGGAGCTCTTAAATCGGCAATTTTAAAAGCCGAAACTATTTAAATTATTTTTTTTACAAAAAAAAACGAAAAAAAAATGAAAATAACGTTGATAGACAATTACGACTCGTTTGCATACAACCTCGTACATTATTTACGACAAATAACAGGCGATAAAATAGACGTTTATAGAAACGACGAAGTTAAAATAAACCAACTTGAAAAATACGATGCAATTGTATTATCCCCCGGACCAGGAATACCCGACGAAGCTGGGTTGTTAAAAGAGATAATTAGAGTTTTTGCACCCAAGAAAAGACTTTTGGGAGTATGTTTAGGACAACAAGCTATTGGAGAAGTGTTTGGTGCAAAACTACTAAACACCAAACAAGTATTCCACGGTGTAGCAACAAAAATATACAGAACTGACATTGAATCAGATATATTTGAAGGAATACCACACGAATTTGAAGCAGGAAGGTATCACTCATGGATTGTTGACAAAGAAGGATTACCAGAATGCCTTGAAATAACAGCAGAAGACAACGAAGGACGCATAATGGCACTAAAACACAAAACATACGACGTTCAAGGTGTACAATTTCACCCCGAAAGTATCCTAACACCATTGGGTTACAAAATGATAGAAAATTGGGTAAAAGAAGACCCTGCACAAACAGAAATAAAATTTTTACGCAACAAAATTTCTGAACTTGAAAACAGAATAGTAAATTTGGAAACTGCATTTATCAATTAATTGCAAACCTCAAAACCATTAAAAATGAACATATTAGAAGAAATAGCAGCAGCAAAGGCCAAAGAATTGGAAATATGTAAAAAAAACGTAAGCATCAAAAGCTTAGAAAAATCCGAATTCTTTAACCGTAAAACTATATCACTACGCGAAACACTCAAACAAAGTCCAACAGGAATAATAGCAGAGTTTAAACGCAAATCGCCATCAAAAGGGTGGATAAACCAAAATGCACGCCCAGAAACCGTATGTTCGGCATATCAACGCGCAGGAGCATCGGCATTATCCGTGCTTACCAATAGCGAATATTTCGGTGGTTCACCAAACGATGTTATGGCTGCACGCCGCGTAACAACACTTCCAATACTTCGTAAAGAATTTGTAATTGACGAATATCAAATAATCGAAGCCAAAGCCATTGGTGCCGATGCTGTTTTACTAATAGCAGCCCTGCTAAGCCCTCAACAAGTAAAAAATCTTGCAACCACTGCAAAAAAACTTGGATTAGAATCCATCTTGGAAATTCATAACGATGAAGAACTCGACCGCCTAACCTACAACGTAGATATGGTGGGCATCAACAACAGAAATCTTGCTGATTTTAAAGTAGATACAACACCCAGTTTTAAATTAGGTGAAATTTTACCAAAAGACTTTCTTAAAATTTCGGAAAGCGGTCTTTCAGAACCTGCTACAATTTCAGATTTGCGTTTAGTTGGATTTAGAGGTTTTTTAATTGGACAAACTTTCATGCAAGAAAGCACTCCCGGCATCGCATGTAAAAATTTTATTGATAGGTTAAATTTGTTTTTGCCCGACAAAAATGTATAAACTAAAAGTTTGCGGGATGGCTCATAGGCAAAACCTTGAGCAACTGATTAGTATAAAACCTGATTACATTGGATTTATATTTTACCCAAAATCGCCGCGAAACATTCTCGAACCAGAAATAATACTTTCGGTTCCAACAGAAATCAACCGTGTGGCAGTAGTGGTAAACAAGCCATTTGACGAAATTGCAACAATAATAAAAAAATTCAATGTCAACTGCATACAACTTCACGGCAATGAAACACCAGAGTTTTGCTCCGAAGTTAAAAAATTAGGCGTTACTACAATCAAAGCTTTTGCCGTTGACAACGATTTTAATTTTGGTATAACAAAAGAATACAATACAGACTTTTTTCTATTTGATGCAAAAGGAGAAAAAGTTGGCGGCAACGGAACAAAATACAATTGGCAAATATTAAAACACTACAACCACACCACACCGTATTTTTTAAGCGGTGGTATTATGCCAAACGATGCAATTGCATTAAAACAAAGTTGTATCAACGCCTATGCCATTGACATAAATAGCAAATTTGAAATAAGTCCTGGACTAAAGGACATTAAAGCAGTAGAACAATTTAAATTACAATTAAGCAAATAAAAATCACAAAAGAAATGTCAAAATATTCAGTATCAGAAGACGGTTTCTATGGCAACTACTGGGGAGGAGATTTTATACCTGAAATGCTCTATCCAAACGTAGAACTACTTCGTCGCAACTATCAACAAATAATTGACAGTGAGGACTTTAAGAAAGAATTTAACAATCTTCTTAACGACTATGCTGGTCGCCCTACCCCACTCTACTATGCACAAAGGCTAAGTGAATATTTCAACGCCAACATCTTCTTAAAACGCGAAGATCTTGTACACACCGGTGCGCACAAACTCAACAACGCACTTGGACAAATACTTATAGCTAAAAAACTCGGCAAAACACGCATTATTGCCGAAACTGGAGCAGGACAACACGGCGTTGCCACAGCCACAGTATGTGCAAAAATGAATATGAAATGCGTTGTGTATATGGGTAAGGTTGACACTCAACGCCAACATCTCAACGTACAACGCATGAAAATGCTCGGAGCGGAAGTTGTGCCAGTAGAATCGGGAAATGGCACACTCAAAGACGCAACCAACGAGGCTATAAGAGATTGGATTAACAATCCACAAAACACCTTTTATATTATAGGTAGCGTAGTTGGTCCACACCCCTACCCCGATATGGTGGCAAAACTGCAATCGGTGATAAGCCAAGAAATAAAACAACAATTTATAAAACAAACAGGCAAAGAAAATCCCGATTACGTAATAGCTTGCGTTGGCGGTGGTAGCAATGCTGCAGGAAGTTTTTACCATTTTCTTGACAATGAAAACGTTAAACTTGTGGCAGTAGAAGCCGCTGGACTCGGAACAGAATCGGGACAAACTGCCGCTACAATAGCCAAAGGAGAAGAAGGCATTATTCACGGTAGCCGCACATTGCTAATGCAGGATAACAACGGACAAATAGTTGAGCCATACAGCATTTCGGCAGGTTTAGACTATCCAGGCATTGGACCTTTGCACACATGGCTTAGCAAATCTGGAAGAGCTACCATCTTAAATGCCACAGACCAAGAAGCCCTTGATGCGGCTATGCTTTGTACAAAATTAGAAGGTATAATTCCTGCATTGGAATCGGCTCACGCATTAGCCGCATTACCCAAAATAAAATTCAACCCCAATGATAACGTTGTATTAACAGTTTCGGGACGCGGCGACAAAGACATGGAGACATATATAAAAGCGTTTTCAAAAAATTAACTAAAATTCAAATGAACAGAATAGATAAGTTGTTTAACAACAAAAAAAACGGAATACTTTCCATATATTTCACAGCAGGATACCCATCAAAAGACAGCGTTCTACCAATGATAAAAGCATTGTCGAACAACGGTGTTGATATGATAGAACTTGGCATGCCATTTTCAGACCCAATGGCCGATGGTCCTGTAATACAAGCTGCATCAACCCATGCAATTAAAAATGGTATGGGGCTACCTCTATTGCTTGAAACACTCCAAGACCTTAGAAAAATAACCGAAATACCAGTGTTATTGATGGGTTATCTAAACCCAGTATTACATTACGGTATGGACAAATTTATTGCGAAATGTCAAGAAATAGGAATTGATGGCATTATATTGCCAGACCTTCCAATGGCAGAATACCAACTAAGATACAAAGAGAAATTTGAGAAAGCCAACTTACACAACATTTTCTTAATTTCTCCACAAACCTCTGATGAACGTATCCACGAAATCGACAACAATTCATCGGGTTTTATCTACATGGTATCGTCAAGTAGCATAACAGGACGCAAAGCAGGAATGAATGATGCTCAACTCGAGTATTTCAACCGAATAAAAAAACTAAATCTTAAAAATCCAAGAATGATAGGATTTGGAATCTCAGACCATAAAACATTCCAAACTGCATGTCAATACGCATCAGGGGCAATAATTGGCACAGCATACGTAAAAAGTGTTACAAACCCTACAACAA
Organism: uncultured Bacteroidales bacterium; assembly: GCA_937877455.1. Taxonomy (GTDB): domain Bacteria; phylum Bacteroidota; class Bacteroidia; order Bacteroidales; family UBA3824; genus UBA3824. Next base: position 73,952 of record CALFIU010000055.1, read on the forward strand.
TAGAACAAGACACTAAAAGTTTTATAGAAAACATTTTGTAAAACAAACCAATGCCACTCTCTGACATTATTTCAAGGAGTGGCATCTTTTTTATTACAAAAAATGGACTACAATAGCACGGCAAAACAGTTATTTTTAAGTTACGAAAAGTTTTTCGACAACAAAATAACGCATCGACAGTTTAAACACTGCCAATACATTGCAATGATAGAAAAACATCTTAATGGTAATTTTTTTAACACAAAAATTATTGGCAAATCGTTTGAAGGCAGAGAAATCTACACATTACGATGTGGAAAAACAAAAAACAAAAAAGTATTAATTTGGAGTCAAATGCACGGCAACGAACCCACCGCAACCCTTGCATTAGCCGACATTTTTAATTTTTTATCGTCTTCCAATGATTCAACGCAAGAAATTAGGAATACAATTCTCAACAACCTCAATATCTGTTTTGTTCCCATGCTCAATCCCGATGGTGCAGAGCGTTTTGACCGTCGCAACGCCCAAGGAATAGACCTAAATCGCGATGCTACAAAACTTGTTGCTCCAGAATCAAACCTTCTTATGAACTTATGGAACGAGGTTAAGCCACAAGTTGCACTCAATCTACACGATCAAGAACTATACTATACAGCAGGAGCAGGAGGCTGTCAAACAGCAATGGCATTTCTTTCCCCTGCCTACAACACAAGTAGGGAAGAAAACAACGTTAGACACACTGCCATGCATCTAATAGGCCAAACAGCCAATAGTTTACACCAATTTATACCTGGCAGAATAGGCCGCTACAGCGATGAATACACCCCTAACTCATTCGGCGACACATTCACACGGCTCGGCACATCATCAATACTTATAGAAAGCGGAGCTATGGCTGATGATAATGAGCGAACATTAACTCGCAAATTAAACTTCGTTGCAATATTAAACATACTGCTTTGTTATGCAGAGCATAAAGGCGAAACAAACACCAACTACTATTACCAAATACCACTCAACGTCAAAGATAACGCATACGACCTTAAAATAACCAATCTTACAGTCAAAAGTCAACAAGGAAACTACACCATCGACATAGGAATAAGACGGCATAAAATCAATATTGAAGATTTTACCGACTACTACACTAATTATCGCATCGAAAATATTGGAGATCTAACAGGTTTTTCTGGTATAAAAAACTACGATGCCCAAGGGTGTATTTTTGATGGCAATTACAACGAACTATACATAACAAGAGCAGCCGATTTTAACATTATAAATCAAAAAGGGCAAAAAATTTCCGTATTTAATTTAATTTAAGTAATTTTAACGCGCAAAAACGTACAACAAAAACAAAGTAATGTAGTATATAAAAAACAAATAAAAGCAATAAAACATTATAACAAAATGCTTTTATAAGTTTTGATTACAACTACATAAAAATTAAATACATAACAATGGAAGAACAACAACCAGCCAGCGGACTCGGTAAAAAAGTAATTGACGAAGCAACACGTCGCCGCCTAATAAACAACTATTTCAAAGTAGGACACGTGGAATTTCCATCGTGGACAAGTGGACGTATATTGCTGGTTTACATAGGAATTTTTATGGGAATAGTGCTTATTTTCTACCTAAAAAGTGCCATTCCAACTATAATTTTTAGCACAATGTGTTTTGTTTTCGCATTTTGGAACTTCTACCAATTTCTAATGCCATATTTCAAAGCCAAAAAACTCTATTCAGAACGACCTTTAGAAGAACAAATGCTCTATTGGCTAATAAAAGATTTAAAAGAAACCGTAAAACCCAAAGCCATAGAAAATCTATGTTTGAATATTTCGGACATCAAACCCGAAAACTTTATCATCATACCCGTTCCAATATTTTGGGAAGTACCTGGCATACCGTCAAACCTAATACTCCGACGCGGCAACAGCGATACAACCTATCTATATTCTATTTGGAGAGTGCAAATACTCGCACTTACCAAACACTACATAAGCCTATACAAATGCAACTATAATTGGTTGGATAACAGCATAAACAACGAAACAACCAACGAATTTTATTTTCAAGACATCACATCCATACGCAACGATATACAAAATATTGATTTCAAATTTATAGATAACCCAGAAAAAACAGTTGGAACAGGCAGAGTTTTTCACGTAGCCAACAAGTCGGGAGAAAATATGATAGTACTCAACGATATACCATCGCTACAATTACCCAAAAATGTGGCAGTAAATTTGGAGTATGTAGTATCGTTGTTGCGAATGATATTGCGTAATCGGCGTTTTGGTATTGAACGCGAAGTTGCAGAACCTCAAGAAGATAAAAAAACAACTACAAAAGAGGGACAACAACAAGACCCAATACAGCACAACATAGAAATTAAACAAAAAAATCTGCAACAGGCAATGATGCCACCAAAAAATTAGAGTAAATGAGAAAGTTTTTAACAATAATTAACATAATAATTATCAATTTTGCAGCCAACGCTCAACAAAAACAAAACCAGCCAAAGTTGCAAAGCGATTCTATAATATCAGTTTTTGAAAAAACTCTAAAAAACATTAACGCAACAAAAACTGAGCTTATAAAAAACCCAAACAACTACTACATTGAATATCCCGAAACCTCCACGGATACCATTTTTCTCGAAAATTACGAGAACTTCAAATTTTTTACAATAAAAAAAGCCGATGGATTAACCCAAATAGATTTTACCAAAGGTAAAGTAAGTCAATTATTTGAAAAAGAACAATATACATACTATTTTGATACACATTCTCAACCAAAACTTTTGCTTACACAGGTAAACTACATACGACACGGTGAACAACTCGAAGATTATGGTTATTCCATATTTCAAGAAGAACGACGCTTGCTTTTTTCCAACAACGGACAACCAATGGCATATTTAATTCGCGAATGCGAAGGTTCATCCTCCGAAATAAATATATCAATAATACCATTCAAAACTATTGATACAAAAAACGTATTTTACGACAAGAGCGAATTTGAAAATCTTGGGTTTGAACTACTCAATGGAAATTATAAAAACTAAAAAATGCAAACCATAACACCATACGAAGGAAGCAACAAGTCGAAACGCGAACAAATAGAAAATATGTTCGACAACATCGCACCCAAATACGACCTTCTAAACCATTCTCTAACCGTTGGCATAGACAAAATTTGGCGACGCAAAGCAATAAAAATAGCCACAAAAAACAACCCAAACACCATACTTGATATTGCTGCAGGCACTGGCGATTTTTCTATTCTCGAAGCAGAAAAAACAAACGCAAAGATAACAGCAATAGATATATCGCAAAAAATGCTCGACATAGCCAAACAAAAAGCATCAGAAAAAAAACTAAACAACATCGTTTTTCAAAAAGCCGATTCTTTAGACATGCCTTTCGACGACAACACGTTCGACACAGCAACTATTAGTTTTGGAGTTAGAAACTTTTGCGACATACCAGCAGGATTATCAGAAATATTAAGAGTTTTAAAACCAGGAGGAACTCTCGTTGTTCTTGAACTCAGCGAACCACCAAACCCAATTGTTAAGTCAATTTTCGACTTATACTTTCACAAAATACTGCCTTTTATAGGCAAAAAAATAAGCAAAGACGATTCTGCATACAAATATCTTCCAAAATCGGTAGAAAATTTCCCATACGGTCAAAGGTTTGTTGAAATAATGAACAATTGCAAATACCAAAAAACAGGTTTCAAATGGCTATCTCTCGGTATTGCAGCTATTTATTGGGGGGTGAAATAATTGAAAATTGAAAATTCAAAATTCAAAATTCAAAATTGAAAATTGATAATTGGACAATAAAAACAAACAAAATCTGTTTATAAATATAAACAGGAAATACAATGAAAAATTACATTTTAATAATATTATTACTTATTACCAATATAGCCACAGCACAAAGGGTTATAATGAAAAATTTACCAAACTACGACCAAAAAACTTGGCATTTTGGTTTTACTGTTGGCATCAACAACCTCAATTTCAAAGCAGAGCATAACGACGATTTTTTTTCAAAAGGTAATATATACGGCATTGAACCTCAAAGTTATACTGGTTTTCACTTAGGTCCAATATCAAGTCTTAGACTTTGCAACTATATCGACCTAAGAATGATGTTTAACCTAAGTTTTAATCAACGAGATATTATCTTCCACATATTAGACAAGTCAACAAAAACAATGTACAAACAAACGGCACAAATAACAAGTACCGTTTTAGAATTTCCTGTTATGTTTAAATACAGAGCCGCACGAATCAACAACTTTTCTCCATATATGATTATAGGCGGTAATCCCCGATATGACCTCGCAGCTGGTAAAGATCCTAAAAACAAAATATCTGACGACCAACCGATTATAAAATTAGAAAAATTCGACCCGGTGACAGAACTTGGTGCTGGATTTGATTTCTATCTCCAATATTTTAAACTATCAATAGAAATAAAATATCGACAAGGCATTTTCGATGTATGCAATCACGATGCTACAGAATATTGCCAAACAATAAAATCATTAAAAACCAACGGTTTTATGATTTCGTTACACTTTGAATAACCCATTTTTTATACACACGTTTCAACATTTTTTCTATATTGGGTTAAGCCAATTATTACAAAAAATGTTTTTTTTTATCAATATAAACCATTACCTTTGCAATATACACCAAACAAAAAACAACATGAAATTTAAAATTACAATTCTGCTATCAATGGCAGCCATGCTATTAGTAGGAGCATGCAAAAATCCATTGCCAACTCCTAAATACAAATGTGTTTCAACAGCAATAGCACCGTTAGAAGCAAAACAACTCTCACTAAACGATGTAATTACACATCAATTAACAATTGGAAAAAAAACAGCCGATAGCGTTGTAGCAACAACCATAAGCGATTGTGTATTTTTAAACAAATACATATTCGATTATCCGTTGCTACCAGCCACCCAACTCGTTGGCACACAATTCAAAGGCAATGTAATCTATGCGCTCGATAGTGCGGAATTAATCTCCGCAGCTTTTTTTGTCCCAGAAAACTCCGAAAAAATTTACGCATGGCCAGATAAACTTGCCAAAAAATCGAAAAACAAAATTTCAGAAGATAATAAGCCACGATTTGTAAAACGGCTCAACTACATGAAATTCCACACATTATCAGCTCAAAAACAATTTGCAGATAACAAAAACTTTGAGCAACTGGAACTTCTACACCCCAAAAGCATATATACTCTCGGAGAAAACAACTGCGAACAATCAAAAATGCGATTCGACCTCAGCGGTTTTTGCTCACGCAACGACTCCATCTTTGCCATAGCAGATAAAATGTGGACCACAGATATATATTCAATAGACACAGCGTCCAACGGAAAATTCTATATAAAACTCGTTCACAAAGGGCCAGACTACAAAACCAAAGACTGCGATATTGAAGCAATAGATATTTACAAAGGTAAATTTATGGTAGCAGAAGAAACCAACAACATAATTTACTACGAAAACGCCAAAGGCAAATTTGACATTTTTCCAAGCGACTTTAAAAGCCTTGGCGAAGATATGGAACTATGGGGAATAGCCAACACAGGCGTCGAAGGATTTGCGTGCGATAGTCAAAACGATATTATCTATTTTACAAAAGAGCGCGAACCAAGACGAATATACGTTTACGACGTAAAACAAAAAAAATTCTCCACACCATTCGATGACGTTGTACTACCCGACGATGGCGATATATCCGATTGCCACTACGAGAATGGCTATCTTTATTTCATCGACCGTGCCAACTGCCTTGTACGACGCATTAATGTAACCACCAAGGAAAGTAAAAGTTATAGTTTTAGAAAATATTCCAACAACGGTAAAAAACACATCTACACAGCTGACTTTGGAATGGCAGAAGCACTTTTATTAACAAAAGATGCCATTTTTGTAGGTATGGACAACAACGGAGACATTGTAAGCAGTTACGGAGAAGAAATAGGATTACCAAAACACTCAACATCACCTTCAATATTTGCATTCAAACGTCCAGAAGGTTTTTAACACACACAAACACAAAAAAACACCAATATTTTACCACAAATATTGGTGTTTTTTATTTTCAATTTTAAATTCTCAATTTTCAATTTTCAACTTCAACCCATCATACGCCAAGTGAACATTTTTTGGAAGAAGATTTTCAACATCACTATAAAATCCCATACTATGCGATACATGCGTAAGATATGCCACACGAGGCGATGTTTTTTCAATAATTTCCAAGGCCTGTGGCAAAATAAAATGAGCTAAATGCGGTTCTTTTTGTCTTAACGCATTGATAACCAAAATTTTTGCCCCTTTTATTTTTTCAAGTTCAACATCGCTAATATAACTTGCATCTGTAATATACGAAAAACCACCAATCTTAAATCCAAGCACCTCCATTTTATAATGCAAAACATTTATCGGCATTACCTCCACACCTTTAATATAAAAGGGCTTTGATGTGTCAACAATTTCATGCAAATCAATATCGGGTACACCAGGATAACGAGGCGTAGTAAACGAATAAAAAAACTCGTATCTTATCTGCTTACACGTATTAGAATTGCCATAAACAGGCATTTGTTTTTTATAAATAAAATTAAAAGCGCGTATATCGTCCAACCCAGCCAAATGATCGCGATGTGGGTGAGTTATAAACACAGCATCAAGTTGTTCAATACCCTCGCGCAAAAACTGCGTTCTAAAATCTGGTCCTGTATCAATAACTATTGTAACATCATCGATTTTTACCAATACAGAACTACGCAATCTCTTGTCGTGTGGGTCATTAGACTTACAAACATCGCAATTACACCCAATAATAGGCACACCCTGCGAAGTACCCGTTCCAAGAAAAACAATTTCCATAGCGCAAAATTAAAAAAAATTATAAAAAAAATAATCCATACCCTATACAATTTCATTATAAGTAATTACCAAACAATAAAACAGAAACAACATTAAGCCGAATATAACAGAGATAAAACAAAGTTTTCTTAAATTAAGATTCGAAGTGCAATTTCCATACGCAACGTAACTATACTTTATGT